>NC_017219.1:942986-1257314 GCF_000269965.1 Bifidobacterium longum subsp. infantis ATCC 15697 = JCM 1222 = DSM 20088
GAATCGTTAATTATTACTTTCACCGTTGCCGCAGCCGCAGAAATTCGCCGGCGCTTGGAACAGAACCTGCAGTACGCCATTCTGTATGCGCGGCGCAATCATGGATGCCAGCCGGGTTCACTCGTGCTCTTGGATACGGACTATCAATTAGGTGGAGACGACAGCGAACTGGCGCGTACGATTCTGCACGATTGCCACCATGCGCAAACCGTATTCTCCGTTGCCTTGAACGATCTGCCAACCGTGCAAATCAGCACTATTGATGCGCTCTCCAAAAGAATCGTGGATCGCAATGCCGATACATTGCCGGTGGCTCCAGGATTCCAGATTCTTGCTGATGATGCCATGAAGAACCGGCTGAGAGGCCAAACACTCGACGCGTTATTCGAATCGTGGTATGACGAGCGCAACTCAATGCACGCGCGGTTCATGGATGTGTTGGACAACATGCAAGGGCCCCGGCATGATGGTGACTTGCGCGCCACCATGATGAGCCTGTATGACAAGGCACTCACCAAGCCCAACCGCATCGGTTGGCTTAGCCGGCTCGCCGAACCATACCGGTTCAACATTGCGTCGCTGAATCAGGTCGTTGGTGGTGAATACGGCAATGAATATTTGGACCGTTATTTTCGAGGCTGGATTGATATGGCAGAACATCCTCTTGCCGAATTGCGATCGTGTCTTGATGAGGCGCTCGCCAGCTGCCACGATGCGCACACCGCGCAGCAAGATACGGTAGTCAAATCATTGCGGATGATATGCGATTTGCCTCAGTACTTGCGTAGCGAATCATGGAATGCAGTTCGTGCTCGTGTTATCGATGCCAATCCATTGGACGTACTGCCCAAGCGCATTACTGTCGGCAAAACTGCCATTCTTAAGAGTACGGCAATCGCCGTACCCAAAGACAGTGAACTGGGCCGTCGATTGGCGGAAACGGTGCGGGGCATTAAAGGGATCGTTTCTGATTTGCAATCGAAACTGGCCTTTACCGCTGAACAAGTGGACTCGCTTGATGAGGTCGCTGCGCGAAGACTCGAAGGATTGATTGCGCTCATCACCACGTTCGACCAGCAGTATGCGCTTGTGAAACAGCAGGAGTCCGTAGCGGAGTTCAGTGATGTGGCTTTCTGGGCATTGGATGCCATGCAGCAGCCTGACGTGGCCAAGCGTATCGGTGCTCAGTGGCGATATATTTATGTGGATGAATGCCAGGATAATAACGCCCTGCAGAATCGATTCATTCGCGAAATCAGCCGAAATGCAGCCAAACTTACCATGGTCGGTGATGTGAAGCAAAGCATTTATGGGTTCCGTGATGCCTCGCCGGAGGAGTTCGGCGATATCTGCAATAGTGTTACGGATGCGAGCCATCGCCGGGAATTGTGGGTGAACTATCGATCGGTGCCGGAAATCATCACTTTTGTGAATACGGTATTTGCCCGACTGATGACGCCGAATATGGGTGCGACCGATTACCTGAAGGAACAGTTGCAAATCGGCTCGGCAAAGCAAGCTGGTAAACCATTCGATGCAGAAGCCATTGAATTGTTGGTGAGTAACGCGGCACCTGACTTGAGTGCTGATGTTGTGGCTGATGAAAACGGCACTGACACTGCACCGACAGTTCGCGCCGGCAAGGACGAATTACAGGTGGACATGATAGTGCGCCGTGTCCAGGAGCTCTGCGAGGGGCCTCGCGCGCAGTATTCATATGGGGATATCGCGGTGCTGGCTCGTGGCGCTACTCATTTTGCCGACCTGGCTGACCGACTATATCGTGTCGGCATTCCAGTCGAAGTACAGGGCGTTGGAGACCTGTATCGTCAGCCGGAGATACAGATCGCCTTGGATTGGTTGCGTATTATCGCCAATCGTCATCAGGATGTGCCGTTGGTTGCGGTGCTACGGACTATGGGGTTCACGGATGATGATTTGGCGCGGATTCGTCTGCATAACAGAGGCTGGCTATTTGACGTTATGCGGCGGATTGCTGAGAGTGGGGGAGAAGCTGATGAATCGGCTGTTCTTTCTTCTGATGTGTTGCTTGCAAAGATATCGGCATTCCTGCGAATCTATGATGCCGCATGCGATTATGCGCGAGTTCACTCTCTGTCTGATTCGTTGTGGCATCTCTATGCCGTTTCTGGCTTGTTCGATTTCGCAGGCAATATGCCTGAAGGTGAGCGACGGCAGGCGAACCTGCGCTTGCTTGTAGAAAAGGCTGATGCATTTGCTGTAGCTCAGGAGCGTGGATTGCAACCATTCCTTGATGCCGTAACAATGTGGTCCGCGAGTGGCTCCGGTGAAGAAGCTTCAACAGTGCCTACCAAAAACGCCGTGCATATCATGACGATTCATAAATCCAAGGGATTGCAATGGCCCGTCGTGATACTCATGGGTGCCAGCAATAATCTGCTGACCGGATCGAGAACCGCTGTCGTTCGCACGATTGCTCATCAGACAAGGAATGAGGATGGGGCTGTTGCCGAATATGGCGAAGGTGCCTTATCGTTGGTTGACCAACGTAACCATGTTCGAGTGGATACTTTCCAGCGCGCAGTGATTGATTCGCGGGCCAAGGAGTTGGAGGCGGCAGAGGAACTTCGTTTGCTCTATGTGGCGATGACTCGTGCCGAACGCAAGTTGATTATCGCGGGATCGTACCGTCCAGGAAAGAACGATGATGGCAATCTGAATTTGCGTACGATGGCTCAAGGCATCGCGCTAAGCGGCGATGGACGCACCATAGATCCACGAACGGTGGTCAAGAATAGTGGTAGCCCCAATTATCTCTATTGGATTCTAGGATCATTGCTGGCGTCTGGAGATGCGGATGATGATTCGTCTGCGATTCTTCGCCCTAATGAGGTCCGTGCGTGGAATCTTGCTGCGGGACTACAGGAAACAGCGCCGGCTATGGCGGCGACGGGCAGGGCCATTACGATTCGATTCTGCAGTGCTGCGCCTGAGCCGACGACCACTATGAATGAGCGAACGGACGGGTATGGCTATATCAATAAACGTATTGATGTGACTGGTTTGCGATTGCCTGATGAGCCTCCGCGCATGCCAGTGGTAGTGAGTTCCTCCAAGGCTCGCAGCTGGATGATTGATGATGCGGAATCTATATCTGATGACACTGATTCGCTGGCTGTATTGCCGTCTGATGACGCGGCTGCGCCAATTGCCATGCTGGAAGACAATCTAGATGATTGGAAGCAAAGGCGGGAAGCGCATAGTGGGTTCTTTATTCCTGACTTTATGAAGAAGGTATCCGACGTTGAGCCATCTGCTTCGGAGGTGGGTACTGCGGTCCACAATGTACTGGAACTCTTTGATTGGGGTACTGAGCCGTTCCGTGAGCAGTGCGAAGCCGAGCTGAGAAACATTGTTGACCGTCTGGAAGCGAATCATGTCATCACGCCGCAAGTGGCTCATATTGTGCTGACTCGCGAGCTGGAAGGCTTGCTCTGGTTTGTCACTGGAGAAAATTGCCCGCTATCGGCGCAAATACGAGCTCATCGGGATACTCTGTTCCGGGAAGAGCCATTCTCGATGTTGATTGAACGTAACCGGCTTAATGCCAAGGTGAACGGTAGCGGCATGGCTGGTGGCGTGCCCAACACGAAGAATGACAGCGGCAACGTTGCTGAGCAATGTGACGACACAATCGTGGTCCGAGGTATCATAGACGGCTATTTCCTTGATCCAACCGCCAAGACCATCACCCTCTTCGACTACAAAACCGACAAAATGCGCCCGGGTGAAACAGTCAAAGACTGGTCTCAGCGTCTCCGCACCGAATACGCTCAACAACAAGCTCTCTACGCCGAGGCCCTAGAACATCGCTATTCTGGATATGCTGTAGTACGGCGATGGCTTGTAGGGCTCATTGGACACAGGATTATTCACATTTCGTGATCAATGCCGGGGCCTCGGTAACTGACTCGTTTTCAGCTAAACGTTAGTAGCTTGTTCATCTTCAATATTCCGGTAGATATCTACTGTTGATTGCTTGTCGTGCATATTGTGAGGAGTATTGATAGCTCTCGATAAGGAGTCAAAATGGACAAGCAAGAGTTGCAGATGGCGAAAAAGTTAAACGCTGGTTTTCGGGTATTGGATGATATATCTGATATGAATTCTTCGTACATACATGTTGATTGGTCCGATATCAAAGCGGCGATGGGCGGCAACGATCTGGCTTGGTCCGGCGCTGGCCAAGCAGAAGGTACGGATGGAATAGTTGAGGCCGCGAAGCGCGCAATGGCATCATTCTCAAATGATTCGTTGAAGATGATGAACGCCGTCTGCATCTCTTTCGCTTGTTCGGCTCATGAAAAACTCCAGAAAGTAACGCGTGCTGTGGATGAGATACGTGCCTGCGTTCAACCTGATGCCATGATTGTTTGGGGCATGATGTTCGATGGCCAAATTGATTCGGGCGGAGAGGTCACAGTAATCGGATTCGGTCGATGCTCGGACAGTGTTTGATTCTGCAGCTGCTGATTGCCTAATGAAGGAGTTGATTAGCCGTGTCCGTGACCATGAACGTAATCCGGGATGAAGGTAAAAGAATTCCCATTGAGCTTGCGCGAACGCTTTATGGCGAAATCGGTGTTGCAATAGAGAAGTATTTTGAGCACCTGACATATATGGAGCATTTTGGTGTGGCCCTATGTCAGTTTAATCTTCGTCCTTCTGACAGCGCGAATGAATATGTTGCTGATTGCTGCGTGTTGCAGGCCGATGTGAACGGAAAGGCGACTGCTGATTTTCAATCTGCTTATGACCGTGCGGCCATCGCCATTTTGATGTCTTTGTGCTATGCGTTTCAAAGCTATCTAAATGAGAGTAATGGTCTTGATCTGCAGGATGAGAATGGGAGAGGGGTTGGCTGCTGTCCTCTTGAAGTTGGAGGTGACGTTGGTGCTAGGTCATTGCCTCCTGGCACTTTCGCTCGCTTTCAATCTTGGTCTGACCGCTTGTGTTATGTATTTCCTAAATATGGGATATCGACAATACAATTTAGTTGTGGAAGCACTCATTGCCGCATTGGATTAGATGAATTAAAGATGCTCGCTCAGTTGAGTAGTGCACGAAGAAATATAGATGATTGTATGCTTCGTTTCTCTGAGTATAAGATAACTGGCGCGCGTTGGGTGAATCATATATTCACGGAGAAGACGGATTGCGATATTCATATACGAGTGCTCAGTGATTTGACGAAGGATGTGTCTGAGTTCTGTATCAATGAGATTATTGACGGTCTAAACCTTTTGATGAAAGCCAATCGGAGCTGGCCCAAAGTGGATACCGAAAGACATGAGCTTCGGATTATACATTGTGAAGGTGGTGAAAGATCTGGGTTCGCTAGCGCGGCTCTGGAATGCGATAAAGGGTCCAAGAAACGCCTTTATGATATGTTGGAGCTAATCCGATGTATCCTGCATGATCCGCCATACGCATATGTTTGGCATATAGCGGATGCCTCCAAAGAAACGGGCATAAAGAAGGCGGAAATAGTCAGAGCTTCACAGTGCATACCTCTGTATTCGGATAAAAGATATATGACTGTGTGGAATATGGCGTCGCCGAGCAACCTGATAGAGATGCTTAGCCGGTGGGGCGGTTTGTTACAGAGATTGTTCGATCATTATGGTTTAGAACGAATTAACTTTGATTGTATGATACAGGATCGCAGAATTTGTAGTTTGTTGACCCTGGACAGAGAGGCCCTTACGATCCTGAGGTCTTTACAATTCCAGACTGTTTCTCCTATTAGCCGCGTTCAATGGCGCACGATGATCAGAAATAGCATCACCGCCGCATAATTTCCTCTCGCAAGATTGGATTTTCTCAGTAGTTAGTTGTACTTGATGGTTCATGATAGTTCAGAATGTTGCTGACATATAATGGACCGATACGTTGTTGGCGAGTGGCTGGCCCGGATTCAATTTGTAAGTGCAATGCTCGTCTTTGGGTGGCTTGTCCTCGACATTAGCTTGCCGAGCTCGCGGTACCAAGCCTCGTTGGGTGTTTCCCAGTCCGGGACCTTCATGGGGGGTGTCGTTGATCTCCTGGACGATGGCCTGCAGGTCGGCGTCCGTCAGGCCGTCGAGACTGGTCCTCTTGGGCAGGTAGCGGCGGATCCGTGTATGTGTTCAATAGGGAGTTGAGGTTTAGGTGTTGCGCTTCTATTTAGAACTCAGGAAAACAGCAGAAGCCTCAAAATCTTGTTTAGAGGGAGAAAACAGAATGGCGAAACCATCACGTTCTTCACCCCTCAGTCGAAGATGCATCCGCAAGGTTTTTATTGGGTTGATATTACAGAAGAACAAGCCCATGTTCTGAGCGAAACCGATAAAGCCCTTGTTGTGCTCCGCTTGAAGAGTAGGAACATCCTCATGGTAAAGTGGGAGGTTCTGAAATCATATCTAACTCAGGAATGTAAAAGATACAACGCCAATGAGTACAACCATTGGAAATTGAACATCTATACCGACCACATTAAGATCAGCGGCAACAACAGAGAAATACCCGCCAAGGTTTGGCATTTCAACGCTGAAGTGTAAAGAAAAGCCATAGCTGTCACTCTCTCGCCTGGAGTTGTCGCTATGGCTTCTTTGCTTACTCAATGTTGCAAGCTTTTTTCAAATGGCCAAGCATTTCTTCTTCATGCGCCTTGTACGCCCTTTCCTTCCAGTAAAGGCTGGCTGGTTTGTCGCCGTTTTTTTCTGTCAGTTCACTCATAATGCGAAGTTTAATACTCCCCTTGACTATCATATCCTTAAATGTACTTTTCTTTGCTTCCGGAGACATATTAGAAAATTTGGAGTTCACATTTCTCTGAATGATACAGAGATTTCCAAACTGGTCAACACCATCCTTCCATTGCTCGAATGTTCCCTCAGATGGATTCTGCGGATACCAATGCTCTACGGAATTTCTAAATTCAAAAACAAAGTCGCTGTATTTCTTCTTCTTTCCGTTCCGGTCGTCATTCCACAGCAAGTAATCCAGGTAGTTAAAGACAATATGCGGAGTATTGACACCCATCGCATACACGCCGTTCGAACAAACCTGAAAGAAGTTTTCCCTTACTGCATCAATAGCGATGTTTTCGGCAACTTTATCAAACTTTGTAATGGCATCATTTTTGATATTCTTGCAATCAGCTTCCGAAAGCCATATCAAGAGTTTGGTAATCCAGTGCATTACCTTTGGGGAAGTGTAGGAAACACGCAAGGCGGACTGCATCATAATATTGGTCTTGGTTCGCCAATCATTTGTCCATTCGCCGGAACGGGTGAACTCGGAGTTCCCGTAATATGCTTTCTTCTTCGATTGCTGTCCGGAAACATACAGGCTCTTCAAGCTCCATTCGCCATCAGCGCTGTCATTTGCGTACTCTCTCTTTATGATGTACTTATCGAACAGGTATCTGGTTCTGAGCAGGCAAATAATAAACCCTCTGGCAAAATCTTCTTTGCTGTCTGCGATCCTGCCGGTATCCGTTATGCCGCAGGATACAACTCTGTTGAACGCATCAAGGAGCTTCTTATCATCCAAGAGTTCATCCACGATTTTTGAAGTTGCTATTTCATGGGTGACACCGTAAAGACTCACATAGACCTTCAGCGTATGCAGCAGGAAGTATGGAAACTCAATAACACTTTCAAAGCGAACACGCACATCACCATCCACATAGCCTTCATCATCTTCAACCTTGAAGTTCTTTTCGATCAGGTCACAGATTTTATGTCCGGTGGTTTCCTGTGTCGTTCCACTTATAGCCTTTTTGTATTTCTGCCAGCTGTTAGGCGGCATACTGTTCCATTCGGAGCCGAAAATAGCCTCTCTTACCGCATTGTTCTTGCTGATGAAGTGCATCTGCACATAGCCGGTCATATCGCTACAAGCATCCCATATCTTTGCAAACAAGCCCTTCTCAGAATCATCACTCAAATAGCTCATAAGCGTGGCCTTTAGAATGTCGTGTTGCTCTAATTGCTCACCTCTGGTGTTCATTATCTCATAATAGCGGTTCAGATCGGTATTCTCCGGAACCTCAATCCGATAGACGATAATTTTAGCCAGCTTTTCCATAAAGCTTTCCCTGTCGAAATGATCCTTTGTCAATTCGTGAGATAGTATCCTGATGCCCCTTTGGATTCCCGGTTCAATCCGATCCATATCGATCTTGCTGCGGTTTTCGAGCAGTAGTTCTTCAATGTTTCTTAGGGTATAGTTCGATTTTTCTCTACACGCAAATGTGAGTGTGGGCTTTGTTTTGATTCCAAGGCAGTTCAGCAGCAAATACAGCGAGGTAAGCCGCTGCTGGCCATCCACTACTTCATATCGTCCGAACTGCTTGGAAACGATCAAGGAGCCAATGTAGTAATTGGAGTCCTCCGCAACATCGTTAATATCCTCAATCAGCTGGGTGAGTTGCTTGTCCTCCCACGCATAGGCTCTCTGGTATAGAGGGATTATGTACTCCATATCTGTGTCGAACATATTGCCGTTTTCACCAATAATATGAAGTTCAGTTACTAATTTGCTCATTCCGCACCTCCATATCCATTGATTTCTTTGATCGTGTCATACAACAAGTCTATCCTATTGGATGGGCTGTCCGGTCCTCTCCGTACCTTTATCTGCAATCCGGATATTTCGTGGTGCATCCGGGCAAAGCTGATCTTGGAGAAAATACCGATTGTGTTTGTATATCTGGAATTTTCGTCACCGATAGCGTACTTGTTTACGCTGTCAAACCCCAGGGTCTTCATATCTACACGGAGCATAAACGCCCAGGAAAATAGCTTCTTGACTGCCATTTCATCGAAGTTATGGAACTTGTCGTAATAGCAAAGCAGCGCACAATAAAACAGATTCTTCGTGTATCCGAAACCGGCAGAGCCGAACTTTACTTTGTCCATTTCTTCCGGTGTTTCTACATCCTTGCCGCCGCAGATAACCAGCTTAATCTCCTTGAAACGGGGATTGTTGCAGATCTCCGACTTAATATCCTGGAGCAGATACATATAATGCTCGACCATTTCAAAGAAGTCGTTGCCGGAAATAAATGGCTCGGTAATCTGGAAATACGGCATAGCTCGGCTTGCCCGTCGTGCGTAAGAATAGGTTGAGCTTTCTGCGATACCTTTATAGGTGTCGATTTCCTTGGCTATGAACGGTTTGCTTTTAATGCCTCGGCTCCAATTCAAGATTGGAAACAAATATAGATCAAACAGCTCTTTGATCTTCTCAGTATCCTTTGCTTCCCATTTTGTAACAGCGTGTTCCATTTCATAGGGATACTTTTTCATTTCACGGAGGTGGTACGCTTTCAGAAGGTCATGCGGGTCTAATGCCTTACCTCTTGTATTTTGTGAATCGAAAAGCTGGAACGCTTCGGTTACTTTGTCTACGCAAACAACGACGACCTCTAAAATATGCTCAAAGGCATGGATAAAGTCCCGTTTTACATCTTCGCTCTTTAGGGAG
This sequence comes from Bifidobacterium longum subsp. infantis ATCC 15697 = JCM 1222 = DSM 20088, assembly GCF_000269965.1. NCBI lineage: Bacteria > Bacillati > Actinomycetota > Actinomycetes > Bifidobacteriales > Bifidobacteriaceae > Bifidobacterium > Bifidobacterium longum. The sequence goes on from NC_017219.1 coordinate 952,503, forward strand.
AACCACTCTCTGATAAACGCATAGTTCCTGTGAATGTTGAACTGGCTCACCTTGTTGGTGAAATCTATCTGGAGAATCGAACACTCAAATCCCGGTTCAAGGCATTGCTTTAGAAGCACCAGAGAAATGATTCTCTGCTGCCCATCCACCACATCGTAGGTGTCATTCTTTGTTCTGTGCAGGATGATCGTTCCGATACGGTATTTGAACTCAGTTCTGTATCTGTCCGCATCACTAATTGCATTGGTGATGTCTAGGAATAAATCGTCGATGTTTTGAATATCCCACTTGTACGGCCTTTGATAGTCCGGAATATTCAGATTCATGCTCAACAGTTCATTTACGCTCTTAATTTCAGCCATGCCTTTATCTCACCTCGGTTCCGCTGCCATTATCAAGTTCTTTCAGTCGCTCCAGCCATTTCCGGATACTGCCATCTTTGAAAAATCCAAGCAAAGCACCATCACAGAATCGTTCTGCCCGGACAGCTCCGGTGATCAATGCCATGATGCACTGTGCATCCAGATTCGATACATCTGCGGTGCTCATAGACTTGCTTCCCCATTTAAGGCCATTCTGATTCAGAATGTCACCGTAACGGTTCAGCTCCATGTCCTTGTTATGGTCGATAAAATCATATATATCATCGATAAAATGATGCACCATATCAGAGTAGCTTACATATGGCATCTGAATTGGATGTTCGAGCGTTCCATCGTTTTCACGGTCAATAACCCAAGAGCCAAAACTATCTCCGTCAAGGATACATATATACTTGACCAGACTATCATATTTACTCATTACTTTTGAGGCTTCTGCTGTTTTCGTGGGTTAGATTGCGGGTTGTGGGAGTCGGACGTCGAGTCCGCCGCAACGGAGCATGACGAGTGCTATGAGGTTGGTGACGTGGTGGAAGCCGTAGGCCATGCGGATGGTGACCTTGATGCGGTTGTCGGACGCCTCGAGCCTGGCGTTGGAGTAGCCGAGTTGGATGGTCCTGAGGATGTCCGGGCGCCGTCTCCTGATCCTCCTCGCGAGTTCGACTATCTCGGGGATACGGTTGTGGGACGCCCAGAACACCCAATGGTTCAATTCCGTCTTGGCTTGGTCGCTCATCAGCCACGCGCACTCGGACTCGAAGTCGCGCGTGAACCGGCTGCCCGGTTCCGCCCACGGCACGGACGCGACCACGACCCCGCACCCGGGACAGTCCACGCGCGGCATCATGGCGACCAGTTCGACCCGCCAGCAGCCGAAATCCCGATGACGCCAACGACGCACGCCGCCACCTTGGTCGTAACCATGACGACGTCTGCCACAGCGGTGAGCATCGGAGCATGCCCCTGCGCGGGCGCACACGAACCTCGAGCACGGGCTCGGGGCGCAGGGGCGAATCGACGATCCGCACGGTCTCGACCACCACGCCTTTGACGTTGAGGAGCTGGTTGAATATGCTGTTCATCAGGCGCTTTGCGGTTGTTTGTTTATCTTGGTCGAAAACATCCTACCCGGAAAGCGCTCTTCACTTACTCCCTCAACGGCTCAACGACGAACCACCACCCACAAAAACAGCAATAGCGCCTTATAGTACGTATCGATAAATATTTCCCGCCCAGACCACACGGTATGGTGGAGCGCATGGCTGATTACGGGAACAACTTTGTGCAACTGCATAACCACACGCACTATTCGCTGCTCGATGGTGCGTCGAAGATCCCTGATTTGGCCAAGCGTGCGGCCGAACTTGGCATGCCTGCGGTCGGCATCACCGACCATGGCAACATGCATGGCGCCTACGAGATGTACACCAACTGCGTGGCCAATGGCGTCAAGCCCATCATCGGCATCGAAGCTTATGTGACCCCGGAAACCGCACGTCAAGACAAATCCCGCGTGCATTGGGGCACTGAAGCCCAGCGCCGTGACGACGTCTCCGGTGGTGGTCTTATCACCCACTTGACCATGTGGGCTGAAAACGACGAAGGCCTGGTCAACCTCATCAAAGCTTCGTCCGTGGCCAACCTCGAAGGTCGCGTCATGCGTTATCCGCGTATGGATAAGGAGGTGCTCGCCACCTATTCCAAAGGCGTGATCGCATCCTCCGGCTGCCCCTCGGGCATCATCCAGACCCGTCTGCGTCTCGGTCAGTTCGATGAGGCCCTGCGCGCCGCTGGCGAATTCCAGGACATCTTCGGCAAAGACAACTTCTTCATCGAACTCATGGATCACGGTCTGCCCATCGAAACTCAGGTGACCGGTGACCTGCTGACCATAGCCAAGAAACTCAACGCACCACTGCTGGCCACTAACGATTCCCACTACGTACACGCCGAAGATGCCCAGGCACAGGACGCCATGCTCTGCATCAACTCCGGTTCCCGTCTTGACGATCCGGACCGATTCAAATTCGACGGCACCGGCTACTACATCAAAACCGCCGAAGAGATGCGCGAACTGTTCAAGGACCATCCGGACGCCTGCGACAACACCCTCGTCATCGCCGAACGCTGCAACGTGATGTTCGACGACCACGAAGACGGCGCGTTCATGCCGAAATTCCCCTGCCCCGAAGGCTGGGATGAGACCTCCCTGTTCCTTAAAAAAGTCGAGGAAGGTCTGGAGAAGCGTTACGACGGCAACCCGCCGCTCGACGTATTGAAGCAGGCCGACTACGAATGTGGTGTGATCTGCCAGATGCAGTTCTGCGGATACTTCCTCGTGGTCGCCGACTACATTCAGTGGGCCAAGGACCACGGCATTATGGTGGGTCCGGGCCGTGGCTCGGCCGCAGGCGCCATGGTCGCCTATTCCATGGGCATTACCGAGCTCGATCCGCTCAAGCATGGCCTGATTTTCGAGAGGTTCCTGAACCCTGAGCGAGTGAGCCTTCCTGATATCGATGTCGACTTCGACCCTGAAGGTCGTGCGCGAGTCATCGAATACTGCGGCGAAAAATACGGCACCGATAAGGTCGCCCAGTGCGTGATCTATGGCACCATCAAAACCAAGCAGGCCTTGAAGGACTCCGCCCGCATCATGGGCTACGAGTTCTCGGTCGGTGAAAAAGTCACCAAGGCGCTGCCTCCCGCGGCCACCGGCGGCAAGGATATCAGCCTGCATGACATCTTCGACCCGACAGCCAAACGCTACGCCGAGGCCAGGGAATTCCGAGAACTCTACGATTCCGACCCGGACGCCAAGCGCATCACCGAAGAAGCCAAGGGTATCGAAGGCCTGATCCGACAGACCGGTGTACATGCCTGCGCCACCATCATGGGTAGCGCGCCCATCACCGACACCTCGCCGTTGCTGGAACGCACCGATGGCACCATCACCACCACCTTCGAATACCACACGTGCGAAACGTTGGGGCTGGTCAAGATGGACTTCCTTGGCCTGTCCAATCTGACGATCATCCACGACACCCTGAAGAACATCGTGGCCAACGGCAAACCCGCCATCGACTACACCAAGATTCCGCTCGATGACGCCGAAACCTACAAACTCATGTCCCGAGGAGACACGCTCGGCGTGTTCCAGCTCGATTCCGACGGCATGCGTTCACTGCTGAAAACCCTGAAGCCCGATAACTTCAACGATATTTCCGCACTTATCGCCCTGTACCGACCGGGCCCGATGAGTATGGATTCGCACACCAACTATGCCAAGCGCAAAAACGGCCTGCAGAAGATCACGCCAATCCACCCTGAGCTTGAGGAGCCTCTGAAGCAGGTGCTTGACGAGACCTATGGCCTGATCATCTACCAGGAGCAGGTGCAATCCGCCGCCCGAATCCTCGCCGGGTATTCGCTGGGCAAGGCAGACGTGCTGCGTCGAGCCATGGGTAAGAAGAAGCCCGAAGTGCTGGCCAAGGAGAAGGTGCCGTTCTTCGCCGGTATGAAGGAGCACGGATATTCCGAAGAGGCATCCCAGGCCGTGTGGGATATTCTGGTGCCGTTCTCCGGCTACGCTTTCAACAAGGCGCACTCCGCCGCATACGGTCTGATCTCCTACTGGACCGCATATCTGAAGACGCACTACCCGGTCGAGTTCATGGCCGCCTTGTTGCAAGGTGCCGCCACCAACAAAGACAAGACCGCATTGTACTTGGGCGAGGCCCGCCGCATGGGCATCCAGGTGCTCTCGCCGGACGTCAACGAATCGGTGTACGAGTACTCGGCAGTCGGCGACGTCGTCCGATTCGGTCTTGGTGCCATCCGTAACGTGGGTGACAAGGCCGTGGCCGATATCATCGCCGAACGCGAAGGCCCGCGCGGCAAGTTCGTGAACTTCATGGACTTCATCCGCCGTGTGCCCTTGACCGCGCTGAACCGGCGATTGGTCGAATCGTTGATCAAGGCCGGTGCCTTCGACTCGATTGACCCGAACCGTCGCGCGCTGTTCACCGTGCACGAGGCCGCCATCGACTCGGTGGTGAGTCTGAAGCGCAAACAGGCGGAGGGCCAGTTCGATTTGTTCTCCGATGCCGAGGATGGGGGAGCGGAGGCCATGGGCGACGCTTCCGTGACCGTACCCGATCTTGAGGAATGGGACAAGAAGACCAAGCTTAACTTCGAACGCGAAATGTTGGGCCTGTATGTGTCTGATCATCCGCTCTCCGGTATGCAGTCGATTCTCGCGTCCTTGCGTGAAATGTCCATCGCGCACTTGGTCGATCGCGCCAGGACGATGGGTGAAGGACAGCAGGTCACGTTGGCCGGTCTGGTCACCAATGTGGACCGGCGCGTATCCAAGAAGGGCAACCCCTGGGCCATCGTGACCATCGAAGACATGGAAAGCTCCGTCCAATGCATGTTCTTCGGCAAGGTCTATGAAGCGGCCGCCGCCGAACTTGCCGTGGACGCCATCGTACAGATTCGTGGTCAAGTGGAGTTGCGCGACGAAACCGTTTCTCTGAGAGCCACGGAAATGCAGATTCCGACCTTGGAGGCCGAGGATGAACGTCCGTTGGTCATCACGCTGCCGCCGGTGGCGTTGGAGCGCCAACGCATGATGCAACTCGGTCAGGTGCTCGCTAATCATCCTGGTTACTGCGAAGTACATCTTGCGGTGCTGGATGAGAAGGGTAACGCTCAGGTGCTCACGTTTGGCGATCGTTTCCGCGTCAAGCGGGATACTTCGTTGTTTGCTGAGATCAAGATTCTGTTTGGCCCCAGCTGCTTGCCTGCCGCCTGATTGGCGGGTTTCGCCCCTGGCCTCTCCCTCACCTGGCTTTGCTGGGGGAGGGCTCCTTCATCAGAGGGGGCTAAGGCATGTGCCACCATACGATGTGCGCGACTATTGTGGAACGTATGGGCATGGAGATGGCGGATACTGGTAACAACGATGACGAGCAACAATGGATTGCCGCGATGCTGGAACGGCTGTCTCATTCGCAGTTCCGCGCCAAATTCGATTTGACCGACAAAGACCGAGCCTATGCCCGCACCAAAGGCAAGGCGACCATCGATCGTCATGCGCGAGAAATGTTGCGAGACCGCATTGGCGCAGCCGAACCGAAGAACGACGGCAGGCAGACGCCATGGCGCGGCCATCCGGTATTCACCGCTCAGCATGCTACCGCCACATGCTGCCGCGGATGCATCGAAAAATGGCATCATCTGCCCAAAGGCCGTGAACTCACCGAAGCGGAGGTAAACCGACTTGCCGATTTGGTCATGGCATGGATTGAGCGGGACCTTATCAATCATCCGGTTCGGTGAAGCACCCCGCATCCTCAGTATGCCTGTATACCTTCAATAGTTATGAGCCAACAGCCAACACAGGCCTCGAAAACCGTAGACGCAAGGTATTGGCGAATACGGCAGAACGCCGAACGTTGCCTATGGCGCGTTCGGCAATAATGCGACATAATGTCTATTCAAGAAGAGCTGACGAAGTGTCAACTCTACCCCAAGGAGGCGGAATATGTACTACAGCAGCGGCAATTATGAGGCTTTCGCACGCCCGAAGAAGCCGTCCGACGTGGACAACAAGCATGCATACATCATCGGTACCGGACTGGCGGCATTGTCTGCAGCCTGTTATCTGGTGCGTGATGGTCAGATGCCTGGCGAGAACATCCACATCCTTGAGAAGGACCCGGTACCCGGCGGCGCCTGTGACGGTCTTGATATTCCCGGCCTCGGCTATGTGATGCGTGGCGGCCGCGAAATGGACAATCATTTCGAGGTCATGTGGGATCTGTTCCGCTCGATTCCCTCCATCGAAACCGAGGGCGTCAGCGTACTCGACGAATACTACTGGCTCAACAAGGAGGACCCGAACTACTCGCTGTGCCGCGCCACCAAGAATCTCGGCAAGGACGCGGGGCTCAAGGGCAAGTTCGGCCTGTCCGACAAGGCTTCGATGGAAATCATGAAGCTGTTCTTCACCCCGGACGAAGACCTGTATGACAAGCCGATCACCGATTTCTTCGACGATGAGGTGCTGAACTCCAACTTCTGGCTGTACTGGCGCACCATGTTCGCCTTCGAGAACTGGCACTCCGCGCTGGAAATGAAGCTGTACATCAAGCGCTACATTCATCACATCGGAGGCCTGCCGGACTTTTCCGCGCTGCGTTTCACCCGCTACAACCAGTACGAGTCGATGATTCTGCCGATGGTCAAGTATCTGGAATCGCACGGCGTCGAATTCCGCTACAACACCAAGGTCGAGAACGTGGAATTCGCGATTGGCGGGGGAGCCGGTCCCAAGCGTGAGTACACCGGCGTAGGCCAGGACACCATCCAGAAGATTCAGGCCACCTCCGGTTTCTTCAAGCGCAACCCTGCCAGCACGCCCACCAAGAAGCTTGCCGTGCGCATCGACGTGGATCACGAGGGTGATAAATCCTCCATCGACCTGACCGAGAACGATCTGGTGTTCATCACCAACGGCGGTTGCGTGGAGAACTCCACCATGGGTTCCCAGAACTCGCCCGCCGCATGGAACCCAGACCTGAAGCCCGGTGGCGGCTGGGATATGTGGAAGCGTATCGCCGACCAGGACCCGAGCTTTGGCCATCCGGAGAAGTTCTGCTCCGATCCGAATGCCACCAAGTGGATGAGCGCCACCGTCACCACCCTGGACGACGAGATTCCGCCGTACATCCAGAAGATCTGCAAGCGCGACCCGTTCTCCGGCAAGGTCGTCACCGGCGGCATCGTCACTGTGCAGGACTCCAACTGGCTCATGAGTTGGACCCTGAACCGCCAGCAGCAGTTCCGCGACCAGCCCAAGGACCAGTTGTGCGTATGGGTCTACGGCCTGTTCCCGGACAAGCCCGGCAACTATGTGAAGAAGCCGATGACCGAATGCACCGGTGAAGAGATCTGCGAGGAGTGGCTTTACCACATGGGCGTGCCGACCGACAAGATCGAGGCGCTCGCAAAGCACCACGCCAACACCGTGCCGGTCATGATGCCGTACATCACCGCGTTCTTCATGCCGCGCGCGGCCGGCGACCGCCCGGACGTGGTGCCCGATGGTGCTGTGAACTTCGCATTCCTTGGCCAGTTCGCCGAGACCCCGCGCGACACGATCTTCACCACCGAATACTCGATGCGCACCGGTATGGAAGCTGTCTACACGTTGCTCGGCGTGGACCGCGGCGTGCCTGAAGTGTGGGGCAGCGTCTATGACGTGCGCAACCTGCTCAACGCCACCGTCAAATTGCGTGACGGTGCACCGGTCACCGATATGAAGCTCAACTTCATTGAAAAGGCCGTGGTCAAGAAGGTGCTCAAGAAACTCGACGGCACCGATATTGCCACCCTGCTACGCGAATACCACGTAATCTGACATCTATCTGGCTCCCCTCAAGGTGAGGGGAGCTGGCACGCGAAGCGTGACTGAGGGGAGTTGAACGTGGAATGAATTGTCGCGACACGCCAGTGAACATCTGATTTCGTTACGTGAGCCTATAAAAAGCCGGCGTATCCTGATGGTAACGGCGTGATTCAAGTTGATTTCGACACGCCGATAGAACGCCGTCGTTGCAACGATTCTGGCGTGCCTTTTCATGCCCGATTTGCGTGTGTTCGTGTGTTCGTGTAAGTTATTCACCTGTTGCCGCTCAGCGCGGCGGGTTCCTTCCTCTGGTTGGTTTTCCGTCTTGCTGGTGTGGTGGTGGTTTGAGAACTCAAGAGCGTGTTTGTACTACTTCTTTATAGTCAATGATTGCCAGTTCATTTCTCGCCTGATCGCCTGTCGTGGTGGTTGGGTACCCGGGAGGGTTTGATGAGGGGTGAGGTTTTTTGAGGGCGTCCTTCCTTAAGGACGTGCTCGTCAATTTTTGTTTTGAGAGTCATCTGTCGATGTCTCTTCGCATTTTTTTGTGGAGGGTTCGATTCTGGCTCAGGATGAACGCTGGCGGCGTGCTTAACACATGCAAGTCGAACGGGATCCATCGGGCTTTGCTTGGTGGTGAGAGTGGCGAACGGGTGAGTAATGCGTGACCGACCTGCCCCATACACCGGAATAGCTCCTGGAAACGGGTGGTAATGCCGGATGTTCCAGTTGATCGCATGGTCTTCTGGGAAAGCTTTCGCGGTATGGGATGGGGTCGCGTCCTATCAGCTTGACGGCGGGGTAACGGCCCACCGTGGCTTCGACGGGTAGCCGGCCTGAGAGGGCGACCGGCCACATTGGGACTGAGATACGGCCCAGACTCCTACGGGAGGCAGCAGTGGGGAATATTGCACAATGGGCGCAAGCCTGATGCAGCGACGCCGCGTGAGGGATGGAGGCCTTCGGGTTGTAAACCTCTTTTATCGGGGAGCAAGCGTGAGTGAGTTTACCCGTTGAATAAGCACCGGCTAACTACGTGCCAGCAGCCGCGGTAATACGTAGGGTGCAAGCGTTATCCGGAATTATTGGGCGTAAAGGGCTCGTAGGCGGTTCGTCGCGTCCGGTGTGAAAGTCCATCGCTTAACGGTGGATCCGCGCCGGGTACGGGCGGGCTTGAGTGCGGTAGGGGAGACTGGAATTCCCGGTGTAACGGTGGAATGTGTAGATATCGGGAAGAACACCAATGGCGAAGGCAGGTCTCTGGGCCGTTACTGACGCTGAGGAGCGAAAGCGTGGGGAGCGAACAGGATTAGATACCCTGGTAGTCCACGCCGTAAACGGTGGATGCTGGATGTGGGGCCCGTTCCACGGGTTCCGTGTCGGAGCTAACGCGTTAAGCATCCCGCCTGGGGAGTACGGCCGCAAGGCTAAAACTCAAAGAAATTGACGGGGGCCCGCACAAGCGGCGGAGCATGCGGATTAATTCGATGCAACGCGAAGAACCTTACCTGGGCTTGACATGTTCCCGACGATCCCAGAGATGGGGTTTCCCTTCGGGGCGGGTTCACAGGTGGTGCATGGTCGTCGTCAGCTCGTGTCGTGAGATGTTGGGTTAAGTCCCGCAACGAGCGCAACCCTCGCCCCGTGTTGCCAGCGGATTGTGCCGGGAACTCACGGGGGACCGCCGGGGTTAACTCGGAGGAAGGTGGGGATGACGTCAGATCATCATGCCCCTTACGTCCAGGGCTTCACGCATGCTACAATGGCCGGTACAACGGGATGCGACGCGGCGACGCGGAGCGGATCCCTGAAAACCGGTCTCAGTTCGGATCGCAGTCTGCAACTCGACTGCGTGAAGGCGGAGTCGCTAGTAATCGCGAATCAGCAACGTCGCGGTGAATGCGTTCCCGGGCCTTGTACACACCGCCCGTCAAGTCATGAAAGTGGGCAGCACCCGAAGCCGGTGGCCTAACCCCTTGTGGGATGGAGCCGTCTAAGGTGAGGCTCGTGATTGGGACTAAGTCGTAACAAGGTAGCCGTACCGGAAGGTGCGGCTGGATCACCTCCTTTCTACGGAGAATACAGGATGCCGTTCGGCGTCCGGTGCGGACCCTCCCGCGCGATGGTCGCGTGTGGACGGGTTGCTGGTGTGGAAGAGATCATGGGCTTTCGGTTCGTCCGTCGTGGGATGTTCCGCGGGGGTGGTGCGGATGCGCTTTTGGGCTCCCGGATCGCCACCCCAGGCTTTTGCCTGGCGCGATTCGATGCCCGTCGTGCCTGCGGGCCGGCCGTGTGCCGGTCTGGTTGGCGTGGCGGTGCGTGGTGGCTTGAGAACTGGATAGTGGACGCGAGCAAAACAATGGTTTTGAATCTTTGTTTTGCTGTTGATTTCGAATCGAACTCTATTGTTCGTTTCGATCGTTTTGTGATCATTTTTAGTGTGATGATTTGTCGTCTGGGAATTTGCTAGAGGAATCTTGCGGCCATGCACCTTCATGGTGTGTGTTGCTTGCAAGGGCGTATGGTGGATGCCTTGGCAGACAGGACCGATGAAGGACGTTTGAGGCTGCGATAAGCCTCGGGGAGCCGCCTACAGGGCTTTGATCCGAGGATTTCCGAATGGGGGAACCCACCGGCCGTCATGGGTCGGTACCGGCTTCGGCCGGGGGGTACGCAGGGAAGTGAAACATCTCAGTACCTGCAGGAAAGGATATTCCGTGAGTAGTGGCGAGCGAAAGCGGATGATGGCCAAACCTTGCGCGTGTGATACCCGTCGGGGGTTGCGTGTGGGGTGTTGCGGGATCGCGTGTGCCGGCTCCGACGGGCCGGCCGGCAGTTGTAGAAAACCATGTGTCAGGGGAACCGGGTTGAATACCGGGCCGCAGAGGGTGAGGGCCCCGTACCTGAACGCGCATGGTCTGCCGATCGCGTCTCCCAAGTAGCACGGGTCCCGTGGAACCCCGTGCGAATCCGCCCGGACCGTCGGGTAAGCCTGAATATTCCTGTCTGACCGATAGCGAACGAGTACCGTGAGGGAAAGGTGAAAAGTACCCCGGGAGGGGAGTGAAACAGTCTCTGAAACCGTGCGCCTACAATCCGTCGGAGCCTCTTTGTGGGGTGACGGCGTGCCTATCGAAAAATGAGTCTGCGAGTCAGTGGCATGTGGCGAGCATAACCCGTGTGGGGTATGCGTAGCGAAGGCGAGTCTTAAAAGGCGTTTAAAGTCGCGTGTCCTGGACCCGAAGCGGGATGATCTAGCCCTGAGCAGGTTGAAGCGCGGGTAAGACCGTGTGGAGGACCGAACCCACCTGGGTTGAAAACCGGGGGGATGACTTGGGGTTAGGGGTGAAAGGCCAATCAAATTCCGTGATAGCTGGTTCTCTCCGAAATGCATTTGGGTGCAGCGTCGGGTCATTGCGTCCCGGGGGTAGAGCTACTGGATGCTTGCGGGCCCGTATCGGGTACCAACAGCAACCAAACTCCGAATACCGGTGACGTGTATCCCGGCAGTGAGTCGGCGGGGGATAAGCTTCGTCGTCGAAAGGGAAACAGCCCAGACCGTCGTCTAAGGTCCCGAAGCGTGTGCTAAGTGGGAAAGGATGTGGAGTCGCATAGACAGCCAGGAGGTTGGCTCAGAAGCAGCCATCCTTGAAAGAGTGCGTAACAGCTCACTGGTCTAGTGGTTCCGCGCCGACAATGTAGCGGGGCTCAAGCACACCACCGAAGACGCGGCAGTATTTTGTACTGGGTAGGAGAGCGTCCCATGAGGGGCGAAGCGGCCGTGTGAACGCGCCGTGGACTTCATGGGAGTGAGAATGCAGACATGAGTAGCGAAAGACGGGTGAAGATCCCGTCCGCTGGATGACCAAGGGTTCCAGGGCCACGTTCATCGTCCCTGGGTGAGTCGGGTCCTAAGGCGAGGCCGACAGGCGTAGTCGAATGGATGAACGGGTCGATATTCCCGTACCGGCTTTCAGCCGCCAGAACCGAGGCTTGGAGTACTAACCTCCGGGTCCGGGCTTGCTTCCCCTTCGGGGGTGGGATGCCTGGGCCTGTTGGGACCGATCCTTGTAGTAGGTCAGCGCAGGAGTGACGCAGAAGGGTAGCCGGCCGCGGAGGTGGTTTTCCGTGGTCAAGCACGCAGCCCGTCCCGTAGGCAAATCCGCGGGGCGTGTGGGCGAGGTGCGATGGTGGGGGCCTTGTGGCCCGATATCCGGTGATCCCGGCTGCCGAGAAAAGCTTCGGCGTGAGGCTCGAAGCCGCCCGTACCCCAAACCGACACTGGTGGTCAGGTAGAGAATACCAAAGCGATCGAGCGAATCCTGGTCAAGGAACTCGGCAAATCACTCCCGTTCCTTCGGTTTAAGGGAGACCCCCGATGGTGAGCCGCCTCGCGCGGGGAGCTTTTGGGGGTGGCACAGACCAGGGGGTAGCGACTGTTTACCAAAAACACAGGTGCATGCGAAGGCGCAAGCCGCTGTATATGCACTGACGCCTGCCCGGTGCCGGAAGGTTAAGAGGATCCGTCAGCCTTCGGGTGAAGCGGTGAATTCAAGCCCCGGTAAACGGCGGTGGTAACTATAACCATCCTAAGGTAGCGAAATTCCTTGTCGGGTAAGTTCCGACCTGCACGAATGGCGTAACGACTTCCCCACTGTCTCGACCAGGAGCTCGGCGAAATTGCAGTACGAGTAAAGATGCTCGTTAAGCGCAGAAGGACGAAAAGACCCCGGGACCTTTACTATACCTTGGTATTGGCATTCGGTGTGGATTGTGTAGCATAGGCGGGAGGCCGAGAGGCATGGTCGCCAGATCGTGCGGAGCCGCAAGGTGAAATACCGCTCTGTTCGCATTGGATGTCTAACCTCGAACAGTGATCCTGTTCAGGGACAGTGCCTGGCGGGTAGTTTAACTGGGGCGGTTGCCTCCCAAAGAGTAACGGAGGCGCCCAAAGGTCCGCTCAGCCCGGTTGGCAATCGGGTGGCGAGTGCAAGTGCACAAGCGGGCTTGACTGCGAGGACGACGGTCCGAGCAGGGACGAAAGTCGGGACTAGTGATCCGGTGCCGGTGTACGGACGCGGCATCGCTCAACGGATAAAAGGTACCCCGGGGATAACAGGCTGATCATTCCCAAGAGTCCATATCGACGGGATGGTTTGGCACCTCGATGTCGGCTCGTCGCATCCTGGGGCTGGAGCAGGTCCCAAGGGTTCGGCTGTTCGCCGATTAAAGCGGCACGCGAGCTGGGTTCAGAACGTCGTGAGACAGTTTGGTCTCTATCCTCTGCGCTCGTTGGAATGTTGAGGAGGCCTGCCCATAGTACGAGAGGACCTGGGTGGACGAACCTCTGGTATGCCGGTTGTCACGCCAGTGGCACGGCCGGTTGGCTACGTTCGGAAGGGATAACCGCTGAAAGCATCTAAGCGGGAAGCCTGCTCCAAGATAAGCATTCCGTGCAGCCTCGGGCTGCTGTAGTCCCCATGCAGAACACGTGGTCGATAGGCCGGACGTGGAAGCCCCGCGAGGGGTGGAGCCGACCGGTACTAACGGACGAAAGGCAACACTATTATTCCCCTGATTCGTTCGGGGACCGCATCATCCTCCTGCAAACCATCCCGTATGGCAATGAGCACGGGATGAACACAAGACGAAACATCAACGAATTCGCGTCCCCTGTCCGGTTCCCGGGCCGCCACAGGCCGGCAGACCTTGGTGTCTGACCGTATAAGAGAAGATTTGCGGCGGTCATGGCCCAGGTGAGACGCCCGGTCCCATTCCGAACCCGGAAGCTAAGGCCTGGCACGGCGATGGTACTGCACCCGACAGGGTGTGGGAGAGTAGCACGCCGCCGCACCACACGTACAGGAAGCCCCGATACCTTGAAGGTACCGGGGCTTCCCGCATATCCGAAACCAACAAGACAAGACACCGACAAGATATAGGCTCTCGCAACTAGGGTGCGGCCGAATCGTAAGCATATAGAAGAGGGAACCCTCAAGTGACGGAGAGTTCCCTCTTTGCGTATCTGGACCTATAAAGGTCTAGAAATTGAAATTGTCAGGATCGGCACCGTTGCGCTTGCCGGTGTTGATGGCGGAAATGGCGGTCATATCATCGACTGTTAGGTTGAAGTCGAAGACCTCGAAGTTCTGCTTGATACGCTCGGCATGGGTGGACTTGGGCAGCACGACGATGCCGCGCTGGATGTGCCAGCGAATCACCACTTGGGCAGGTGACTTGCCGTACTTGGCACCGATCTCGGCCAATACTGGGTTGCTCAGCAGGTTGCCGCCGGTACCGCCGAGCGGACTCCAAGCCTCGGTTGCGATGCCCTTGGCACGCAGCTGGCCAATGAGCTCTTGATTGGTGAATTGTGGGGAAGACTCAATCTGGTCTACGGCAGGCACCATATCGCTGTGGGTCAGCAGCTCATCAATATGATGCTTTTGGAAGTTACTGACGCCAATGGCCTTGGCACGGCCAGAGGCATAAATCTCCTGCAAGTCATCCCAGGCCTGCTGCCAGCCGTCTGCCGGCCAGTGAATCAGATACAGATCCACATAATCCACGCCCAAGCGGTCGAGGCTTTCTTGGAATGCATCCTTGCCGTGGCGTGCGCGAATATCGTCATTCCACAGCTTGGTGGTCAAGAAGAAATCGCTGCGCGGCACACCAGCACGGCGAATACCTTCACCTACTGAGGCTTCGTTGCGGTAAATCATTGCGGTATCGATATGACGGTAGCCATTCTCCAGAGCCGTCTGCACCGCGTTCACTGTAGTATCACCATCCGGTGTCTGGAATACGCCCAAGCCCACCTGCGGGATGACAGTGCCGTTGTTCAGCATAATTGTCGATTGAATTGCCATAATGCCTCACTATTCGTAGTGTTCATTCAATTTCCTATTTTAGAAACAAGACGATGCAATGAGCCGCGTTTCGCGGGCAAAGAATTGCGTAATGATGGCGTGATTCTCGTTCATTAGGTCATTATTGCATTCATTAGGTCAATGGGTCCAGGGTCTTCGGCATCAGAACCCAGTCATTACGCCATTCCTGAAGAGCCGTCTTACGGCATACCGACCTAATGAACGTGAAATCGACCTAATGAATGCAACGAGTAAGCGGCTACGATAATAACCAGTACAATCACAACCCAGATTGAAGGGGAGAGCACGTGGCAGAGGAATATGTGGCTGCATTCGATGCAGGGACCACGGCGTTGAAGGGTGCCTTGGTTGATAGGCAAGGCCGTATCGTAGCCAGTGCGAGTAGTGAGCTTAACCTTATTATCAACGGCGACTATCGGGAACAGAGCCCCGATCAATGGTGGCAAGCTTTCTGCTCGGCCTCCAGGCACATGATTGAGCAGGCGCGGCAATCCGAGTCAGAATTCAATGTGACTCGCATTCGTGGCATCATTTTCAGCGGTCAGATGCAGGATGTTATTGCTTTGAACGGCGAGCTCAATCCCGTCCGCAATGCCATTCTGTATTCGGATGGCCGAGCCGAGGAACAGGCCAAGCAACTCGCCAAGACATATCAGGGTGGAGTAGAACGTTTCCTGAACACCGTTGGTAACCGGCTCGAAGGCTGCTTGCCGTTGCCCAAGTTGATGTGGCTGCGTGAACACGAGCCGGAAACGTACGCGCGCATTCGTCATGTATTGATCAGTTCCAAGGACTACTTGATCGCCCAATTGACCGGCGAATGCGTGGGCGATGTGGCGGCTTGTTCCACAGCCGGTGCCATGAATATCCGTAATGGCCAATGGGATGCCGAATTGTGCGAGGCCGCAGGAATCGACATGGCCATGTTGCCACACCTGCACAATCCGCAAGACAACATTGGCACAGTGACGGAATCCGCTGCACAACGCACCGGTTTCTCCGCCGGAACTGCGGTATACGCGGGCATTGGCGATGCGGGTGCCACCACGCTGGCCAGCGGTGTCAGCCGCCCTGGTCAATACAACATCAATATCGGCACCTCAGGTTGGATCGCCACCGTTTCGCCCGAACCGTTCACCGGCAAACCCGGTGCTGCGAATCTGGCATTTGGTGTGGAAGAAGTCTTCGTGAATGCCGTGCCATTCCTCAACGCCGGTGACGTGCATAAATGGGTTACCGGCGTATTCGCTGATGGCGATTACGCGGAAGCACATCAGCTTATCGAAACATCCAAACCCGGCTCCAACGGTGTGATGTGCCTGCCATATCTGGTGGGGGAGCGGTTCCCCGTGATGAACCCGAATATTCGCGGGGCCTATGTAGGCCTCGATCCAGACACCACCAAGGCAGACATGATGCGTGCCGCGCTTGAGGGCGTGGCCTTCTCCATTCGTCAAGGTATGGAAAGTTCTGACGCCAAACCCAGCGAGATTTCCCTGATTGGCGGCGGAGCCAGAGAAAATGCGTGGTGCCAGATTCTGGCCGATGTGTTGGAGCATCCCATCGAAGTGTTCGCCAATGCCGATATTCTGCCAGCAGTGGCGATGGCCTCGTTGGTGTTCAATGCACCAGACCTGCTGCAATCCGTATGTGAACGCACCGTATATCAGCCGAATCCTGACACCGCACGCACATATGCCGACGCATACCGGCGATTCCTGAGCCTCTACCCGATGCTGCGAACGATGGATTAGGAACTGAGCATCATGAGGCAATCAGCGAATTTGGTCCGCAAACATATAGCGGTCACCGGACTGGTGCAAGGCGTGGGATTCCGTTATTTTACGGTGACTCAGGCACGTCGACTTGGTGTACAGGGCTGGGTGCGCAATTGCCGCGATGGCTCGGTTGAGCTGGAAGCACAAGGCAGTAGCGACGCAGTGCAAGCCTTGGTTGAGCAATTAGCCATTGGTCCGCGATGGTCCGAAGTGAGTCACGTCGCCGTACATGACATGCCGATTATCGATGAGACCGCTCGGGCATTTGGCGTGCGTCAATAACCTGCATCACGAATCCACATCACGCACGATAATCTCACGATACGGGTGAACATGGGCGTTCCTCGCCGCTTAGGCCCCTCACGTTGGTACGATGGGGCTTTATGAGTGAGAACATCATGCGAATCATTGACCTGCGTGGTCAGCACCTGTCCCGTGCCGAACTGCTCGCCGCGATGCCGCGCGCCGCAATGGGCACTTCCGAAGCCACCGATCTGGTGCGTCCGATTCTGGACGATGTCAAGGAACGCGGTGCCGCGGCCCTGCGCGACTTCGAGGAGAAGTTCGATCACGTGCGTCCCAAGAACCTGCGCGTGCCGGTCGAGGCGATCAAGGACGCCCTGACCACGCTCGACCCCGAAGTGCGCGCTGCCATCGAGGAATCGGTACGCCGCGCCCGCGCCGTGGCCGCCAACCAGGTGCCGAAGGACTTCTACACCGACCTCGCCGAAGGTGCCCGCGTGGCCGAACGCTGGATTCCGATTCAGCGCGTCGGCCTGTATGTGCCCGGCGGCAAGGCCGTCTACCCGAGCTCCGTCATCATGAACGCTGTGCCGGCCCAGGCCGCCGGCGTCGAATCGCTGGCCATCGCCACCCCGCCCGCCCGCGACAATGAGGAAGGCCTGCCGAACAAGACCATCCTCGCCACCTGCGCCATCCTCGGTGTTGACGAGGTATACGCGGTCGGCGGCGCTCAGGCCATCGCCATGTTCGCATACGGCGCCAAGGGCAGCGAGCCACAGGACGGCGACATCCTGTGCGATCCGGTTGACAAGATCACCGGCCCGGGCAACATCTTCGTGGCCACCGCCAAGTCGCTGGTCTCCGCATTCGTGGGCATCGACGCGGTCGCCGGCCCCACCGAAATCGGCATCATCGCCGATGCAACCGCCAACCCGAGTCTGCTGGCCGCCGACCTCATCGGCCAGGCCGAGCATGATGAGCTCGCCGGTTCCGTGCTGTTCACCGACTCCACCGAGATTGCCGACAAGGTGCAGGAGAACCTCAAGTACCGCGTGCCGCGTACCGAGCACGCCGAGCGTGTCCACACGTCACTGTCCGGCACCCAGTCTGCCATCGTGCTGACCGACGGTCTCGACCAGTCCATCGACGCGGCCAACGCCTACGCCGCCGAACACCTTGAGATTCAGACCAAGGATGCCGATGCTGTCGTCAAGCGCATCAAGAACGCCGGTGCCATCTTCCGCGGCCCGTACTCCCCGGTGCCGCTGGGCGACTACATGTCCGGCTCCAACCACGTGCTGCCCACCGGCGGCACCGCCCGCTTCGCCGCCGGCCTCGGCGTGCACACCTTCATGAAGCCGGTCGAAGTCATCGAATACGACGAGGAAGGCCTGAAGGCACTCGCCGCCCGCATCAACGCCTTTGCGGTGTCCGAGGATCTGCCCGCCCACGGCGAGTGCGTGCTCTCCCGCTTCGTCAAGGATCCGTATGACAAGGCCACCCTGCGCGAGCAGGAGAAGGGAGCCGGTCTGCGATGAGCTCGATTCCCGCAAACCTGCCGTTGCGCAACGACCTGATCGGTGAGGAGCCGTACGGCGCTCCCCAGCTGGACGTGCCGGTGTGCCTGAACGTCAACGAGAACCCGTATGCGCCGGACCCGGCCGTATGCGACACCATCGCCAAGCGTGTGCGTGAAATCGCCCCCACACTCAACCGATACCCGGACCGTGAGCACATCGAATTGCGTCAGGCATTCTCCGATTACCTGGCCCGCGAATCCGGTACCCGTCTGGACGTGGACGAGCTGTGGGGCGCGAACGGCTCCAACGAGATCATGCTCCAGCTGTTCCAGGCTTTCGGCGGCCCGGGCCGCACCGCACTCGGTGCCGACCCGACGTACTCCATGTACCCGGAGTACGCCCGCGACACCTTCACCGGTTGGAAGCTCGCCCACCGCAACGCCGACTTCACGCTGAACGTCGACAAGGTGCTTGAGGCCATCGCCGAGGTCAAGCCCTCGATGGTGCTGCTCACCAGACCAAACAACCCGACTGGCACCCCGTTGCCGATGGAGGATATCGAGTGTATTCTCGCCGCCTGCGAAACCGCTGAAGTGGCCGGCGCGGGCGAGGGCGTGCACCCGATTCTCGTCATCGACGAAGCGTACGTGGAATTCCGCAAGCCAGGCACCCCGAGCGCCGTGAGCCTGATCAAGGACCACCCGAACTTGGCCGTCAGCCGCACCATGAGCAAGGCCTTTGCCTTCGCCGGAGCGCGAGTCGGCTACCTAGCCGCATCCAAGGGCATCATCGACTGCGTGCGCATCGTACGCATGCCGTACCACCTGTCCGCCGTGACCCAGGCCGCCGCACTGGCTGCCTTCGAACACACCGATGAACAGCTGAGCCGTGTCGAGCACCTGCGCGAAACCCGCGAGGCCACCGCCGCATGGCTCAAGGAACAGACCTACAAGGACCAGCCGCTTGAAGTGGCCGAATCCGGCTCGAACTTCCTTCTGTTCGGTGGGCACTTCGACAAGCGCGAAGCCATCTTCGACGAGCTCCTGAAGCGCGGCGTACTCATCCGCGTGGTCGGACCGGACGGTTGGCTGCGCGTGTGCATGGGCACCGACGAGGAGATGGAGACCTTCCGTAACGCCCTTGTTGAAGTGCTTCGTATAGTGGAAGCAGCATAAGGGACGTTTCTTTCCGATTGCGGCGAGACCCGAAGCGATTCGAGTCCCGCCGCAATCCAATATGACGAATCACACAGGAGACATGATGGCAAGAACCGCGCACATCGTCCGCGAAACCAGCGAATCACACATCGACCTCGAACTGAACCTCGACGGCACCGGCAAAACCGATATCGATACATCCGTGCCGTTCTACAACCATATGATGACCGCGCTCGGCAAGCATTCGCTGATCGACCTGACCATCCACGCCCACGGCGACACCGACATCGATGTGCACCACACCGTGGAAGATACGGCCATCGTGTTCGGCGAAGCCCTGAAGCAGGCTCTCGGCGACAAGAAAGGCATCCGCCGCTTCGCCGATGCCACCGTGCCGCTCGACGAGGCGCTGGCCAAGGCCGTTGTCGACATTTCCGGGCGCCCGTACTGCGTGTGCAGCGGCGAGCCCGAAGGCTACGAATTCTGCATGATCGGCGGGCACTTCACCGGCTCTCTGGTCCGCCACGTCATGGAATCCATCGCCTTCCACGCCGGCATCTGCCTGCACATGCAGGTGCTCGCCGGCCGCGACCCGCACCACATCGCTGAAGCCGAATTCAAGGCGCTGGCCCGTGCGCTGCGCTTCGCCATGGAAATCGACCCGCGTGTAGACGGCGTGCCCAGCACCAAGGGAGCCCTGTGATGGCCGACGACAAGTTCGATCCGGACGAATCGCACTTCTCCGACGAGGAGCTTGAGGCCGCGCTCGCCGGATTCGAGAAAGAATTCGCGGACGATTCGGCATCCGGCGATGCCAGTGATACCAGTGATGCCGCTGAAACAGCGGACGCTGCTTCAGCGAAGTCCGATTCCGACGCGAATGATGATACGGCTGATAAGGCTTCCGCTGATTCCGGCCAGCCTATGACCGACGACGTCACCGGGTCCGTTGCGGATGCGGTGAACGAGGCCATGGCCGACGTGGTCGACCCCTCGCTCGGCTTCGACAACGAACTCGCTGGACTGTTGGGTAACAAGGCGAAGGTGGCGTTGATCGTCACCCGTCTTGCCTCCGCCGAACTGTTGGCCGCGTTCTGCCAGCTGTCAGATATCTCCGCCGCATGCATCGGTGCCAATCAGGGGGCCGTCGCGGTGCTGAAGAATCTGGACGGCGACGGCCCGGAAGCCGCAGCCAAGGACCTGACCACCGTGGTATCCGGCATGGCCGTGATTCTTGCAGTCAATCGTGCCGACAAGCTCGAAGTGGCCATGTACGTGCAGGGAGAGGCCGGACAGAGTTTCGCGCCGCCCGTGCTGTTCACCTCCACACCGCGCTTCGTCGAGGACCTGATGCTCGGCATCGTAACTCTGAACCAACTCAAGACCCAAGGGTTTGAAGTGGTGGATTCCGCTGGACTCGACCATGACCAGGCGATGCAGATTCTCGCCAACCACACCAGACGCGGACGTGGCGGGCGCGGCTCCCGCATCGAATAGACGCCAACCAACCAGTAGGGGATAGGAGAGAATATGACCACAGCGGTTGTTTTCGATTACGGTTTCGGCAATGTACGTTCCATGGTGCGTGCGCTCGCCAATCTTGGCGTCGACACCACTCTCACCTCCGATTATCGTCAGGCGCTGGAGGCCGACGGTCTGGTCGTGCCGGGCGTGGGCGCGTTCGCCGCATGTATGGAGGGTCTGAAGAAGGTCGACGGCGACCGTGTGATCTATGATCGCATCCGCGCCGGCCGTCCGGTGCTTGGCGTGTGCGTGGGCGAGCAGATCATGTTCGAACACGGTCTGGAGCACGGGGTCCATGCCGCGGGCATCGGGCTGATCGGCGGTTCGGTGAACCTGCTGGACGCCGACGTGGTGCCTCACATGGGATGGGACACGATCGAGGCCGCCCCCGATTCGGTGCTGCTCAACGGCGTGGAGAACGAACGGTTCTACTTCGTGCACTCCTACGCCGCGATGGAAGTGAAGCCGGTGGATACGTCTCGTTTCGACATTGATCTGAGCGGTGCGCCCGAACGCGTGAGCTGGTGCTCGTACGGCCGGTCGCGTTTCGTGGCCGCCTATGAACACGGCCCGCTGTCCGCCACGCAATTCCACCCGGAAAAGTCCGGAGACGCCGGTGCCCAGCTCCTCAAGAACTGGATCGCCACACTGTAAAAAGCATGAAGCTCCCTCTGACGAGAGAGCTCAAATCGTGTATATGTAACTGAAGAAAGGCTCTTCTTATGTCGTTGACTCTGCTGCCCGCCGTCGATGTACGCGATGGCAAGGCCGTGCGCCTACGCCAGGGTGAATCCGGTTCCGAAACCGATTACGGTTCGCCGTTCGAGGCCGCCCGTACTTGGGTTGAGGCCGGTGCCGAATGGATTCACCTGGTCGACCTTGATGCCGCTTTTGGTACGGGCAACAATCGCGATCAGCTGCGAGAAATCGTTCACGAGCTTGGTGACCGCGTGAACATCGAACTGTCCGGCGGCGTGCGCGATGACGCTTCGTTGGACGCGGCCCTTGAGGCCGGTGCCGCCCGAGTGAACATCGGCACCGCCGCTTTGGAGAATCCGGATTGGACCGCTTCGGTCATCAAGAAGTACGGCGACCGCGTGGCTGTTGGTCTGGATGTGCGCGGTCACACACTGGCGGCGCGCGGCTGGACACGCGAAGGCGGTGACCTGTTTGAGACCATGAAGTTCCTTGACTCCGTGGGCTGCTCGCGTTATGTGGTCACCGACGTGGCCAAGGACGGCATGATGTCCGGCCCGAACATCCAACTGCTGCGTGAAGTCGCCGAACGCACCGACGCCAAGGTCACGGCTTCCGGTGGTATCTCCAAGCTGGACGATTTGCGCGCCATCAAGGAACTGGCTGAAATTGGTGTTGATTCTGCCATCCTCGGCAAGTCCCTCTATGCACGTGCGTTCACGCTCCAGGAAGCGCTCGCAGTCGCGAAGTAGGCAAAGGACTCGCCTTGGCGAGACTGTTAATCTGCCTTCGCTCAGCTATCGCTTCACTCAGGTCTCGCCTACGGACAGCCCACTGGGCTGTCCGCTTAACGGCTCAGCACGGGAGGTCGCCGGATTTGAGGAGTTTCTTGAAGACGGCGTAGTCTTCATCATTCTGTTCGGCGTAGCTGACGGCGAATGAGGCGATGGCCTGATCGAATTCGTCGGTGCCACCCATGTAATTGGCGATCGCGATCGAATCGCCGGTTCGCTCATAGTCACTACCATAGTGCCGTGCCGGCATGGGCCCGAGCCATGCCTGACATGCGGACCGGGGCATGTTGATGAAATATCGCGACTCGCTGGTGACGAACAGTGAGATGTTAACGCCCCTCGTAACACGGTTATGGAACGATAGGCGACTATGGATAAACAGCAGGAGTTTGCGCTGCGCACGGTCGAAGAACGCGACGTGCGCTTTATTCGTCTGTGGTTCACGGACGTGTTGGGAACACTGAAGTCCGTGGCGATTGCTCCGGCCGAACTGGAAGCCGCGTTCGAGGAGGGGCTCGGCTTCGACGGCTCCGCCATCGAGGGCATGACCCGTGTATCCGAGGACGACATGATCGTCCAGCCCGACCCTTCGACGTTCCAGATTCTGCCGTGGCGGGGCGGCCCGCAAGGCACGGCCCGCATGTTCTGCGACATCCTGACCCCGGACGGCGAACCCTCGCTCGGCGATCCCCGGCATGTGCTGAAGCGCACGCTCGCCAAGGCCAAGGACAAGGGCTTCACGTTCTACGTGCATCCGGAAATCGAGTTCTACCTGTTCGAAAGCCAGGACGACTGGTCCAAGACCCCGACCCCGATCGACGAGGGCGGCTACTTCGACCACGTGCCGCGCAGCCCAGGCATGGACTTCCGCCGCGCCACCGTGAACATGCTCGAGCAAATGGGCATCTCGGTGGAATACTCGCACCATGAGGCGGGGCCAGGCCAGAACGAGATCGATCTGCGATACGCGGACGCGCTCACCATGGCCGACAACATCATGACATTCCGTACGGTGGTCAAGGAGATTTCCTTGGAGCGCGGCATCCACGCCAGCTTCATGCCCAAGCCCCTGGCCGACGCGCCCGGTTCCGGCATGCACACGCACCTGAGCCTGTTCGAAGGCGATTCCAACGCCTTCTACGAGGCCGGTCAGGAGTTCAACATGTCCCTGACCGCCCGCCAGTTCGCCGCCGGCGTCCTGTACCATGCGGCCGAAATCTGCGCGGTCACCGACCAGTACGTCAACTCGTACAAGCGCCTGTGGGGCGGCAACGAGGCGCCGAGCTACATCTGCTGGGGCCACAACAACCGTTCCGCGCTGCTGCGTATCCCGCAGTACAAGCCGGGCAAGGGCAACTCCGCGCGCATGGAGTTCCGTGCGCTCGACCCGGTGGCCAACCCATACCTTGCCTACTCGGTGCTGTTGGCCGCCGGTCTCGATGGCATCGATAAGCAGATGCAGTTGGGCGAGCCCACCAGTGATGACGTGTGGGAGCTCACCGACGGCGAACGTCAGGCTATGGGCATTCAGCCGCTGCCGCGCTCGCTGGACGAGGCGCTGAAGATCATGGAGAAATCCGACTTCGTGGCCGACGTGCTTGGCGAACACGCCTTCGGCTACTTCCTGGATAACAAGCACCAGGAGTGGGAGGACTACAATCATCAGGTCACGCCGTTCGAACTGAAGAAGTACCTGCCGAAGCTGTGATGGAGGAGAGTGTCCCGAGATGAACGCACCGATGGACGGAGCAGGTGCCGGTCGTTTCTTCAACCCGCAGGTCGCCGTCCTGGTGACCGTCACCTTCATGCTGGGCATGAGCGAATTCGTGGTGGTCGGCATCCTTCCCGACATCGCCTCCGGCCTTCGGGTCTCCGAGGTGACCGCGGGCAATCTGGTGGCCCTCTTCGCGTTCGTGTACGCGCCCTGCACGCCGCTCGGCTCCGCCCTGTCGGCGCGGTTCCCCCGCTTCGCCACCTATATGGCGCTGATGGGCGTGTTCCTGGCGGGCAATGTCCTGTGCGTCCTCGCGCCGAACTATCCGGTGCTGCTGGTCGCCCGGCTGCTCATCGCGTCGGTGTCCGGCACGCTGGTGGCCGTTTCCATGACCTTCGCGCCCGACGTGACCGAGGACAGATACCGCACCAAGTTCATCGCCTGGGTGTTTTCGGGATTCTCCATCGCCTCCGTGGTCGGTGTGCCGGTTGGCACCTGGGTTGCCGCCGCCTTCGGCTGGCGGGCCTCCTTCGCCCTGATTTCGATCCTCACCGCCATGCTGATGGCGCTGATGGCCGTGGTGCTGCCGCGTAATTCCCACCCGGCGCGAATCGGGTTCCTCCGGCAGTTCCGCCTGTTCTTCGACCGTCGCATCCAGCTTGGCGTGGCGGACGTGGTGTTCGGTGCGGCCGCATCCTATGTCTTCTACACCTATCTGACGCCTATCATGCGCGACGAGATCGGTGTGCCCGAGCACATGATCAGCATCGGCCTGGTGATATACGGTTGCGCCTGCCTGTGGAGCAACCTGTACGGCGGCACGTTGGCCGACAAGGGACATGGCGTGGAGCCGTTGACCCACATGCGCCCGGTCTACGGCGCTCAGGCCGTCTGCCTGTGCCTACTGGCGTTCGCGTCGCTGGTGCCGGTCGCCGGAGCTCTGCTGCTGGTGGCGCTCGGCATGTTCATGTACCTGCAGAACGCCTCCTCCCAGGTGCTGTACATGGACGTGGCGTACCAGTCCCACCCCGGTTCGGTGAATCTGGCCGCTTCCCTGAATTCCATGTCGTTCAACATCGGCATCGCCATCGGCTCCGCGGTCGGAGGCATGGTCAACGACGCCCTTGGTCTGGCTTGGCTTGGTCCGTTCGGCGCGATATTCGCGCTGCTCGCGGTCGGCACCACGACCCTGCTGCGTCCGTACGTCAGCCCGGTCGGGGAATGACGGGTGGCGTGACGCGCGGGAACGAAGGTTTTTTCCCGCGTGTCCCCGCGGCATGCCTTATCCGCCGATTGCCGTCCATTGATAACCTGCTATCCAAATAACCGATAAGGCCACAGCATGTCATCCTGCTGCGAAACCTTAATGTTAGGACACCGGCTGCAGGGGGACCCGGCTCACGGGCGCCCACCTGCGCGGATTGATGATTATCGGCATGTTCAGCGTGAAAATGGGGATGACAATATGACGGATGCGACTGCGAAAGCCGCGCCGAAGGCGGAAAGACGGCGGCGCGTTCTCCGTTCCGGCGCTCGCTCATCGATAGTGGTCGGCGGCGCCATCGTGCTGTTCTTCGTGCTGCTGGCGGTGCTGGCCGGGCCGTTGTCGGCCATCACCGGCAACGACCCGTACGCCGAGCATCCCGAGGCCTTGGGTGCCGGGTCGGTGCCGGCCGGATTCGGCGGCGGCATCAGTGCCCGGCACTGGTTCGGCGTCACCCCGCTGCGCGGCGTCGACCTGTTCTCCATCGTGGCGTACGGCTCACGGATCTCGCTGGGCATCGGCGTCGTCTCGTCGGTCATCTCGCTGGTCATCGGCGTGGCGCTCGGGCTGCTGGCCGGCTATTTCCCCGGGTTGGTCGATGCGCTGATCTCGCGCACGATGGACGTCTTCTTCGGCTTCCCGTTCCTGATCTTCGCGATCGCGCTGTCGGCGGTGGTGCCGCAGAGCTTCCCGAGGCCGGTGCTGCTGACGCTAGTGCTCGGATTCTTCGGATGGCCCGGCATCGCGCGTCTTGTCCGGGGGCAGACGCTGACGCTGAGCAAGCGCAATTTCGCCGTCGCGTCCAAGGTGATGGGCGCCTCGCCTGCCCATGTGCTGTGGCATCAGATCCTGCCGAACCTCATGCCGCTGCTCATCGTCAACATCACGCTGTCGATCCCCGGGCGCATCGGCGCCGAGGCGGGCCTGTCGTTCCTCGGCGTCGGCATGAACCCGCCGACGCCCTCATGGGGCCGGTCCATCTCCGACGCCGTGCAGTGGGCCCTGGTCGACCCGATGTATCTGATCTTCCCGGGCGCCGCCCTGTTCCTGCTGACCTTCGGCTTCAACCTGCTTGGCGATGGCCTGAGCGACGCCATCGACCCGCGCAAGGGGGTGCGTGCATGAGAATCCTGCAATACATCGGCAAGCGCGTGGCGAGCTCGATCGTCGTCATCCTGCTCATCACGCTGGCGCTGTTCCTGATCTTCTTCCTGCTGCCGACCAATCCGGCGCAGCTGTCGTGCGGCAAGCCGTGCACGCCCGAGCAGCTGCAGCGGGTCTCCGCCTTCATGGGCACCGACAAGCCGTGGTACGAGCAGATGGGCAATTACGTGGCGGGCATCTTCGTCGGGCGCACCTTCGGCAGCGGCGGCGGCGCCGTGGTCTGCTCGGCGCCATGCCTCGGGTATTCGTTCCGTCTCAACGAATCGGTGAGCCAGCTGATCCTCGACCGCTTCCCGATCACCGCGTCGATCGCGGTCGGCGCGGCCGTGCTGTGGCTGGTCATCGGCGTGGCGACCGGCGTGTGGGCGGCCCTCAAGCGCGATACGCTGATCGACCGCACGCTGCTCGGGCTGTCGATCGTGGGCGTTTCGGCACCGTCATACCTGATCGGCCTGCTGACGGTGATCGCCTTTTCGCTGGTGCTGCAGATATTCCCCAGCGGCGGGTACGTGAACTTCCACGACGACCCTGTCGGCTGGTTCACGCATCTGCTGCTGCCGTGGCTGGTGCTGGCCGTGCTCAGCGCCGCCGGCTACACCAGGGTCACCCGCACGCAGATGATCGGCGAGCTGAGCCAGGACTATATCCGCACCGCCCGCTCCAAGGGCGTGCCCGAATCGGTGATCGTCTTCAAGCACGCGCTGCGCAACGCGCTGCTGCCCGTGATGACCATGTTCGGCCTCGATCTGGGCGGGCTGCTCGGCGGCGCGGTGCTCACCGAGAAGGTGTTCTCGATGCAGGGGCTCGGCTCGCTGCTGCTCGATTCCGTGTCGAACCTCGACCTGCAGGTGCTGGTCGGCGCGACGATATTCGCCGCCGTACTGGTCATCGTCGCCAACCTGATCGTGGACATCTGCTACAGCCTGCTCGACCCCAGGGTCGCGCTCGGCACGAAGTAGTGCGGCTGCGGCCGCAACACGCGATACTTGCCGGTCTGCTCCACGGACCGGCACCGATAGAGAGGAAAACCATCATGAAGAACAACGCATGGCGCGTATTCGCGGCGGGGGCTTGTGCCGCGGTACTGGCGCTGTCCGGCTGCGGCGCGTCCAACGACAACGCCGCCACCGGCTCGGCGAGCGGCACCACCGTCAAGGGCGGCACGCTGAACGTGCTGCTGTCCAGCACGGAGATGGATCTGGACCCGGCCAAGAGCCAGGGTCTGCCGACCACCACGAACGGCAACATCTTCCGCCGCCTGACCGCGTGGAAGATCACCGACAAGGGCGAGACGAAGGTCGTGCCCGATCTGGCCACCGACACCGGCAAGTCGAGCGACGACGGCAAGACGTGGACGTACACGCTCAAGGACGGGCTCAAGTTCTCCGACGGCACGCCCATCACCTCCAAGGACGTCAAGTACGGGCTGGAGCGTTCCTTCGCCGACTCGCTGACCGGCGGCCTGAGCTACCACAAGACGCTGCTCGAGGGCGCGCAGGGCTACCACGGCCCGTTCGACGGCCAGGAGCTCAGCTCCATCGAGACGCCGAACGACAAGACCATCATCTTCCACCTCAACGCGCCGTTCGGCGACTGGCCGTGGGTCGTCTCGCTCGCCGCGTTCACCCCCGTGCCCGACGGCAAGGGCCCGGCGTCCGGCTACGGCAAGCTGCCGGTGGCCTCCGGCCCGTACAAGGTCGAGTCGAACGAGGCTGGCAAGCAGGCCGTCTTCGTGCGCAACACCTACTGGGACAAGAAGACCGATCCGGTGCGCACCGCGGGCCCAGACAAGATCGTGTTCAAGATGGGACAGGACACCTCGGTGGCCGCCCAGTCGATCATGCAGGGTACCGGTGAGGGCAAGAACTCGTTCCTGTCCGGATTCGTGCCGGCCGCGCAGCTCGCGCAGGCGCAGGCCAACCCGAACTACAAGAAGCTGCTGACCACCAGCGGCGACGGCGCGCTGGAATACCTCGCCATCAACACCCAACACGTGAAGAACGCGAAGATTCGCCAAGCGCTGCAGTACGCGGTCGACAAGAAGGCCTACCAGACGGCTTCCGGCGGCGAGATCGCCGGCAACTTCGCCACCACGCTCATCACGCCCGGCATCGAGGGCCGCGAGGACTACGACCTGTACAAGGCCGATCCGACCGGCGACGTGGACAAGGCCAAGCAGCTGATCAAGGAGTCGGGCGAGCAGGCCCCGACCCTCAAGCTCATCGCCACCTCCGCTCAGGCCGAAACCGCCTCCTCGATCCAGACGAGCCTCAAACGGGCCGGCGTCAAGGTGGACATCCAGACACTCAACGACGATGTGTATTCCGATACGCTGACCAACGACAAGGGCGACTACGATCTGGCCATCAGCTCGTGGCAGCCCGACTTCCCGTCGCCCTACGCCAACATCTCCCCGCTGTTCGACTCCTCGCAGATCGGCCACGGCAACTACAACCTGGCCCGTTACGCGAACCCGAAGGTCGACGAGCTGATCAAGAAGGCCACCGAGACCATCGATCAGACCGAGGCCGGCAAGATCTGGGCCGAGGCCGACAAGACGATCATGGCCGACGCGCCGGTCGTGCCGCTGATCTATTCGAAGAACACGTTCATCCACGGATCGAACGTGACCAACTTCGTCATCGGCAACTTCCCGGCGTACCCGGACTACACGCAGGTCTCGCTCGCCAGCGCGAACTGAGCCGGCATCCGCATCCGGCGCGCGCCGGCGGCATGGTCCGCTCGCGCGCGCCGGACGCATTCCAACGCTTGTGCATCCAAGGAGCTTCCAATGAGTGAACCACGCGCGATCGTGACCGTGGACGGTCTGGCCGTCAGCTTCGACGAGCGGGAGGTGACCCACGGCGTCAGCCTCAGGCTGTTCCCGGGGCGCATCACCGCTCTGGTCGGCGAATCCGGCTCCGGCAAGTCGGTGACGGCGATGGCACTGCCCCGTCTCGATCCGTCGGTGGCCAGCGTGAAGGGCCACGCGTACCTTGACGACGCCCTTGTGGACGACGGGCCGGACTCCGGTCCGGGCGGCGACGGCAAGGACGCCGCCGGCCGCGGCATCGATCTGCTGGCCGCCGACGCGCCGCTGCAACGCATCCGCGGCGAATACATCGGCACGGTGTTCCAGGAACCGTCCACCGCGTTCAATCCGGTGTTCACGCTCGGCGTACAGGTCGCGGAATCGCTCAAATACCACCAGAAGCAGCTCAGCGCCGCCGAGCGCAAGGCCAAGGTGCTCGAACAGCTGCGCGAGGTCGGGCTCGACGACGCCGAACGCGTGTGGTCGTCGTACCCGCATGAGCTGTCGGGCGGCCAGCTGCAGCGCGTGATGATCGCCATGGCGATCATCAACCGACCCAAGGTACTCATCGCCGACGAGCCGACCACCGCGCTCGACGTGACCACGCAGAAGGCGATTCTCGCCCTGATCTCCTCGCTGGCGGTCGACCTCGATCTGGCCGTGCTGCTCATCACCCACGACATGGGCGTGGTGTGGCAGGCCGCGCAGGACGTGTACGTGATGCACAACGGCGTGATCGTCGAGCAGGGGAGCGTCGCGCAGGTCTTCCGCCACCCGTCCGACGACTACACGCGGATGCTGCTCGACGCCGTGCCGCGCCTGCGCATCGACGAGCATGCGGCAGACGGCGAACATGCGGCCGGCGGCGAACGCATCACGGAAAGCGACGCGCCCGGCGGCGGCAGGCGCATCACGCAGGTGAACGACGTGGCCGTGTCGTACAAGGCCGGCAGCTTCGCCGTCAAGGACATCTCGTTCGATTTGGTGGCCGGCAGGACCCGCGCGCTGGTGGGCGAATCGGGAGCCGGCAAGACCACGATCGCCAAGGTGATCTCCGGCCAGCTCGCGCCAACCTCGGGCACGGTGCTCATCGAGGGGGAGGATCTCGCCAAGGCGCATGGCAGGCGCAAGCGCGAGATCCTGAAGCATATGGGCTATGTGTTCCAGGACAGCGGATCGGCGCTCAACCCGCGCAAGTCCGTGGCATGGAGCATCGGCGAGCCGATGCTCGTGCAGGGCGGGCTCAGCGAGACGGACCGGCGCAAGCGCGTCCTTGAATTGCTCGATCAGGTGGAGCTGCCCGCCGATGTGGCCGGCCGGTTCCCGCACCAGCTGTCGGGCGGCCAGCGCCAGCGCGTCGGCATCGCGCGCGCCTTGGCGCTCAACCCGTCGCTGCTCATCGCCGACGAGCCGACGTCGTCGCTGGACGTGACCGTGCAGCGCAAGGTGCTCGACCTGCTGCGCCGGCTGCAGCGCGAGCACGGTTTCGCATGCCTGTTCATCACCCATGACCTGGGCATCGTGCAGGAGGTGTCCGACGTGATCACGGTGCTGCGCCACGGGCGCGTCGTGGAGAGCGGGGAGACCGGCCGTGTGCTCAACCATCCCAAGGCCGAGTACACGCGTACCCTGCTCGACGCCTCCCCGAAGATCGACCTGTGAGCCGTGCCGCCCGTCATCCGGCCGGCTCTCCGGCCGTGCGGCGGGGCGGCGACGACGCGGATGACACCTAGCCTTACCGTGGTTTCGGTTTTTTGCCGTTCCCGCCCCTATCGGCGCGCGGCACCGAACCAGTTGGTGTATATGAGGGCGAAGTTGCGGTTGCCGTAGCTGGAGCATGAGTCGCCCTCGCCGAACCCGGCCGCCAGCGAGGCGTCGTTCGGCTGGTAGGGCGTGTAGATGTAGAGCAGCGCGGTCGCCGTGTTCTCGATGTACACGTTGGTGCCGCCGCACCCGGCATCCGGGTGGTACTGGATGTAGTTCAGCGCGTTGGCGTGATAGCCGTAGGCGCTTTCATGTGCCACGTAGTATTGGTAGCGGTGCGCCGCCCCGTACACCTGTCTGAAGAAGCCGGCATAGGCCGGATCGCAGTTCGCGTCGTCCGGGCAGCTCAGCCCCATGGCGGCCTTGTACTGGAAGCCCGTCGGATCGACGGCCGTGACCAGGTGCTGCTCCTTCTGCATCACGGTGAGCAGCACCTTCTGGCTGATGCCGCACGCGCGCGCCGACTTGTCGATGATCGCGGCCGCGGTCTCCTTTCTCGCGCCCTCGTACGCCGCGCAATACTCGTTCGCCGCCTGGTCCTCGGTGTCGAAGGTCATGGTTTTCAGGCACCGGGAACCGCTGCACGCCGCGCCCTGCTTGTCGAGGAACGACTGGACCTCGGCCTCGCTCATCGCATTGGCGTTGAAGAACTGGCCGTCCGAGATGATGTCGCCGGGATTGAAATCGTATTGCTGCGTCAGCTGCAGCTGACGGGCCTCGGCCTCCTGCACGTCGCGACGCCACTGGACGACCCGCACAGTGCCCACGACCAGCGCGACCACGCATGCGGCCGCCACCACGGTGACCAGCGCAGCCGTGACGCGCTGCGCCAACCCGGCCCGCTTCCACCAGCGCGCCGGGCTGAGCGGATACCTGCGATTGCGCGGGCGTTTGCCCGGGCGACGTTTGCGATTGCCGCCTGACACGCCCCGCCCCGCGACAATCACGTTCGCCCTGCCGCGCGGATTGGCCGGCTTGCGCCGTTGCGTCGTCGCCATCGCTACGCCAGCGCCTTCTTGATGCGCTGCAGGCTCACCGGCTTGGCGGTGCCGAGTTCCTGCGCCCACAGGGACACGTAGAATTCCTCGAGCATCCAGCGGGCGGCGGTCGCCTGCTTCATCAGCGTCTCGTGGCGAGGGCCGGCCGGCTCCGCCTTGGCCTTGGCCATCGCCTTGTCGACCAGCGTGCGGGCCTCGTCGGCCTCCCACGCCCATCGCACGTCGCGGTTCTTGTCGGTCTTCGCCTTGGCCAGGCGCATGAGATCGGCCTGCAGGTATCGGGAGATGTTCGCCAGCGCATCCGGGGGAGTACGCCCGACGAATCCGGGGAACACCAGCGTGGCGATGTGCTCGCGCACCGACTGCAGCACCGACAGCATCGGCAAGTCGGCCTTGCCGCCAGTGGCCTTGTCGACTTCGGCATAAGCCTTGAGCACGGCGATCACGTCATGCGCCACCTGATAGACGGTGTCCTCGTACACTTCGCGCACATCGAGCACCGCATTGGCCAACGCCTCATCGTCCGAGAGCCTGTCGACATTCGGCATCAGCCGTTTGACCGTGGCCAGCTGCAGGTCTTCGACCAGATCCTTGGTGGACTTGTACGGAGCAGAAGCCAGCATCAACGCCTCGGTACCCAGCCAGCGCGACGAAATGCGTTCGGCCGGCAACCGCAGCGCATCCAATGCGCCACGCCAGAGCATCGTGGCCCGGGACTCGGTGGTGGCACCCGCCTTATGCAACAGGTTCGCCTGACTGACCAGCTTGCCCTGCTCTCCAGCCTGATCGGCCTGCTTCTTGACCATTTGACGGGCCGACGCCTCCGCCTGCGCGGCGAACTTGCGTTGCAGCGCCTTCAGATCCTTGGATACACCCAGCACCTTGACGGGGCCGCGCGCATGCCGGCGTCCACGAGGGTGCTTGCCGGCCGGCAGTTGCTGCTCCACCGAGAACGTGACCCTGAGATACGGGGAAAGACGCTCGACCAGTTCCGGCCCCAACACTTCGGGATGAATCTGCGCACCCTTGGTGGCGATGGCCGCCTTGGTGAACACATGTGCCAGATCGGGCCAGCCAACGGTCGTGCCATCCTCATCCACCGGCGGCAGATTCGGCTTCTGCTGCGAGCCCGAGCCCGGCAGATCCGGGTAATGCTCGTCGATCCAGTCACGAATCGCACGCGCGGCATCCGGGGCCGGCACGAACTGGACGCGCAGCTGCTTGGGCAGCGCCTTGATCATCGACAGGATCAGCTCATCCAACAGGCCCGGCACATTCCATGTGAACTGGTCGGGCGTGATACGCGAGAGCGCCTTCAACGGCACATGCACGGTGACGCCGTCGGCCGGGTCGGCCGGATCGTACACGTAGCTCAAACGCAGGTCGATGGGTTGGCCGTCCGATCCGGTCGTATGCCAATGGTCGGGGTAATCGTCCAGACTCACCGAATCGCTGGATGCCAGACGCTCCACCTTGGCCGGGTCGAAATCAAGCAGATTCGGCTGACGGTCATGCTCGGACTTCCACCATTTCGCCAGATCGGCCACGCTGGTCACATCGTTGGGAATGACCGCGTTGTAGAAGTCGAACAGATCCTCGTCGGACACGGTATCCGCCAGCTGGCGAGTGCGGCTCGCATCATCGGCGGCATCCTCGAGAATGTCGCGGTTTTTGCCCACAAAGTCGTCGTAACTGAAACGCTGCTGAATATCGCCCTCGACCAGACCCTGGCGAATCAGGAAGTCGCGCGCCTCAAGCGGATTGATGCGTCCCCACTGCACGGCACGGTCCTGTACGATCGGCAGACCATACAGCAGCACGCGCGCGGTGGCCACAGCCGAGCCACGCGAACCCGACCAGTGCGGCTCCGCATACGTGGTGCGGGTCAATTGGCCGGCCAGCGGTTCGGCCCACGTCGGGTCGATGGCCGCCGAATAGCGGGCCCACAGGCGAGAGGTCTCCACCAGTTCGGTGCTCATCACCCATGACGGGGTCTTCTTGGCCACGGCGGAGGCGGGGAACAGGGCGAAACGGGTGCCGCGCGCGCCCTGATAATCGTTCTTCGACTGCTTCTGGGCGCGTTTCATCGCACGGGCGCGCGCCGCACCGGTCAGCCCCGCGAAATCGGATGCCTTGGGCTCACGCACCACCTGCATGCCCATCATCGACAGCAATCCGGCGAGCATCGACTTGTGGATGCCATCCGCATCCCACGAGCAGCACAGCGAATGCGCGGCCTGCTGATTCAACGGCATCTGGCGAATCTCCAAGCCTGGGCGGGAGGCGGGCAGCGGGTCGCCGACCTTGAACCGCAGCTCCCGGCACATCTGGCGTAGCTGGGAGACGAGATCCTTCCACTGGCGTATCCTCAGCCAGCTGAGATACTCGGTTTTGCAGATACGGCGCAGCGCGTTATTGCTCGGGTCGCCGTCCGCCTGGAACACGCGGTCCCAGATGTTCAGGGCCGTCAGGAAATCGGAAGTCTCATCCGCATATCGGTTGTGGATACGGTCGGCATCCTCACGCTTGTCGTCCGGGCGTTCACGTGGGTCCTGCAAGCTCAGGAACGCCACGACCACGAGCACCTGGGCCAGAAGATTCGGCGAACCGGTTTTCGCGGCCTCGATAACCATACGTCCCAGACGCACGTCGATGGGGATGCGCGCCAGCTGACGGCCGGTATGGGTGAGCGTCACCTCGCCGCGCTTTCGGCCGATGGCCTTGAGCTCGGTGAGCTCATTGAAACCGTCCGACACGGCCTTCATATCCGGCGGATCGATGAACCCGAAGTTCGTGACGTCCTCGGCCGTGCGGGCCACGCCCACCGACAGCATGTGAAGCACCACGGCACCCAGCGAGGTACGCAGGATTTCCGGCTCCGTGAAGCGCGGTCGGGTCTCGTAATCCTCACGCGAATACAGGCGGATCGCGATGCCGTCGGCCACGCGGCCGCATCGGCCGGACCTCTGGTCGGCACTGGCCTGGCTGATCGGCTCGATCGGCAGACGCTGGACCTTTGCGGTCTTCGAATACCGGGAGATACGGGCGGAACCGGGGTCCACCACGTAGCGGATACCGGGCACGGTCAGCGAGGTCTCAGCCACATTGGTGGCGATGACGATGCGCTGATGCAAATGCGATTCGAACACCTTGTGCTGGTCGGCGGCGGACAATCGCGCGAACAGCGGCATGATCTCGATGGCGTCCGGTCGGCGCATGTCGTCGGCGCGCGGACCGTAATGATGCCGCAGTGCGGCCTCGAACTCGTGGATGTCGCGCTCGCCGGAAGCGAAGACCAGAATATCGCGGGGACCGCGCTCATGGGAGGAGTGGATCACCAGTTCGGCGCAGGCTCGAGCCACGGCCGTGGGCATGTCGGTGATGCCGTCATCGGCATAGGAGTCGCCGGACCGGCCGCGGGGCCGGTCGGAATCGGATTCCGCGATGGCGCTGGCCAGCTCGTCGTAATCGGCGTCGCCGGGGCGGGCGCCCACCGCGAATCCCGGCACTTCGCGCATCAACGCGGGCGCGGTGCCAAGCGGCTCATAGACCACCTGCACGGGGAAGGTGCGGCCGGAAACCTCGATTACCGGCACCTTCTCATGCAAGGCGTGCTCGAAATGCTCCTGGAACTTGACCGAATCGATGGTCGCGGAGGTAATGATGAGCTTCAGATCGCGGCGCTGAGGCAGCAGTGCCGTCAGATAGCCGAGCAGAAAGTCGATGTTAAGACTGCGCTCATGCGCCTCGTCGATGATGATCGTATCGTATTGGGTGAGTTTCGGATCGCGCTGGATCTGGGCGAGCAGAATACCGTCGGTCACGACCCTCAATCGTGTGCTGGGCGAGCTTTCGTCGGTGAAACGCACCTGATAGCCGACCTCGTCACCGAGCTTCACGCCCATCTCCGAGGCGATACGTTCGGCCACCGTACGCGCGGCGATGCGGCGAGGCTGGGTGTGCACGATCTGCTTGCCGTGCGTGCCACGGCCAAGCTCAAGCAGGATTTTCGGCAGCTGTGTGGTTTTGCCCGAACCGGTCTGGCCGGACACAATAACGACTTGGGAACGTTTGACCGCGCTGGCTATCTCATCACGCGCGGCAGATACGGGAAGTTCTGCAGGATACTCATATTTCATGACGAACTTCAATGATACGGAAGCCCTTGGAGCTCGCGTATTTGCTCGCAGTGAACCCCTCGCCGAGCGCATCGTCCAGCCAGGGGATCAGCGAATCGGAGCCGAGATTCTTCTGCACTACGAGATAGGCGGCGCCGCCCACTTTGAGCTTCGGCAGCCAAGCCATAAGCAACGTATGCAGCGCTTCCTTGCCGACTCGGATCGGCGGATTCGACCAAATCACATCAAACGTGAGGTCGCCCGGCACCGTCTCGCAGAACGCCGGCTGGTTCTCGGCGGGCAGGGGAGTGCTGGACTCGTCCACCTGAGCCGTATGAATGTTCGTGCGGCCGTTCGCCTGTGCGTTGGCATGGGTCAGGTCCAGCGCGCGCTCGTTGACATCCACCGCCCACACGTTCGCTTCGGGCGACTCAAACGCCAATGTCAGGGCGATAGGGCCCCAGCCGCAGCCCAAATCCAGGAAATCGCCGGCAAGCGGCGGCTCGGGCGCATGCTTCAGCAATACCGACGTACCGAGGTCCACGCGCGAGCCGGAGAACACGCCGTTCGACACCTGAGCGGTCGTCTCATGGCCGCGCAACGTTACGTTCAATGTGCGGCGCACATCCTTCGACGCGGGTTCCGCAGAGAAATACTGTTCTGCCATGGTCGCTCCATTTCTGCGGGATTCGCCGCTCTCGTATGCCGACCTGTATCAGCCGGCCTATGCCGGTACGTGCCGATCTATGCCAGCATGTCACCTCATGTGATGATAATAAAGGACCATAGAAGAATCGTGAACCATTCCAACCAAACGAGGCGCACTTGACCGACAACACCCAGTACACCGACATCGACCGCGGCAACAACGACGTTACCCCTGAAGGTGTGCTGGCCGGGCAGTCCGAAGTGCTGCTCGACGACAGCCAGCGCGCGACCGGCTGGCATGAGGACGCCAACCAGGAATGGGAGGAGCGCGAGGCCCGCAACGAGCTCAAGCATGTCGCCGGTCTCGGCGAGCTGCAGGACGTCACCGAAGTCGAATACCGCAAGGTGCGTCTGGAACGTGTGGTGCTCGTCGGCGTCTGGTCGTCCGCCGTCACCACGCAAGCCAAGGCCGAGGAATCGTTGAGGGAGTTGGCGGCGCTCGCCGAAACCGCCGGTGCGGTGGTATGCGATGGTTTGCTGCAGCATCGCTCCAAGCCGGATGCAGCCACGTACGTTGGTTCCGGCAAAGCCAAGGAGATTGCCGACATCGTGGCGCGTGAGGAAGCCGATACGATTATCGTGGACGACGACCTGCCGCCGTCACAGCGCCGTGCATTGGAGGACGCCGCCAAAGTCAAGGTGGTGGATCGCACCGCGGTGATTCTGGACATCTTCGCCCAGCACGCCACCTCGCGTGAAGGTAAGGCGCAGGTGGAGTTGGCGCAGCTCGAATACATGCTGCCCCGACTGCGTGGTTGGGGTGGTTCGCTGTCCCGCCAGGCCGGCGGTCGCGCGGCCGGCGCGGATGCGGGCATCGGATCGCGAGGCCCGGGCGAGACCAAAATCGAAATGGACCGTCGTGTGATTCGCACGCGTATCGCCAGACTGCGCCGTCAGATTCGTGAGATGGCCCCGGCGCGTGAGGTCAAGCGCGGTTCGCGCCGTCGCTTCGGCCTGCCCACAGTGGCCGTGGTCGGCTACACGAACGCCGGCAAATCCTCGTTGACCAACCGTCTGACCGGCTCGGCCGAACTGGTGGAAAACGCGCTGTTCGCCACATTGGACACGGCCGTGCGCCGCGCCAAAACCCGCGATGGACGCGCTTACGCCTATGTGGACACGGTCGGTTTCGTGCGCCGCCTGCCCACCCAGCTGGTCGAGGCGTTCAAATCCACCCTGGAAGAGGTGGCCGAGGCCGATGTGATCCTGCACGTGGTCGATGGCTCACACCCTGACCCGTTCTCTCAGGTCGATGCGGTCAACGATGTGTTGGCGGACATCGAAGGCACGGCCTCGATTCCTCGTATTCTCGTATTCAACAAGGCCGATCAGGCGGACGAGACAACTCGTGAACGACTTGCCGCACTGCAGCCGGATGCGTTCATCGTCTCCGCCTATACCGGTGAGGGATTGGACGAGCTGCGTACCGCGGTCGAAAGTCTGCTGCCGGTCCCGCATGTGCATGTCAACGCTCTGCTGCCGTATACCGCTGGCTCCCTGATCTCTCGTGTACGCGAATACGGCAAGGTAGACAAGGTGGAGTACCGCGATGATGGCATACTGCTTGAAGCGGACGTTGACGCCCATCTTGCCGCTCAGGTGGTCGAACAGTCCATTGACTAACGTGATAAACATCACAGTTTGTTTGGGAGCGCTAACAACCGTTGAGAACATTACCATACCGTTATCAAACAGGGTGGTGCGCTGGTAGCAAAACGTCTTAGCGGGTTTATAGAGTGAAGACGTTAGTTACAAGGCCTGCCATTCATCAGCAGACCGCCTTTGAAGAGAGGTTCATCCATCATGGCGGAAACTACCGTTAAGCCCACGAAGCTTGCTGTTATTGGTGCCGGTGCCGTTGGCTCCACCCTTGCCTTCGCCGCCGCCCAGCGTGGCGTCGCTCGCGAGATCGTGCTTGAAGACATCGCCAAGGAGCGCGTGGAAGCCGAAGTGCTTGACATGCAGCACGGCTCCAGCTTCTACCCGACCGTGTCCATCGACGGTTCCGACGATCCTGAGATCTGCCGTGACGCCGACATGGTCGTCATCACCGCTGGTCCGCGTCAGAAGCCGGGCCAGTCCCGTCTGGAGCTCGTTGGCGCTACCGTCAACATCCTCAAGGCCATCATGCCGAACTTGGTCAAGGTGGCTCCGAACGCCATCTACATGCTCATCACCAACCCGGTCGACATCGCCACCCACGTGGCTCAGAAGCTCACCGGTCTGCCCGAGAACCAGGTCTTCGGTTCCGGCACCAACCTGGACTCCGCTCGTCTGCGCTTCCTGATCGCCCAGCAGACCGGCGTCAACGTCAAGAACGTGCACGCCTACATCGCCGGCGAGCACGGCGACTCCGAAGTCCCGCTGTGGGAGTCCGCCACCATCGGCGGCGTCCCCATGTGCGACTGGACCCCGCTGCCCGGCCACGATCCGCTCGACGCCGCCAAGCGCGAGGAGATCCACCAGGAAGTCAAGAACGCCGCTTACAAGATCATCAACGGTAAGGGTGCCACCAACTACGCCATCGGCATGTCCGGCGTCGACATCATCGAAGCCGTGCTGCGCGACACCAACCGCATCCTGCCGGTGAGCTCCATGCTCAAGGACTTCCACGGCATCTCCGACATCTGCATGTCCGTGCCGACCCTCCTGAACCGTCAGGGCGTCAACAACACCATCAACACCCCGGTCTCCGACAAGGAGCTCGCCGCCCTGAAGCGCTCCGCCGAGACGCTGAAGGAAACCGCCGCCCAGTTCGGCTTCTGATAAAAATCGCTGTACGGAGCGCCTTTCGCACCGCACAAGGCTCGACCTATTTTGTAGGCCTTCACTTTGTGCGGCACGAAGGTCGCGCATGTGCAGCGATTTTCTATACCCTGCTGAATGCTCCCGTTGAGAGCATTTTTTTATTCGTGGAATTCGTTGGGGGAGTGGGAGCTATAGCCCTCGGGCTCGAGCTGGAAGGTGGTGTGGGGGATCGAGACCGGGAAGTGCTCGCGCAGGCAATCCTGCAGTTGGGTGAGGATTGTGGCGGCATCTTCCATGGTGAGGTCTTTGTCAACTACCACGTGGGCCATCAGAATCGGCATGCCGGTGGACACCGTGCTGGCGTGGAGGTCATGCACGGCAAGCACATGCGGCATGCTTTCCAGATGTTCGCGTACCTTATCGAGGTCAAGTCCATCCGGCGTTTCCTCCAGCAGCACCTTGACCGCGTTGTGCAGCAACTTGATGGCGCGCGGAATCATCATCAGTGCGATGACGGCACCGGCCACGGCGTCGAAGCCATTCCATCCGGTGGAGATCATTACCAGGGCAGAGGCCACCACGGCCACCGAGCCAAGTGCGTCATTCATCACCTCGAGGAACGCGGCCTTCATATTCATGTTGTCTTCGCGCTGCGAGGCAAGGATGAAAATCGAGATGATATTTGCGGCAAGACCCAGAATGCCCACGAACAGCAGCAAGCCGATATCGTCGATTTCCGCTTTGGAACCGCCGAACAGACGCATGCCGGCCTCCACCAACGCATAGATGCCAACGACGAGCAGCACCACGGCACCTGCGGCAGCGGTGAGCACCTCAAGCCTGGCCCAGCCCCAAGTACGAGTGTTGTTGGGCTTGCGGCGCATCAGTATGGCGGTGATTGTGGATGCCACCAGCACGGACATGTCGGTGAGCATATGACCGGCATCCACCAGCAGGGCCAGTGAGCCGGTTAAAACGGCCGACACCACTTCGATGAGGAAGACCGAACCGGTGACGGTCAACGTGGCAATCAGCCTGCGCTGATGCGCGGCAGGGTCTACGGATGTGGATGATGCGGGTGCATGGGTATGAGCCATATGTACTCCTTCGCTCTATCGAGTTGAAACCGCTTCTCAATACCATTTGCGATATGGTCTGAATACGACGAAACCCCGGCGCGAGGCCGGGGTTTCGTAAGCTGTGTGCGACTATAGCACGACCAGCGCGATTCAGCGCACGCTGATCAGCTGGTGGCGAACAGGCTACAATTTGCGCAGTACGGTGACCACCTTGCCCATAATCGTTGCATGTGTGCCGTCGATGGGCGAGTATGCGGGGTTGTGCGGCATCAGCCAGACATGGCCGTTTTCCTTGCGGAAGGTCTTCACCGTGGCCTCGTCATCCAGCAGAGCGGCGACGATATCTCCGTTGACGGCGGAATTCTGTTCT
Organism: Bifidobacterium longum subsp. infantis ATCC 15697 = JCM 1222 = DSM 20088; assembly: GCF_000269965.1. Taxonomy (NCBI): domain Bacteria; kingdom Bacillati; phylum Actinomycetota; class Actinomycetes; order Bifidobacteriales; family Bifidobacteriaceae; genus Bifidobacterium; species Bifidobacterium longum. Next base: position 993,638 of record NC_017219.1, read on the forward strand.
CGCACCACCACATAGTCGCCATCGCAGATAGCGGCATCCACCATGGAATCACCGTGGACTTCCAGCATGAACAGGGTGCCGGAGCCGGTCAGCCGTTCCGGCAGACGCATGACGTCGTCCACATGCTGTTCGGCGGTAATTGGCACACCGGCGGCAATACGGCCGACGAGCGGCACATCGTGTGATTCGGCAATGGCTTCGGCGGGGAATTGGTATATCTCCGCCACATTACTGGTGCTGGTTGCCTCTTCGCTGGCTTGGGAGGGCTTTTCGGGATTCGGGGCGGATCCTGCCACCACCTCGATGGCGCGACCCTTGTTCGCGTTCATGCGGATGAAGCCCTTGTCTTCCAAAACTTGTAGCTGATGCTTGACCGAAGACGGACTTTTGAGCCCGGCGGCATTTCCGATTTCCCGGAAAGAGGGAGCGAAGCCTTGTTCGTCGATATGCGTGCGAATGGCGTCCAACACTTTGCGCTGGCGGTCGGTTAGGGTGGACTCGTCCGGCTTCTGCTTGGGGGAGAAGGGAATGGTGCTCACGTCAGGGCTCCTTTCGTTATGCCACCAGCATAACGTGTTGTTCGCGTGAAATCAAACATCTGTTCGAGTTTCGACTTGACCGTGTCGAACATTTGTGCCATTATAAGAACAGTTGTTCGATAGAACATCTGTTCGAGAGAGGTGGTCGTGATGACTGGTTCAATGGTGATGGCCCCGGCCTGTAGCGCACGTGTAGCTATGCAGCATGCTGGAACGTCCCGCCGGAATGTGCGTGGGAGGATTATCGCAGTGATGGTCGCCTTGGCGCTTGCCTGGTGTGGTTTCGGCGCGTTTACCGCTCAGCGGGCCCAATCGGATACGGGGGCCACGCAGGTGACCGGTTATATCGTGCGGCCGGGGGATACGCTCTGGTCATATGCTTCGGCTATCACGCCTGCTGGTCATGATGTATCGGAAACGGTGGATGAACTGATTGCGTTGAACAATCTTGAGTCCGGATCATTGCAGGCCGGGCAGCGCATTATTGTTCCGGCTGAGTAGATGAAACCCGATCGGCATGGTTTTTCCGCCCGTACACGTTATTCTGGGGAGCATGCATTGTCCTTTTTGCCAGAACCCCGACACCAAAGTCATTGATACGCGCATTAGCGATGACGGTCATTCCATCCGTCGGCGTCGCGTATGCCCGAAATGCAACAAGCGTTTTACCACGGTGGAAACCAGTATGCTGCTGGTCACTAAACGTTCGGGTGGCGTGGAGCCATTCAGCAGAGACAAAGTGATTTCCGGCGTACGCAAAGCCTGCCAGGGGCGGCCGGTCAGAGAAGAGGATCTGAAGCTGCTGGGACAGAAAGTCGAAGAGGATCTTCGCTCCCGAGGCCTTGCCGAAGTCACCTCAGACGAAGTGGGCAAAGCCATCCTGAAACCGTTGCGTGACTTGGATGTGGTGGCGTACCTTCGATTCGCGAGTGTGTACCAGAACTTTGCAGGTCTGGAGGATTTCCAAAGCGCCATTGATGGTTTGCGTGAATAATATTCGAATGCCATGCACCGTGATATGCGAGTGATTCGCAAACCATGGTGCGCGCCAATCATGAAGCCCTGCACTTATGAAAGAGACCCGTCAACGACGGGTCTCTTTCATATCAATCGAGGATGAGCTGCGTCAGCTGATGACACGCATGCGAATGGTGCCCTCGATGCTGCGCAGTGCTTCAAGCGTGGCGGCGCTGGGCTTCTGAGCCACGTCGGTGACCACATAGCCAAGTTCGCCTTCGGTGGCCAGCGACTGGAAGGAAACGTTGATGTTCTCCTCGCCGAGCACACGATTGACATGAGCCAGCACACCAGGAAGATTGTCGTGCAGATGGGCGATACGGCACACACCCTCGCACTCACCGAGGTTGATCTGCGGTAGGTTCACGGACAAGGAGGTAGAACCCCTGAACCAGTAATCCTCAAGACGCTGAGAGACGAAATGGCCGATGGATTCCTGAGCTTCCAAGGTGGAGCCGCCAATATGAGGAGTCAGAATCATATTGTCTTCATTGGCCAGTGAGGTCTCGAACGGATCTCCGCTCTTCTTCGGTTCAACGGGGAACACGTCGACCGCCGCGCCAGACAGATGGCCGGAATCGAGGTGCTGCTTCAGAGCTCCCAGATCGGCGACGAAACCGCGCGAAAGGTTAATGAAAATCGCGTCCTGCTTCATGTGGGCGAATTGGTCTTCGCCGAAGAAGCCGGTGTTCGACTTGCGGCCATCCACGTGCAGGGTCACGGCATCGGACTGCTCCAGCAGTTCGTTGAGGGTGTCGCAACGGTGGGCGTTGCCCAGTGCCAGTTTCTCCTCAATGTCGTAGAACACCACGCGCATGCCGAGGGCCTCGGCCAGTACCGACAGCTGGGAGCCGATGTTGCCGTAGCCTATGATGCCGAGGGTCTTGCCGCGCACTTCATGCGAGCCGGAAGCGGACTTGTCCCACAGGCCATGCTTGATGTGATGCGTGTGTGCGGGAATGCGGCGCATCAAGCAGATGATGTCGCAAATCACCAATTCCACCACGGAACGGGTGTTGGAGTAGGGAGCGTTGAACACGGCGATGCCACGCTTGCCGGCGTACTCCAGGTCGACCTGATTGGTGCCGATGCAGAAGCAGCCGATGGCGCTGAGCGTAGGACGCGCATCCAGCACGCGGGCTGTGACGTTGGTCTTGGACCGCACGCCCACCAGGTCCACGCCATCCAGCGCGTCGATGAGCTCGTCCTCGCTCAAGGCGCCCTTCATGGTCTCGACTTCGAAACCGTGGTCACGCAACGACTTGGCCGCGTCGGGGTGAATGTTTTCCAATAACAGTGCTTTGGGCATGCTTCATACCTTAGATGTTCAGGGACTTCTCGTCTGTTTTTGTCCGAACTATAACCAGTTTCTGGGTCGGCCTGGTCATTGCCACGTACAGGTCCGAAGCGGCGACCGGGCGGCTCGGCGCGTCATCCCCGATGAGACCGGGCTCGACCACCACGACGGCATCGAACTCCAGACCCTTGACCGTTTCGGTGCCGCAGACGCTGATTTGCTCATCCCATTCGGGCTGCTCGATGAGCCTTGCGTATTCGGCCGGGTCAAGAATGGCGGCCAGTTTGCGGCGCACGGCGTCGCGCACCGGGGCGATGAGATCATCCGGACAGATGACGGCGATGCGGCCGGTGCCGTCTGCCGAAACGAATTGTTCGGCAAGCTGCGCCGCCTGCTCGGCCGTCGTTTCCAGCAAGGACGACATGTCGGGCACCACGTTGCGGGACACCGAATCGGGGATGGTGCGCACCGCATTGACCGTGGAGATATAGAGGCCTTCCTTCTCGGCGAATCGTGAGGCAAGTTCGGAAACTTCCTGCGGATTGCGGTAGTTGATGGTCAACTCGTTCAGATCCCAGTGGCTTTCTCCGAACAGGCGGTTCATCGATTTGCTCCAGCGTCGGGTGCCACCCAGCGCCGAAGTCTGCGCCACATCGCCCACGATGGTGAACGAGCGGGAGGGGCAACGGCGGATCAACATACGCCAGTCCATGGCGGTCAGTTCCTGCGCTTCATCGACCACGATGTGCCCGTAGGTCCATTCACGGTCGGCCGCGGCCCGCTGCGCGGTCAGCTCAGCGTCGTCCCCGTTCATCTGGTCGAGCAGCATCTGACTGGAGACGATGCCTCCACCCAGACCGGTCGCGGCCAGCGTGTCTTTGGCATACTGCTCTTCGGCGGCACGACGTGCGTCGGCGGCGGACTGGCGGGCCACCGTCTTGGGATCGGGGCCCAGCATATCCATCGCTTCGTCGAGCAGCGGAATATCGGAACGGGTCAGCGGGGAGCCCTTGGGGCGGGCAAGTGCCGCGATGTCGTTGTCGGTCAGCCAACCAGCCAGAGACTTCAGACGTTCGGGATGGGCGAACAGCTGATCGATGAGCCATGGGGCGGTCATCGGCAGCCAGCACAGGTTCAGGGTCTTGCGCACCTGCTCGTTCATACGCAGCAGCGACATCGCGCGGTTCAGCTCCGCCTGATCCGGCGTGTAATCAAGCTGTTCGGCATAACGGTTCTGCATGCTGGTCAGCATCGAACGGATAAAGGTCTCGCGGGCCTTGTTATGAGGTTGCCGGGTGCGCTTCGCGTCCGCCTGCGCCTGTTCGATATCAGTGGCCAGCATCGGTACCTGAATGCCGCTAATGGTTACTGTCGGCAGAGCAGCGGGAACACGCACGCGTGCGGCGATGGCATTGGCCACTACGGAGGTCATGCGTCGGTCGCCTTTGAGCTTGGCTGCATAAGGGGAGTCGACCGCCGTGGCGGTGATGCCGGGAATCAGATCGCTGATGGTGCGTGAGACCACGCCGGTCTCGCCCAAGGAGGGCAGCACCTGATCAATGTAGTGCAGGAACGCCGAGCTAGGGCCAACCACCAGCACGCCGGAACGTTCCAGCGTGCGCCGGTGCGTGTACAGCAGGTAGGCGGCGCGATGGAGCGCCACTGCCGTCTTGCCGGTGCCGGGGCCGCCCTGCACCACCACGGCGCGATTCATGTCGGAGCGGATGATGCGGTCCTGCTCGGCCTGAATGGTGGCCACGATATCGGTCATCTTGCCGGTGCGGCGTGAGCTCAACGAAGCCAGCAGCGCACCCTCGCCGGTCAATGTGCCGGCGGAAGACGCCTGGCCGACCTGGTCTGAATGCACGTCGAGCACCTCATCCTCAACGCCCACGACTTCGCGGAAACTCAAGGTGATATGCCTGCGCATCACGATGTCGCCGTGATTGGAGGGGGTCGCCTCATAGAAAGGACGTGCGGCTTCGGCACGCCAGTCGGTCAGAATCGGCTCATGGTCCGGGCTCGACAGGCCGATGCGGCCGATGTAATGACGGTCGCCGTTCTTGGCATCGAGGCGGCCAAACACCAGCCGATCCTCAACGCTGCGCAATTGCGTGAGGCGGTTTTCGTACATTGTGGCAAAGGAGTCTCGTTCGCTGCGTTGCGTGGGGGATCCGTGGGAGCCGGCGGCGCGTACGGTGTCCAGGCGTTGCCACATTTCGGCTCGCAGATCGTCCAATCGTCCATAGGCGCGATCGACGGCCTGCTGCTCCTCATGCAGCTGGGAGGCGTAACTCGACATGCTGTTCTCTTCGTTCCATTTCCGTGGGGCAGAAAAACTTAAGGCATTCAAATTTACCGCACACCCCCTACGTCAGTGATGCGGACAACCCGGAATAGGTGAATTCAGCGTGAATTCACCATGCTGCTTGGTCGGTGGAGTGCACAACGTGGATTGGATGTGCGGAGCGTCCATTCGTGCGACAGTCGTGGCCGACACGCGCAATCCATCGGTAATCGCCCTAAAAGGGTGAGCAAATCGTGCAGGAGTGGGGAGAAATGGGGAATCGTGGGGTAGAGTGGTGAACCAGTTGGCCGAAGTGTATCCCACGTAACGATGAAGGAGGTGGAGCCATGGTTGCCGATCAGCCGATTCGCGACGCTGATGCCAACGCACAAGGCTCCACCACTATGGCCGATCTCATGGCTGGTCTGCCGCCATTGCTTCTCGGCACATATACGCCGAAGATCGATGCCAAGGGCCGTATGGCGCTTCCGGCCAAATTCCGCTCCCAGCTGGGGCAGGGTCTGGTCATGGCCCGAGGCCAGGAACGGTGCGTGTACCTGCTGCCGTTCGATGAATTTCGACGCATCGCCTCGCAGATTCAGCGTGTGTCGGTGGGAAACAAAGCCGCCCGCGAATACCTGCGTGTGTTCCTTTCCGGTGCCGTCGACCAGCAGCCGGACAAGCAGGGCCGCGTACTGGTGCCGCAGATGCTGCGTGATTACGCCAATCTGGGTTCCGACGTCGTGGTGATCGGCGTTGGCACCCGTGCCGAACTGTGGAATAAGGACACGTGGGAGTCCTACCTCGCCGAGAAGGAAGAGGGATATTCCGACATTGCTGACGATGTGTTGCCGGAGGTGGAATTCTGATGGTTGATGTGGCGAATATTCATCTGCCGGTATTGCTTGACGATTGCGTGAACCTGATGGCGCCTGCCCTGGAACATGAGAACGCCGTTGCAGTGGATTGCACTTTGGGCCTTGCCGGCCATTCCATCGCCTTCCTCAAAACCGCGCCTCAGGCTCGGCTCATCGGCATTGACCGTGACAGCGAAGCGCTGGGGCTGGCCGCCGAACGCATGGAACGGGAGGGGCTCGCCGATCGATTCATCCCAGTGCATGCCGCCTTCGATCAGCTTGATCAGGTGTTGACGGACCGAGGCATAGAACGTGTGGACGCCGTATTCATGGATCTGGGATTATCCAGCCTGCAGATCGACGAAACCGATCGTGGCTTCTCCTATTCGCATGATGCGCCGCTGGATATGCGCATGGACGTCAGCCAGCCGTTGACGGCCGAACGGATTCTTGCCACCTATGATGCGGCGGAACTGGTCCGCATATTCAAGGAATACGGTGAAGAGCGTTTCTCGCGTCAGATCGCCCGCGCCATCGTGGCGCATCGAGACAAGGAGCCGTTTACCACCACCGCACAGCTCAACCGTCTGGTCGATGAAGTGGTGCCGCAAGCCCACCGCCCGGCGGGCAATCCCGCCAAACGCGTCTTCCAGGCGTTGCGCATTGAAGTCAACGGCGAATTAGACAAGCTCGCCTCCACATTGCCGCAAGCCGCGAACCGACTGCATGTCGGGGGACGACTGGTGGTGGAGTCCTATCATTCGCTCGAAGACAAAACCGTCAAATCGTTCATGGCACAAGGGCTGCGAGTGGATGTTCCGGCTGGCCTGCCCGTCATACCGCCGGATGCCCAACCGTTTTTCACGGATCTCACGCGAGGTGCCATCAAGGCCGACGAACATGAAATCGCAGCCAACCCGAGATCGGCTTCGGTGCGGTTGCGGGCGGTGGAAGTCAGCCGTGATATTCCGTCACGATGGAGGAAACGCTTTACGCAAACCGCGCAGGGCCTGAATGACATCAATATACAAGGCTCCGCGTCTCCGGGCAGGGCCAAAAACACAGCACGAATTCGTACAAGGAGGGGATAACAGCATATGGCAACCGCACGTAACATTCGATCGAACGCGGCTCCGGCCTCGAACCGGCCGCACACCAAGCATCAGTCCTCCTCCCGACCTGAGCTGCGGGTGGTCTCCAACCCGCGTGGAGACGAGCGGGGCAATGTCGTCGGACGGGTCATCGAATGGACCAGAACAAGAAGCGCACCGCTGGTGCACGTGGCCATCGCAGTGATCTTCCTCGTCGGCACCTTGTTCGGCGCGCTGATGCTGCGTACCCAGATGGTGCAGAACTCGTTTGAGGCGGCACAGATCGAAACCAATATCAACAGACTTACCCAAGATATCGAAGACGATCAGGCCAAACTCGATCAATTAGTCGCGAACCTGCCCGACAAGGCCAGCGACATGGGCATGGTCCCGCAGCAGGGATCAGTGTCCATCGACTTAAGCGGATACCAGTCCAACAAAGGCGGAACCCAGTGAACACCATTCGTCGCATCGTAGAGTTCGCCAAGGTCAAGACCTTCGCGTTCAAATGCATTGCCATCGGCGCCGCATTGGCGTTGGTGGCGTCGGCATGCGTGATTCAGCTGGCCTCCATCCAGCTCATCGGTGGCCGTCAAACCGCACAAGCGGCCACGGCTAACCGCACCCTGACCGTGACGTTGAGCGCCAAGCGTGGGCGTATCCTCGACGCCAACGGCTCCGTGCTCGCTCAAAGCGTGGAGCGTTATACTATCGTCGCCAATCCGGAGGCTGCACAGGAGTTCGAGCCGATTACCTGCAATGACAACACCCGTGATTACTGCCACGAAATTGACGGCAAACCCGTGGGCGCTACCGGAGCGTCGGCCGTGGGCCGACTGCTGGCCAAAGTCTTGGATATGAACGCCATGGAACTGGGAGCTGATCTGTCCGGTACCGGGCAGTATGTGATTCTGAAGAAAGACGTGACCCCACAGGTCAAGCGCAGCATCGAGGCGTTGCACCTGGGCGGTATTGTCTGGGGTGAGCTGAGCAGTGAACGACTGTATGCGGATGGCGATCTCATGGGCGCGCTGCTTGGCGGCGTGAACGACAACGGCGATGGCGTCGCCGGCATCGAGCAGGTCGAGAACAAGACGCTTACCGGAACCGATGGCCATGAAACCTACCAGCGTGGTAATGGCGGCGAAGAGATTCCCGGCACCATGACCGAATCGGTGGCGGCCAAAAATGGCGACGATGTCACCCTGACCATTGACCGTGATGTGCAATGGTATGTCAAAAAGGCCTTGAAGGAGGCCGAGTCCAAGTATGGTGCAGCGTGGGCGATCGCCGTGGTGCAGGATGTCCAGAGCGGGGAGATTCTCGCACTGGCCGATAGCGATGAAGTACAGGCTGGTACCGATGCGGCGAAGATGAGCCCGTCTCGGGCCGTGTCCGAAACCTTCGAGCCTGGTTCGGTGGGCAAGGTCATCTCCATGTCCGGCTATCTGCAGACGGGACTGCATAAGATGAGCGATCAATTGTCGGTCCCGGACCACATCACACAGAAGGGCCAGACCTACAAGGACTCATTCGACCACGGCACTGAGCGCTGGACGCTCGCCGGCATTCTGCAGAACTCATCGAACGTCGGCATGATTATGGCCGGGGAGAACTATCCGGATGAGCAACGCTACGAGTACCTGACCAAATTCGGTATCGGACAACCGACCGGACTGAACCTGCCCGGTGAATCGAGCGGTCTGCTCACCAGCCCTTCGGCATGGGATCTGCGTACGCGCAACACCATCCTGTTTGGTCAGGGCTACACCGTCAACGCCCTGCAGCTCAACAACGTGGTGGCCACCATCGCGAACAAGGGTGTCAAGCAGCAGCAGTCGATCATCAGATCAACCACCGATGCCAATGGCAAGACCACTGAGACCAAGAAGGGCGAAGCCACCCGCGTGGTGGATGAAAAGGTCGCATCGGACATGATGAATGCGATGGAATCAGTGGCGGAGAGCTACAACAAGTTCGTCAAGGTCGATGGTTACCGCATGGCCGCCAAGTCCGGTACCGCAGAGGTGCAGGGTTCGGATGGCGCGCTCTCGTCCATTATCTCCGATTATTCCGTGGTGATTCCCGCGGACAACCCGCGCTATGCGGTCACCGTGGTAATGAAGGATCCGAATGGTGTGTTCGGCGGTCTGACGGCCGGCCCTGTTTCCGCACAGATTTGTGAGTTCCTTATGCAGAAATACGAGGTGCCTGTCTCCAGTCCACGAAAAAATGCTATTCCAGTCACGTGGTAAGGATCAGGGGAGAAAGGCGATAGCCCATGAGTGCAGTGAGCGAATCCATCGCCCAGCGGGTGACCTTGGGAATGCTGGTCGAACGGTACGGTTTTGAAGTCGATCCACCCTTCGCCACCAATGTCACCATTACCTCACTCAGCGATGCCGTGGATACCGTTATTCCCGGCTCGCTGTTCATCTGCACGCATGAGCAGGAACCCGATGTACTGCATGCCGCACAGGCAGGTGCCTATGCGGCGTTGCTGCCACGCGCGTCCAAAGGGCAGATCGCCAATGCCGATATACCGTTGCTCTACGGCGATTGCGACGATCGCGTACTCGGCGATCTGGCCAGCGGCCTGGCCGGCGGACCATCCAACGCCATGGCGGTGTTCGCGGTGACCGGTGCGGATGAGCAGGCCGTCGACGCAGGCGTGTCCCAGCTCTCCGAATTCCTGCACATGCTGGGCAATCCGGTGGCGGTAATCACCGCATCCGGGTCCACGTCGATGACACGTACCATGAACCTGAACTATCCTCTGGGCATCCTCGATATGCAGCGCGCGCTGTCCGTGTGCGCCGAAGACGGTGTGGCGGCCGTGATCATCGCCATGGATGACCGCACATTGGCCGAGCATGCGTTGGAATCGGTGAACGTGGATGTGCTGGGCACGGAAGATGTCAACGCAAGCGCAAGCTTGGACGAATTGAAGACACGCTACGCATTCGTTGCGGAACATGACATGTCCATGACCTCGTCGACACCCGAATCGGATGAAATGGCTGCGGATTCACCGGCCATGTACGACCGCGTCCGACTCGGGCACATGTCCTTGGCCATCGCCATGGTACTGGCCGCCGGCGTGAGGAAAAACAACATACGCAGTGCCCTGCATGTGGCCAATAATCTCAATTAAGTCCGTGGATGCGGGACGAAGCGTAATCGTAAAGGAGTTTGAAACACCATGGTTCCGATGAGCGTGGAGGAGATCGCCAAGGCCGTCGATGGTCGATTGATCGGCGACGCCGATTCCGAGTCTCGATCTACCAATACGGTCAGTGACTCGCGGCAGGCCGGCCCCGGATCGGTGTTTGTGGCCATCCGAGGCGAGCATGTCGATGGGCATGACTTTGTGGCGAAAACCGCTGGACAAGGAGCCACGGTGGCCATCGTCGACCATGAGGTGGAGTCCGATGGCCTGCCGCAGATCGTAGTGAAAGACACGGTCGACGCCCTTGGCGAGCTCGCCCGACACAACATCGTTCGCCGCCGCGAGCTGGACGGCGACTTCGACATCATCGGATTGACCGGTTCGGTGGGCAAGACCACCACCAAGGATCTGCTCTCCTCCCTGCTTGCCACCGTAGGCCCGACCGTGGCTCCGGTGGGATCGTTCAACAATGAGATCGGCCTGCCGCTCACTGCGTTGCGGGTCGATGAGCACACCCGGTTCTTCGTGGCTGAGATGGGTGCCAGCCATATCGGCGAAATCGCGCGACTGACCCGTATCGCACCGCCGAACACGGCAATCGTATTGAAGGTCGGCGTCGCTCACCTTGGAGAATTCGGCTCCCGCGAACGCATCGCACAGGCGAAAAGCGAAATCGTGCAGGGGCTGCTTCCCGGAGGCACCGCGGTACTGAACGCCGATGACGAACACGTGGTTCCCATGGCCGGCTTGGCCAGCGGCGATGTGCTGTGGTTCGGCTTGGGATCGTCGCAGGAGCCCGAGGTGCGGGCCATTGATGTCACTGCCGACCGGTCCGATCATGCTGAATTCACGTTGGTCGATGCGGACGGCAACCATACGCCGGTGCATCTGGGCATTCCTGGACGTCACAACGTGATGAACGCGTTGGCCGCCGCAACCGTGGCGATGCGTTACGGTATGGCACCCGAAACGGTGGCGCGGATTCTGGCCTCGCAGCACACCATCAGCCCTCATCGCATGGCATTGTCCACGGTGAATCGCGAGGGGACTTCCTTCACACTGATCGATGATTCCTTTAATGCCAATCCCGACTCCATGAAAGCCGGCCTGAACGGGTTGAAGGCTTGGAACTCAAATGACGGCAAGGATCCGTTCCGCGTGGCGCTGCTGGGTGCCATGCTGGAACTCGGCGCCGATGAGACGGCATTGCACACCTCTATCGGCACGTATGCGGCCGAATTGGGCATCGACGCGATCATCGCGGTCGGTTCCGCCCAAGACCAACATCTCGATGCACTGGCACAGGCTCTGGCGGACGGTGCCCGTCAGAGCCCATCCGCGTCGGTGGATTGCGTACACGACATCGATGCGGCCGAACAGCTGGTCATCGACTTGGCGCGCAACCATCCCGACGCTGTGGTACTGCTCAAGGGATCGCACGCGTCAGGCCTGAGCGCTTTGGCTGAACGCTGGGCAAAGAACTGACCTGATAACCATCCCAAGAAACCGACAAGAAAGAGAAGCTGCACGTGATTGCTCTGATCATTGGAATGCTGGTGTCGCTCATCGTCACCCTGGTCGGCACCCCGCTGCTGATTCGGCTGGTCCACAAGCTGCACTATGGCCAGTACATCCGCCAGGATGGGCCGCAGTCGCATCTGGTCAAGCGCGGCACCCCCACGTTGGGCGGCGTGGTCATCAACTTCGCGATTCTGCTCGGTTGGGCATCCTCCGCACTGTACCGATACCTGCGTTCGGACGATGTGCCCTCCTGGTCCGCGGTGCTCGTACTGTTCGCCATGCTGTCGATGGGTCTGCTGGGCTTTATCGACGACTTCGCCAAGGTGCGTAAGAAGCAGAACGAAGGCCTATCGGTGACCGGCAAGTTCATCGGCCAGTTCATCTTCGCCACCATATACGCGGTGCTGGCGCTGCTGATTCCCACCAAATCGGGTTTCCCCAGTGCGCAGGCGGGCATCAGCTTCATCGAACGGCCGTTCTTCAACTTCGACTTCGCCGGTCGAACCGTGGCCATCATCCTGTTCGTCATCTGGGTGAACTTCCTGATGACCGCATGGACCAACGCAGTGAATCTGACGGATGGGCTTGACGGTCTGGCGGCAGGTTCGTCGATGATCGCCTTCACCGGTTTTGGCATCATCGCATTCTGGGAAAGCTACCACATCAAGGGCGGCAGCCATGGCGGATATTCCTATGCCGTGTCCGATCCTCTCGATCTGACCGTCATCGCCGTATGCGCGGCCGTCGCCTGCTTCGGCTTCTTGTGGTACAACTCGAACCCCGCATCGATTTTCATGGGTGATACCGGTTCCCTGGCCTTGGGTGGTCTGTTCGCAGCCCTGTCCATCGCCACGCACACCGAATTCCTGGCGGTGGTTCTGGGTGGACTGTACGTCATGGAAGCCATGAGCGACGTCATCCAGGTCGGGTACTTCAAGATGACCCACAAACGTGTATTCAAAATGGCACCGATCCACCATCATTTCGAACTGAAGGGTTGGACCGAAACCAAGGTGGTGGTGCGGTTCTGGATGATCGAACTCATCTTCGTGCTGCTCGCCCTGACGATTTTCTACGGCGACTGGGTCACCCGCTCCGGCCTGCTGTTCAGCTAGCGGAAATCTGGGTGGATTATGCTCACCCACGGAATTCCTATATCAGGAGGAACAATGCAAGTAGCGGATAAGACAGTGGTGATCGCCGGACTGGGGGTATCCGGCACCTCGTTGGCGGAGGTATTGAGGGAACGCGGCGCCCACGTGATTGGCGTCGACGAGAGGAAGCCCGAGGCTGATCTCCGCTCCTTTGATGACGTGGACTGGGACCATGTGGACTACGTCATGTCGTCCCCGGTGTTCAACCCCCGCACCCCGTTCGTGCTGGAAGCCCAACGCCGTGGCATCCCCGTGATGAGCGAGGTGGAATTCGCATGGCAGCTGCGTGTGAATAACGAGCGCACCGGTACTCCGGCTCCATGGATCGGCATCACCGGCACCAACGGCAAAACCTCCACCACCGAGATGACCTCGGAAATGCTCACCGCCTGCGGACTCGACGCGCCGACCGCCGGCAATATCGCCTCCGGAGACATGAGCATGAGCCTGTCTCGTTGCGCCACCAATCCTCAGCACGACGTGCTGTGCGTGGAACTGAGCTCCTTCCAATTGCACTTCACCGATTCGCTGGCACTTGACTGCGCGGCGATCACCAATATCGCCGACGATCACCTCGACTGGCATGGCGGGCGCGAGAATTACGCCGCCGACAAATCCAAGGTGTTCCACAACGCCAAACACGCCATCGTCTACAATGCGCAGGACGCCAAAGTCAGCGAACTGGCGGCCGAGGCCCAAACCGCTGAAGGATGCCGCAAGGTGGGATTCACGCTCGAGGCCCCCCAGGCCGGTCAGATCGGCATTGAAGATGGCTGGATTGTGGACAGGAGCGGCGTGGCCGGCGGCGCAGTGGGGGAGCCGGTCAGACTGGCCGCCATCACCGATTTCACGCATCTGGCAGAGCCGGACGGCTCACTGTACCCGCATCTGGTGGCCGATGCATTGACGGCATTGGCGTTGGTGCTGGGACTTGGCGCTGATCGCGATACCGCGCTGAAGGCGCTTACCTCGTTCAAGCCGGGCGGCCATCGCATCGAAACCGTGGCTGAGGCCGTAGTCGAGGGCGGCTCTGTTCGTTTCGTGGACGATTCCAAAGCCACCAACGGCCATGCGGCACGCGCCTCGCTGTCCAGCTTCCCGGCCAAGTCTGTGATCTGGATTGCCGGAGGTCTGGCCAAGGGCAGTCGATTCGAGGACCTGGTCAAGGACCAGGCACATACCATCAAAGCGGCCGTCATCATCGGCAAAGACCAGCAGCCGATGATCGAAGCGTTTGCCAGCCAAGCTCCGGACATCCCGGTGACCATCATCGATCCCGAAGACAACGATACCGTCATGGATCGTGCCGTCGAAGCCTGCGGCACGTATGCCGCCGCCGGCGACATTGTGCTTATGGCTCCGGCCTGCGCCTCCATGGACCAGTTCAAGTCCTATGCGGATCGAGGCAATCGATTCGCCGCCGCAGCCAAGACGTGGAGCGAGGTGCATGGCCTCCACTGATATCCATAAGCGTAAGGCATACAGAGCCCCTGACAAGCCCGCACTCGAAATCACCGACTACACGGGTTGGCGAAGCTTGCTCAACCCGCTATGGTGCTACCACGGATTCCGCATGGCCGTGGTGGGGCTGACATGCTTCGGCCTGATCATGGTGTTCTCCAGCTCCACGGTCACCATGGCCGCACTGGGCAAGTCGCCGTTCCTTCAGCTTCTGAACCAGGGCGCGTTTTGCCTGATCGGCTTGGTGCTGGGCTTCGTGGCATTGACGATGCCGGTGACGTTCTGGAAACGGACCGGCGTGTTCTTTGTGGTGGGTGCCTGTCTGTTGCAGGCGCTGACCTTTACTCCGCTGGGTCTCGACGTCTACGGCAACAAAGGTTGGCTGAACCTCGGCTTCACCACTATCCAGCCGGCCGAATTCATGAAGTTCGCGATATGCATATGGCTGCCCTCGTCGTTGCATGCCTGCAGCAAGATGTACCACAAGAAGGGAATCAAAGCATATGCCGCGCCGTTGGTGTTGTATGCGATAGGCGTGGCGCTGGTGATGGGCGGCAAGGACCTCGGCACGGCCATGATTCTGGTCTTCATCGGAGGCGTGGCCTTCCTGATCGTCGGATTCCCCAGTAAATGGATGGGAGTCGGCGTATTGGGCGCGGTGGTTATGGTCGGTGCATTGGCGGTTTCCAGCCCGAACCGCATGCGTCGTATTCTGGCCACATATGGCGATTGCTCGGCCGCTGACGCGCAGAGCGTATGCTACCAGTCCATTCACGCCAAGTACGCCATCGCCTCCGGAGGCTTTCTGGGATTGGGCATCGGCAATTCGCGAGAGAAATGGAACTACCTGCCGGCCGCCCATAACGATTTCATCTTCGCGATCATCGGCGAGGAGACCGGATTCGTTGGTTGCGCCATCGTATTGCTGTTCTTCGCGATTCTCGCCTGGTGCATGATCGTCATCGCATTGCAGGTCACCGATCGTTATGTTGCCATGGTGCTGATGTGCGTCACCATTTGGATTGTGGGCCAGGCCATGGTCAACATCGGCGTGGTCGTGGGTGTGTTCCCGGTATTGGGCGTGCCTATGCCGTTCGTCTCCGCAGGTGGCTCATCGATGATCATGTGCTTGACGGCGGCCGGACTGGTTGTGGGACTTATGCGCTCTCAACCGCAGATAAAACAGTCGCGTCAGAGCGCGTAAGTAGACTCGGTAATCATGGATCAAGGCACACCACATATCGTTCTTGCTGGCGGCGGTACCGCCGGACATGTCAATCCGCTGCTCGCGGTCGCCGGGGCGATTCGCGACATCGAACCCACGGCACAGGTCACCGTCATCGGCACTGCGGTGGGTTTGGAGAAGGACTTGGTGCCTGAGGCCGGCTACGAGCTCGACACCATCGAAAAAGTGCCGTTCCCGCGTCGCCCTGACCTGTACATGCTGCGCTTCCCGGCAAAATGGAAGCGAGAAACCGCCAAGGTGCGCTCCATTCTTGAAACGCGGCATGCGGATGTCGTGGCCGGATTCGGCGGGTATGCTTCCGCCCCCGTCTACGCCACCGCACATAAGATGGGCATTCCGATTGCCATCCATGAGCAGAATGCGCGTGCCGGCATGGCCAATAAACTGGGCGCTCGTTGGGCCGATTTCATCGGTACCGTGTACGAGGGCACCGGTCTCAAACCGCGTGCCGGAGCCGACGTCGAGCGCGTCGGTCTGCCGTTGCGCCCGGCCATCGCCTCCCTGACCAAACGCATTGGTGACGACCGTGCCGCCGTACGCCGTGAATCGGCCGCGCAGCTTGGCGTCGATCCGAACCGTCCGCTGGTGCTGGTCACTGGCGGATCGCTGGGAGCGCAAAGCCTGAACCGCGCCATCGCCTCCTCCGCCGCAGACCTGTTGGCCCACGCACAAATCATCCACTTGACCGGGCGAGGCAAAATCAGCGAAGTACGCGAACTGGTCACGGCCTCGGCCGGCGCGGACGTGCTTACCGGCATCGGCCCCGAATCGGCCGGACAAGGTGACTACCATACCGCCGAATATCTGGAACGAATCGATATGGCCTTCGCCTGTGCCGACTTGGTGATTTGCCGCGCCGGAGCCGGATCGGTATCCGAGCTGGCTGCACTGGGTCTGCCAGCCATCTACGTGCCGCTGCCCATCGGCAACGGCGAACAGCGTTTCAACGCCGAACCGGTGGTGAACGCCGGCGGCGGCCTGCTGGTCGCAGACAAGGACCTGACCCCGCAGTGGGTGCATGAGCATGTGCCCGATCTGCTCGCCGATCACGAACGACTTGCCGAATTCGGCCGCAAGGCATGGGAATACGGCATCAGAAACGCTGCCGAAATCATGGCCCGGCACGTTCTGCAATTAGCCGAACCATCCAAATAGTATTCAGATATCATCCCGTGCGCGATACGGGCCAATCCCGTCCCGCAACACGAGATACGGTCATAATATAGGGTGCTGGAATCCCCAAAGGAGTTTTGAATTGTCTCAAGATCAGCCCATCGTGCTTGACCCCACGTATGCCTCATTCGATGCTGCGGCCCGCCCCGCGGATCTCGGCGCCACCCATTTCATCGGTATCGGCGGTGCCGGTATGAGCGTTCTGGCCGAAATGCTGCACGCCGAAGGAGTCTCGGTGGACGGCTCCGATCGCTCACACAGCGCCAAAACCGACCGACTTGAAACGCTGGGCATCACCGTTGAATTCGGGCAGCGAGCCGAAAATGTCGCCCAGGCCGAGACCGTGGTCTACTCCAGCGCCATCAAACCGGACAATCCGGAAATCGTCGCAGCGCACGCGGCGGGCAAGCGCATTGTGCATCGCAGTGACATCCTCGCCCTGCTCATGAACGGCAAACGAGCCGTCACCGTGGCCGGAGCGCACGGCAAAACCACCACCAGCTCCATGCTGTCCCACATTCTGGTGAACGCCGGTGCCGATCCAAGCTACGCCATTGGCGGCTTTATCCAAGGCCCGGACGGCACCACGCTGGACGGCGGACACGCGGGCAAAGGCGATATCCTGGTGGCCGAAGCCGATGAATCGGACGGCAGCTTCGCCAAATATCATCCGACCATCGCCATTATCACCAACTGTGAAGCCGATCATCTCGACCATTACGGCGACGAAGCCCACTACCGTGCCGCGTTCGTTGCCCACGCCGGCCGGGCCACCGGTCACGTGATCATCAGCATCGACGACCCTGACGGACTTGCCGTGCTGGAGGCCATGCCCGCCGACGTGAAATCCCATACCGTTGCCTACGGCACTACCGCGCGTGAATCCCTGCCCGATTTGGGCGGTGCCGCGTATGTCTGGATCGCTTCGGAAAGTGAGACCGCAGGCAGCGGCGTCGAACAGCTCACCCTGCATCTGCCGGCCGCGGTGACGGCGGGGGAGCCGGTGTCTCAGAGCGTTGCCCTGAAGGTTCCTGGCGTGCACAATGCGCGCAATGCGGCCGCCGCCATCAGCGCTGCCGTGCTGCTGGGCGTGAGCCCCGCAGACGCGGCCAAGGCGGCCGGCACATTCCTCGGTGCGGCACGCCGTTTCCAGGTGCGCGGCACGGTCAAGCAGGTCACTGTAGTGGACGATTACGCCCACCATCCCACCGAAATCGCGGCCCTGCTGGATGCGGCCCGACGCCGGTACCCCGATTCGACCATTCGTGTGATCTTCCAGCCACACCTGTTCTCCCGCACCAAGTTCTTCGCGCACCAGTTCGCCGAATCCTTGGCCAAAGCCGATGACGTCATTATCACCGGCATCTTCCCGGCCCGTGAAAAGCAGGCTGATTTCCCGGACATCAGCCCCTCCACCATCGTGGACGCGGCTGCGGGACTCAAGGATGCTTCCGCAGGCACGTGGATTCAGCCGGTCGAGGATATGTGCCTGGCCGCCAAGATGATGGCCATGCGCGCCCACCACGGCGACGTGATCTTCACCGTGGGCGCGGGCGACATCACCGACATGGATCAGGTGCTGCTCACCGCACTTGAGGCCCATCGGGAAAGCTGCGAGTGATGTCCGGGCGCACGGTCAGATCCGGGGGCAATGACAACGGCTCACGTCGTTCGTCCGGAAGTCCCCGCAAGCCGCGCACCATCGGTTCACGCGGAAACACGGGTCACTCGTCGAAGTCTCGCGCTCCCCGGTCCGTGTCTTCCGGGCATGAGATCGACGAGCCGGAGATCATTGACGATGTGACGGTAGCCAAGGGCCAGGCCGGTGCCTTCGTCGATGCACGACGGTTGCGCAGCGAGGATTACGTTGCCGAAACGCTGCACCAGACCACCGGCTCCCTAGGAGTCGTATCACGCCCGAAAGTGGTGAATTTCACCGAACGCGCCAAAGAACGCAAGCGTGCGAACGTACGTGTCGTTGCGTTACGCGTGTTGATTGCTGTCGTCAGCGTGGCTGTAGTGACGGGGCTAACGTGGCTGCTGCTCTTCTCGTCGGTGTTTCGTCTGGAAACCAGCGAGATCGGCGTATCCGGTGCCAACGAATGGGTGAGCGCGCAGACCATCCATGCCATCGCCGATAAGCAGGCTGGAAAGTCGTTGTTCCTGGTCTCCACCCATGAGGTCACAGAGCAACTCAAGTCCATTCCCGGCGTCAGCGAGGCCAAGGTCTCCAAACAGTTCCCCAAGTCGATGAGCGTGGAAGTCAAGGCGCAACGGCCTGCGGCCATGCTGAAAAGAGGCGATACCCTGACCGCGGTGGATTCCCAGGCGCGTGTGTTGAACTCGGTGAAGAACGCCAACGTGGATGGCATTCCGGTGATTGAGGTCAAGGATATAGACGCCAGTCTCAAGAACCGTTCGGTGAAGGAGGCGCTGACGATTCTGGGCGCATTGCCGGAATCGATGCGTAAGTCCATTACCAAGGTCACCGCTGAGACGCAGGATTCGGTGACCACCACGCTTAACGACGGTGACCGCGTAATCATTTGGGGTGACTCCTCGCAACTGAAGCTGAAGCTGGCGGAAGTCGAGGAAATCGACAAGAACATCACCGCTGGCACGGCTGGCTTTGCCGGCAAACATCAGATTGATGTTTCCGCATCCCAGAAGCCCATCATCAAATGACGGCGATTCCGTTGGCTTCGTTGGTTCCGGGGCGGCGTTCGCTCCGTTGGTCCTGCTGACAACGTTGGTCCCGTCAATGCCGGGGCGATGTTCGCTGCCGGCGATTTGCGCGAGTAGCGCCATAGGGTGTATGCTGAAAAGTCCGGCCGAAAAGCCGGAAGTTTGATAACTCAAGATTGGGGGCGATCGGTTTCGACGGTGACCTGTTCGCTGCAGGGAAGCGTGCCGAGAACGCCGGGTCCGCTCGTGGATGACCCCGGCAAAAGAATAAGTGCTAAATCTAACCGCACTGAGTTTGCTCTCGCTGCCTGATTTTAGTCAGGATTAACCAGTGAGCAGCCGCTCCGTTCACTCCTCCTCGTCTTTGGGAGGATGCTGAGCGTCGTTTAGAAGACTTGCTGATGCAGTTGAGCCTCAGGGCTGCATCGGGACTTTAACTGCGGATATGCTCGCCATCAGTTGTCTGCGACATCGATGGGGGCAGAAAAATCGCCAACTTGGCCAGCAGACTACGCACGTAGAAGACTGTGGGCTCGGTCATCGGACCGGGGTTCAATTCCCCGCGCCTCCACTAACTGCCTGCTGGTGTTGATACAATTTCGCGCCAGCAGGTTTTGTTTTTGAGTTTTGCTCCAAAATTTGCTCGTTTGCTCCAAAATAGGGGTTACGTGAAATTGTTGTGTTGAGCTGGGTAAATAGAAAGCCAGCAACCGAAATGATCGGTGCTGGCTTTTGGATGTTGAGCTTTGCTGCTATTGCTCTGGTGGGCTGGTTCCGTCTTTCCAGATCACGGTCGCTTTGCCATTTGGTGTTATCTCGATGTGTTGGCACAGGGCGTGGAAGGTGGCGGGTGATGTGAACTGATTTTTGTTCCGTATTTCCTCTCACTTGATAGGAGATGATGGAATCATGGCAAAGGGCACTCGATATACGCCGGAGTTCAAGGCGAAGGCGGTCAGGCTGCTGGCGGAATCGCGTTCCTCGTATTCGTCGGAGACGAACGCGATTCCGCGGTGGCGAAGGATCCGGGGATAGCGCCGGAATCGCTGCGGCGTTGGCGCAACCAGTCGGACGCGACGGTCGCGGAGGAGACGAGGCAGTCGGCCGAGGACGCGATGGCGGAGCTGAGGAGGCTGCGGGCCGAGAACGCGGAATTGCGTCGGGCGAACGAGATTTTGACGACGGCGTCGGCTTTTTTCGCGGCCGGGCTCGACCCGACACGGCGTTGATGGCCGCGTACATCGACGAGCATGAAAGCCGTTTCAAGGTCGGGCCGATCCGCGGGGTCCTTTCCGAATCGTTGGACTGCGGGTTTCTCACGCCGCGCGGCTACCGCATGTTCAGAACACGTCCCGTCAGCCGCATGCGGGCGGGACATGGGGCGCCGGCCCGCGACATCCTCCAGATCCACTCGGATTTCTTCATGGCCGTGTACGGTTACGGGAAGATGCACGCGCAGCTGGTCGCCCAGGGCCGGGATCCGGCCAAGGTCGGCCGCGACCAGGTGATGAACATCATGCGCGAGCTTGGCATCCGGGGCGTGCGCCATGGCCGTGAACACGCAGGAGCTGCCGTTGCGGGCGTTGGAGCAGGCGGTCTCATGGGCCGCGTCCCGCGGCGGCGCGGATGGTCTTATCCACCACGGCGGCCATGGCGCGCAGTGCACCGGCACGGTGTGCACCACCAGGGTTATGGGATATGGGATGCTGCCGTCGACCGGCACCGTCGGCGACTCGTGTGACAACGCCATGGCCGAAAGCGCCGACGGCGCGTACAGGACCGAGCTGGTATGGCGGCGCAAGCCCTTCGCGGATCTGAAGGACCTGGAATTGGCGACGTTCCGGTGGGTCTCGTGGCGGGGACTCGAAGCGCCTGCACCGGTCCCTGGGCTACAGGACACCCGAAGCGGTGGAAACCGAGTATTATCAACATCAAGCGGCACAAGCCGCCTCACTATAAGGGCGGAACAAAAATCAGGCCACTTCACGCCGCAACAGCACTCGAGAAAGGTCACACTTGACTGACTATGCAGTTGACGTACGCGACGTAAGCGTCGTCATTAAGGGGAAGACGATTCTTTCCCACCTCGACCTCCAGGTGGAAGAAGGTTCGTTCCACGGGATCATCGGTCCAAACGGGGCGGGCAAGACGACGCTCTTTAACGCGATCCAAGGGTTTCGAAAGCCGACGGAAGGAACGATCCGAGTCCTCGGCCAGTCGCCCTATCCGCGCAATCTAGCCCTGCTGTCCCAGATCGGGATCCAGCCCCAGCAGTCGGCGTTCTTCCCGAAGACGACACTCCGCGAGCACCTTCGCGCGGTCTGTGCGATCCAGGGCGCAGAGCACTCCACGATCGACACGCTCATCGAGGCCCTCAACCTCGCGAAGGCGGCTGACACCAAAGTGGAGAAACTCTCCGGGGGCGAGCGCCAGCGACTCGCCGTCGCCACCGCGATTGTGCACCGGCCGAAAGTCCTCTTCCTCGACGAGCCGACGGCAGGTCTCGATCCCGAAGCCAGGTACTCGTTGGTCTCCCTGCTCCAGTCGACCAATCTTCTGGAGATGACCACCCTTTATACGACGCACTACCTCGACGAAGCTGAGCGGCTATGTGACACGGTGTCGATCGTCGAACAGGGCAAGATTCTCACGACGTCGAGCCCGAGCCGCCTCGTCGCCGAGGCCGATCTCGGCTCGACGGTCATTCTCCCCAATGCTCTCCACCAGGCGGATGCGGTGGCGACGCTTCTTGGCCCGGACGCGGTGCGGGTCACCAAAGACGGGCTCGAGGTTCGGTCTCACGACACGGCCGCTCTGTTCGCGCGCCTCGCTGAAGGCGGGATCGATACACGGCACGCCCAAGTCCACGATGGGCGCCTCGAGGACGTCTATCTCCAGCTCACCGGAAGGGATTACGTAGCATGACCAGATACCGCGCATTAACCAATGTCCTTCTTCGCTACGACCTACGCGACTGGGCGACCCTTATCTTTACGTTCCTCTTCCCGGCGGGCCTACTCGTTGCGCTCGTGTTGACGATGGGTGACAGTATCGAAGGAATGGACCTCACCGGGCCGATCAGCGCGAATGTCATGGCCTTCGGCGCGGCCTTCGTGGGAATCTTCGCGGGCGCCACCCACCTTGCGCTGTGGCGCGAAAACGGAATGTTCGTCGTCCTACGGAGCTTCCCCATCTCCTCAAACACGGTCATTGCCGCACAGGCGACGGCGGGCATGATCTTCCTGATAACGCAGGCCCTTGCCCTCTTCGGCATCGCGATGGCACTCGGCATGACTCCGGAGGCGACCGCGCCGATTGCACTCCTGCCCTTGATCCTGGGCTTCCTGCTTTTCTTCATGCTTGGGGTACTCGTCGGAATCATTCTGCCGTCGATGGCCGGCGTCTCCATGGCAGCGGTCGCCATCATCATCCCCTTGGGAATGATCGGTGGAGCCATGATGCCGATTGAGATGCTTCCGAGCTGGGCGCAGACGGCTGCACCGTACACTCCGATCTACCACATGCGCGAGGCCGTGACGATGCCGCTCATTGGCGAGGGGACGTGGGGTGACGTTGGAATTGGGCTCGGCTATCTGGTCGCTGTGACCGCGATACTCACGTTGATGGCGCAGCGAGCGATGAAGTGGAAGTAGAGCTGTGCCTCCCGGATTCAATTTGTAAGCGCAACGCTTGTGTTCGGGCTGGCTGCCTTCGATTGTAGCCTGGCGATCTCCTCGTCCCACACCTCATTGGGCGTTTTGTAGCCGAGGAGCTTCATCGGGGTGTCGTTGATCTCCCCGACGATCGCGTCGAGCTCGTCCTGCGTGAGATCCTCGAAACTGGTTCCCTTGGGCAGATAGCGGCGGATCCTGCCGTTCCTGTTCTCGTTGCTGCCACGCTGCCAGGAACCGTACGGGTCGGCGAAGTACGTGAGCATGCCCAGCGCCTCGTCCACCAGCACGTGCAGGGACGCCTCCGTGCCGTTGTCCCACGTGCGGTCGACGCGCGCGGCCGGCGGCATGCCCTTGAAGATCTCGTACTCGGCCCTGGCCGTGGCGGACGCGCTCTTGTCGTCGACGAGCCGGGCGAACAGCCTGCGGCTCCTGCGCTCCACCTGCGTGTTCACGCAGCGCCTCGACGGCGCGGCGCCGACCACCGGGTCCGACTCGAAATGGCCGAACCCCTTCCTGGATCCGACCGCCTCGGGCCGGTCCGCGACTGGATATGAGTAAAGCCCCTGAGATGTATGTCCCAGAGGCTTTCACACTAATCCTGATACGGAGTATGCCACGGGGTGGATTCACCCTACTCCCGCTTGTGTTTTGTTTTTTCAGGCGGCTTGGATGGTGAGGCGTCCGCCGAGGGCGTGGATTACCTTGGCGATGGTTTGGAAGCTGGGGTTGCCGTCCTTGCTGAGGCTCTTGTAGAGGCTTTCGCGCCCCACGCCCGCGTCCTTGGCGATTTGGGTCATGCCCCGGGCCTTGGCGACGTTGCCGAGCGCGGCCTGCATGAGTGCGGGGTCGTCGTATTCGGCTATGGCGTTGAGGTAGGCGATGATGTCCTGTTCGTTTTCGAGGTATTCGCTGGTGTCGTAGTCGGTGAATTCGGTGCTCATTGTCGTTGTTCCTTGCAGTCGTTGAGGATGTCGTGGGCTTGTCTGATGTCGGTCTGCTGGGTGCTTTTGTCGCCGCCTGCGAGCTTGCAGGCATCGAGCCGGGCTTGGATGGCGGCCTTCGCTTTGTGGTCCCTGAGTTTCTTGAACCACTTGCGGTATTCGGCGGATTGCTTGATTTCTATACCTCTATTGTAGCCTACAGACTACATCATGTCAAGCCGGACGGCCGCTGGAGCCCATAGCCAACGCAAGAATCTCCCGTATGTTGAACTCCCAGTAGCCGTCATCGACGGGTCTCGAGCTGGGGAGTTTGCCCTGGTTGAGCCAGTTGCTGATCCGCTTGCGGCTGACCTCGTACCCGTAGTTTCCCTTGAGCCATTGGCTTATGCCTGCCGGGGTTTTGGTCAGGTGGGTTGATTCGGCCTCGGCTTGGCTTTGCTCGCGCAGCTCGGCCACGTTGACGGGGTTGCCGCACCTGCACAGGCGCAGCGCCTCGCCCTTCGCGGCCATCACTTCGCGTCCGCATTCGGGGCATACGCCGATTATCCGGCGCGTGCGCGGCCTGCGGTCAACCTTGGCAGAGCGTCCACGGTGCCTCGACCTGCTGGTTGCCGCAGTATTGGCATGGTTCGGTGGTGGTGACTGCACACGTTGTACTGTAGGGAACCATGAAAGTCGTATTGCAACGAGTATCCGAAGCGTCCGTGGACGTGGTCAATGAATTGGGCACGCTGGATCCCACGTTCGAGCCGCAGCAGATTGGCCCGGGATTCATGATTCTGGTGGGCGTCACCGATGAGGACGGCGACAAGCAGATCGCCTGGCTGGCCCATAAGATCCTGAATCTCAGGGTGTTCGAGGATGCGCAGGGCAAGATGAACCGTTCGATTCAGGACATCGGCGGCGAGATTCTCTCCATCTCGCAGTTCACGCTGTTTGCCGACGTGCACAAGGGCAATCGCCCGAGCTTCATCAAGGCCGGCAAGCCCGAGCATGCCGATCTCATGTGGATCAAGTTCAACGAGGCGTTGCGCTCCGGGGGAGTACCGGTGAAGGAAGGTCGTTTCGGCGCGCATATGCGGGTCGGGCTGGTCAATGACGGGCCGGTGACCATCGTCATCGACACCGAGCATGACATGCCTGACGGAACACGCTGAATTGCGATAATGATTTGACATCATATCCCGTTCCCTCCAACATGTTACTAAAGCGCTTTAGTCTCCTGCGGGCGAGGGCGCATGTCGATATGTTTCCCATGAACGGGCAGCACAATGATGTGGCCTCACAAGCGGCGGAGATAAGGGGAGTGAACAGCAGATGTTCCTGAAACCTGAACAGCAACTGGAACGGTGCAAGCGCATCGTGCGCCAGCGCGTGGACCCTCATATCCACCCATCGATCGCACAGCTCGCGGTGGAGTCCTTTGACATTCCCGGAGAGCCGATGCCCACTGGCGAGTTCTTCGCGAAGCTCAATGGAGGTGACATCGATTTCAAGCCGTTTACGCTCGGCAGCGAATGGGGCACCACATGGGGCACGGTCTGGTTCCGCCTGACCGGTACTGTGCCGGCCGGCTACCCGAAAGGCAAGCCGCTGGAGCTCATCCTCGACCTTGGCTGGTACCCGCACTCCTGCGGCGGCCATATCGAGGGCCTCGTCTACCGTGCCGACGGCACCGCCATCAAAGCCGTACACCCGCTCAACTATTGGGTGCCGTTCATGGATGCCGAGGGCAACGCGCAAGTGCCGGTCGCCGAAGACGGCAGCTTCACCCTGTACCTCGAAGCCGCCAGCAACCCGCTGCTGCTCGGCGTGCCTCCGTTCATTGAGACCGAACTGGGCGACCATGCCACCGGCAAGCCGGACGAGCCGTACGTATTCAAGTCCGCCGATCTGACCGAATTCGATGCCCGTTTCGAGAACTACTCCGTGGATCTCGACGTGGTGAGCTCCCTGATGGAATTCGCCGACAAGCAGTCGCCGCGCTACTGGCAACTCGCCAAAGCATTGCAGCGTTCGCTGAACGCCTACGACGAGCGTAACTCCGAATCCGTGGAAGCCGCGCGCGCAGCACTCGCCGGCGTGCTGGCCAAGCCGGCCAATGCCTCGGCCATGAACGTCAGCGCCATCGGCCACGCGCATATCGACTCCGCATGGCTGTGGCCGGTGCGCGAGACCCGCCGCAAGGTGGCCCGCACCGTATCCAACGCATTGGTGCTGATGGACGCCGACCCCGACTTCAAATACGCGATGAGCTCCGCCCAGCAGTACGCTTGGCTGGAAGAGGATCATCCGGACATCTTCAAACGCATGAAGCAGCGCATCGAAGAAGGTCGGTTCATCCCGGTCGGTGGCATGTGGGTGGAAGCCGATGGCATGCTGCCCGCCGGCGAATCGCTGATTCGCCAGATTGCATATGGCCGCAAATACTTCAAGGAACATCTCGGTGTGGAGCCCAAGGGCGTATGGCTGCCGGACAGCTTCGGCTACACCGGCGCATGGCCGCAGATCGCCCGCCGTGCCGGGTACGAATGGTTCCTCACGCAGAAGATCTCGTGGAACGATACCACCAAGTTCCCTCACCACTCGTTCATGTGGGAAGGCATCGACGGCTCGCGCATCTTCACCCACTTCCCACCGGCGGATACCTATGCCGCTTGGTGCAAGGTCCAGGAACTCGATTACGCCGAGAAGAACTTCCAGGACAAGGATCTCGCCGACATCTCGCTTCTGCTCTTCGGTTTCGGTGATGGCGGCGGCGGCCCCACGCGCAACATGATGGAGCACCTGCACCGCTACGAGAACCTCGAAGGCGTTTCCAAGGTGAGCGTCGAAGAGCCGAATGACTTCTTCGACAAGGCGCATCAGCAGCTTGCAGAGAACGCCGGCCCAGAAATGCCCGTCTGGAAGGGCGAGCTGTATCTCGAACTGCACCGTGGCGCCTTGACCTCGCAGCAGGACATGAAACGCGGCTGTCGCCAAGAGGAATCGCTGTTGCGCACGGTCGAATACCTGGGCGCAGCCGCCGTGTTGTCCGATCCGGAGTACGTCTACCCGCGCGAGGAGCTGGACCGCATATGGAAGACGCTGCTGCTGAACCAGTTCCACGACATCCTGCCCGGCTCGGCCATCGCATGGGTGCACCGCGAAGCCCGCGAGGACTATCGCCGCGACCTGAAGCGTCTCGCTGAAATCGCCCAAGACATGTGCGCCGTGCTGCGCAAGGCCAACCCGCAGGCCGACTTGCTCGCCGAAGCCCGCATCAGCCAGTTCCGTAATGACGGCGCGTCTTGGCGTGCCAGCCGCATCAACGAACCGACCAACGCGCTTTCCGTACTGACCCAGGCATTGGAGAACGGCCGTGTACTGCTGGCCAACGGCGTACTGTCCGTCACCATCGAGGCCGACGGTACAATCTCGTCACTGCTTGACGAGGAGCATGGCCGTGAACTGGTTCCGGCCGGCACCCGATTGGGCCAATACGAACTGTTGAAGGACGAACCCGCCGTTTGGGATGCGTGGGAGATCGAACGCGAATCCCTGCTCATGGCGAATGCCATGACCGGATCAATCGAATCGGTCGATACCGAAAACGGTGCGGCACGAGTCCGCGTGCGTACCGCCGACGATGACACCGTCATCACCACCACCATCACGTTGCGCCCCGGTTCGCACACGCTCGATTTCCACGCCGACATTGACTGGCATGAACGTGAACGCTTCCTCAAAGTCGATTTGCCGCTGGGTATCGTGGCCGATCAGGCGACATACGACTGCCAGTATGGTCTGGTCCGCCGCCCAATTGTCAAAAACACCGCATCCGACGAAGCCAAGTATGAGAGCAGCACGAACCGCTTCGCCCTTATCGGCGACGCCGGTTACGCGGCGGCCGTCATCAACGGATCGGTGTACGGGTCCGATGCCACGCCGATCTCCGGGAACGCCGCCGAAGGTCGTGACTCGGGCACCATGTTCCGACTGTCGCTGCTCTCCGCGCCGACCTTCCCCGACCCGCGCACCGATATCGGTGCGCATGAGTTCGACTGGTCCGTGGTGGCCAACGCCACGGTGGGCAGTGCGCTTGACGCCGCTTGCGCACTCAACGCACCGACGCTTCATGACATGCCCGACTTGGCGCCGCTCGCCTCGATCGAGTCAGCAAACGGCACCGTGGTGTTGGACTGGATAGAGCTGGCCGACGATGGCTCCGGAGACCTGATTGTGCGCGCCTATGAGGCGGCCGGCGGCAGGGCCGATGCCACGCTGCATGTCTGCCCGGCGCTCGCAGGCGCTTCGGTGCATGAGACCAACGTGTTGGAAGGCGACGATCTGGCCGCCGACCTGCCGGTCGCGCTGCAAGACGGCACACAGAACGCCGAAGGCGCCACACTGCACTTCGGCCCGTTCCAGCTCGCCACCCTGCGCGTCACGCGCTGAATTCTCGCCTGACGCTTCTGCCTCCTTGTACCATGAGGGGACAGAAGTATGTCGTATTACGGTTTCTCCAATTACCATCACTCCCACCCCTACCACCAGACACAGCAAAGGAGTTGAACTCTCCATGTTTCTTCTGCCCAATCAGCAGTTGGAGCGCTGCGACCGCGTCATGCAGCAGCGTGTCAAACCGCATATCCACACCACACTCGCCGCATGCACCTTGCGTTCGTTCCACAATCCCGGCGAACCGGTGCCCTCCAGTGAATTTCTAGCCAAAGTGCGCAACGGCCAAGTGCCCTTCGAACCTTTCCGCGTTCCCGGCGTCTGGGGCACCACATGGGGCACCACATGGGGCACCACATGGTTCGAGGTGAACGGCCACATCGACATGGCGGCGGTCAAAGGACGAAAAGTCGAACTCATGGTAGACCTCGGCTGGCTCGATCACCGCGGCCCCGGATTCCAATCCGAGGGACTTGTCTATCGTGCCGACGGCACCGCCATCAAATCCGCGAACCCACGCAACCACTGGATTCCACTCGTCTACGCGGACGGTAGCAGCACTGTCGAACTCGATGAGCATGGCGACTTCACCGTCTATATCGAAGCCGCCGCCAACCCATTCGTCGAAGGCCCCACCCCGTTCTCACCCACCGAACTCGGCGAAGAGGCCACCGGCACCTGTGACTTCCCATACACACTGAGTCGTATGGACGTCACCATCTTCAACGAAGACGTGTTCGCCTACTACATGGATCTGGAAACCGTCTCCTCGCTGATTCGTGAGCTCAAAGACGACGACCCACGCTACTGGCAGCTCGCCAAAGCACTGCAACGCTCCCTGAACATCTACGATGAACGCGACTTGGAAACCGTGTCGGCAGCCCGTGCGGCGCTCGCCGGCGTGCTTGCTGAACCGGCCGCCTCCAGCGCAATCAACCACATCGCCATCGGCCACGCGCATATCGACTCCGCATGGCTGTGGCCGGTGCGCGAAACCCGGCGCAAGGTGGCCCGTACCGTATCCAACGTGCTGGCTTTGATGGACGAAGACCCGGACTTCACGTATGCGATGAGTTCCGCCCAACAGTACGCATGGCTGGAAGAGGAGCATCCCGACCTGTTCGCACGAATGAAGCGGCGCATCGCCGAGGGCCGCTTCATCCCGGTCGGCGGCATGTGGGTCGAATCCGACAACATGATTCCCGCGGGCGAATCATTGGTGCGGCAGATCACGTTCGGCCGCCGATATTTCAAGGAGCATCTCGGCGTCACGCCGCGTGGCATCTGGCTACCGGACAGTTTCGGCTACACCGGCTCCTGGCCGCAGATCGCCCGCCGTGCAGGATTCGACTGGTTCCTCACGCAGAAGATCTCGTGGAATGACACCACCAAGTTCCCTCACCACTCGTTCATGTGGGAAGGCATAGATGGCTCGCGTATTCTCACGCACTTCCCGCCTTCGGATACCTACTGCTCGTGGATGAGCATGCATGAGCTGATGTATTCGCAGAGCAACTTCCTGGACAAGGACCTCTCCCGTAACGCGATTCTGCTGTACGGCTTCGGCGATGGCGGTGGCGGCCCCACTCGTGAGATGACCGCGCGCATCCGCCGCGACCATGATCTCGCCGGCGCGCCGAAGATCGAATTCGGTACTCCCGACCAACTGTTCGACCGCGTGCGTAAGGATATCGTCGACGATGCGCAAGGAGAGACCCCGGTGTTCAAGGGCGAACTGTACCTTGAACTGCACCGTGCCACCCTCACCACCCAGCAGGACATGAAGCGCGGCTGCCGCCAGGAGGAGTCAATGCTGCGTGTCGCCGAATACCTGTGCGCCGTGGCCCGCATCAAGAACCCGGACTATGTCTATCCGCGCGAAGAGCTGGACCGCATATGGAAAACGCTGCTCCTGAACCAGTTCCACGACATCCTGCCCGGCTCGGCCATCGCGTGGGTGCATCGTCAGGCGCGGGCGGAATACGAGCGGGACATCGCCCGACTGGACGGGATCATCCTTGACGCGGGGCGCGCCATCGCGGCCGTGAACCACGATGCCGCGATCATCGCCGATGCCATGATCGTCCCGTATTCCCGGCGTGCCGAGGATGCGTGGGTGGTGCGTCCGGCGTCGGCGCTGGCCGAAGACGGTGCCACGACCGGGGCCCGGGTCGCCGTCGGTCATGACGGCGATGCGCTCGTGCTCGACAACGGCCGCCTGCACGTGCGCATCGAGGCCGACGGCACCGTTTCGTCGCTCGTCGATCAACGCAACGGCCGCGAACTGGTGCCGGCCGGCACCCGATTGGGCCGTTACGAGATGCTCAAGGACGAACCGTCCCACTGGGATGCCTGGGATGTCCAACGCGATGCGTTCCGCACCGCTTCCCCGCTCGCCGAAGCTTCGATCGAAAGTCTCGACGAGACCGGCTGCGGCGGGGTCGTCGTGCATGCCGTCGCACGCTCGGAGGGCGTCGATATTCGCACGTCCATCACCCTGAACCCGGGTTCGGCCACGATGGACTTCGCCGCCGACGTGGACTGGCACGCCGTCGAGAAGTTCCTCAAGGTGGATATGCCGATCAGCGTGCAGGCGATGAACGCGCAATACGAATGCCAGTACGGGCTGGTCGAACGTCCGATCGCCAAGAACACGCGCGGCGACGAGGCCAAATTCGAAAGCTGCACGCATCGTTTCGTGCGCATCGCCGACGCCGGCTATGCCGCGGCCGTGGTCAACGCCTCCACGTACGGATCCGATGTCAGTCCGATCCACGCCGCCGCGGCGCACGGCGCCGGCCGCGGCACCATGGTGCGGCTGTCGCTCCTGTCCGCGCCGCTGTACCCCGACCCACACACCGACCAAGGCGCACACTCCTTCGCATGGTCTCTGGTCGCTGACGCCGATATGAATGCGGTGCTGGACGAAGCGGCGCGACTCAACAGCCCCGTAATAGGGGAGTTGCCTGATATGGCGCCGCTGGTCTCGCTCGCCGACGCCACCGGCGTCATCGTATTGGACTGGATCAAGCTCGCCGATGACGGTTCCAGCGATCTGATCGTGCGCCTGTACGAGGCCGCCGGCGGCAATGCCACGGCCACACTGCGCCTTGACTCCGCCCTCATGGGCTCCGACGCTTCCGTGCGGGAGGTGAACATCATGGAGTCGGCGGAATTGGACGCCGAACTGCCGCGCGCGCTTGCCGGCGATGAGCCGGTGCCCGCGGACGGCGCGGTCATCGCACTGGCGCCGTTCCAGCTCGCCACGCTGCGCATTCGCCGGTGACGGCATGTCGGGACCGTGGGGCCGATGGCGAGACGCGACGGTTTGTCTCACCATGCGGCCCCACGGGGCCAGATGTCACAGGAATCCGATAAACCGCTCAATACCGCCGAAAATCAGCCGCCATGCGTCACGAGTGGAATGAAAGAAGTCCGATTCGGAAACGCACGGTTAACAAACCGGGGCGATAGTCGGCGGAAAGGCCGTGTCCACAGCACAGGCGCGGCGATGCCATTACAGAGAGAGGACTCCCGTGCATTCCAAGAAGATTCTGGCCGCCATCGCTTCCGTGGCCGCCATCGCGTCCCTCGCCGCATGCGGCGGCGTGAAGGATGATGCCGCCACGGCCGGCGGCAGCTCCGCCGTCACCATCGGCACCACCGACAAGATCACCAGCCTCGATCCGGCCGGATCCTACGACAACGGCTCCTACGCCGTGCAGATTCAGGTGTTCCCGTTCCTGTACGCCCAGAACTACAACACCTCCGAACTGTCTGCCGACATCGCCGCCGACAACGGCACCTGGAACGCGGACGGCACCCAGTTCACCGTCAAACTCAAGAAGGGTCTGAAATTCGCCAACGGCAATGACCTGACCGCCTCCGACGTGAAGTTCTCCTACGATCGCGTCAAGAAGATCAACGACGAGAACGGGCCGAGTTCGCTGCTGGCCAACATCACCGACGTCAAGGCCGTGGACGACACCACCGTGGTGTTCACCGACGCCGTGCCTTTCGACGTGACCCTGAAGCAGGTCATGAGCTCCCCGGCCGGTCCGATCGTCGACGAGGACTCCTTCGCCGCCGACAAGCTGACCGACGCCGACACCATCGTGTCCAAGAAGGCCTTCGCCGGCCCCTACTCGTTGACCTCCTTCAAACTCAACGAGACGGCCGCCTACGAGAAGAACGCCGACTATCAAGGCCTGACCCCCGCCAAGAACGCCGCGGTGCAGGTCAAGTACTTCGCCGACGCCTCCAACCTGAAGATGGCCGTGCAGCAGGGGCAGGTCGATGTCGCCTACCGCTCCCTGACCCCGACCGACATCGAGGACCTGTCCAAGGACTCCAAGCTGCAGGTCATCAAGGGACCGGGCGGCGAGGAGCGTCTGCTCGTCTTCAACATGAAGATCCAGCCCTTCGGCGAATCCCAGCCCAACGCCGACGCCAACAAGGCCAAGGCGGTGCGCCAGGCCGTCGCCAACCTGATCGACCGTGACGAACTGGCCACCAAGGTCTACAAGAAGACCTACACCCCGATGTACTCCTACATCCCCGATGGCCTTGCCGGCCACGAGGACACGTTGAAGGCCGCCTACGGCGAGAACGGCAAGCCCTCCGTCGACAAGGCCAGGAAGGCGCTCAAGGACGCCGGCGTGACCACTCCGGTCGACCTGAAACTGCAGTACAACGGCGACCATTACGGTTCCTCCTCCGCTGACGAGTACGCCGCGATCAAGTCCCAGCTCGAGGAGGGCGGCCTATTCTCCGTCGACTTGCAGCAGACCGAATGGACTCAGTACAACAAGGACCGTGTGGTCACCAAGGATTCCGACGGCGCATACCCGGTCTACCAGCTCGGCTGGTTCCCGGACTACTCCGATCCGGACAACTACCTTTCCCCGTTCTTCCGCGACGGCAACTTCGTGAACAACGGATACTCCAACAAGGAGATCAACGACCTCATCGTCAAGCAGGCCGTCCAAACCGACGAGAACGCCCGAGCCGAGACCCTGAAGCAGATTCAGCGGCTCGAAACCGACGATCTGTCCACCATCCCGCTGCTGCAGGGTGCTCAGACCGCCGTCGCCGGCTCGAACGTGAAGGGCGTCGTGCTTGACGCATCCTTCCGCTTCCGCTACTCCTCCGTCACCAAGTGACCTGCATGCTCCCCGACGGGAGCCATCCGCCGCAAGGCGGGAGAAGGGAGAGCGCGCGTAACGGGCATTCGCCCGGCGCGTCTCTCCCTTCCGGCGTTGCGTCCCACCTCCCCGCATAGGGAAGGTGCGTGTCGTGACGCGACTTTGTCATCGCCTCCCGTGCCGGGAGGAACAATCGTTTCCATTGGCCTTTACCGTAAGGAGCGCCGCGTGTCCAACACAGCAGCTCCGGCCGCCGCACCTGATGCGGCGAAGCCGAAACAAGCCAAAAAGAACCGACTGTCGGGTGGATTCTTCCGTTTCGTCCTCACTCGGTTCCTTTTGATCATTCCCACCGTCTTCATTCTCGTCACCATCGTTTTCTTCGTGATGCGCGCCACCGGTGACCCGATCTCCGCCGCGATGGGCGGACGGCTGACCCCCGAGGAGCTGCAGCGACGCATCCACGCCGCCGGTTACGACCGGCCTCTGATCGTGCAATACGCCGATTATCTGGGTGACCTGCTGCATGGCGACCTCGGCACCACGCTGACCGACAACCAGCCGGTGAGCGCCATCCTCGCCCACTATGGCGCCGCGACCTTTGAACTGGCCTTCCTCGCGCTGATCGTCGCGCTGATCGTCGGCATCGGTCTGGGGCGTCTTGCCGCACGCCGGCGCGACCGCGCGGCTGATGCCGGCATCCGCACCTTCGCAATCCTGTGCTACGCCACGCCGGTCTTCTTCCTTGGCCTGGTCCTGAAACTGATCTTCGCCATCTGGCTGAACGTGCTTCCCGCTTCCGGCCGATCGTCATTGGCGTCCGAGATGCAGTTCTCGAGACTGATCTCGCCCACCGGCTTCTACATCATCGACGCCCTGCAGCTGGGCAACATGACCGTGCTCGCCGACGTGCTGCGCCACGCCGTGCTTCCCGCGTTGGCGTTGGGCCTGCTGACCGCAGGCGTGTTCATCCGTCTGGTGCGCACCAACGTGATCTCCACGTTCAACGCAGGCTATGTCGAGGCCGCCCGTTCTCGTGGCGTGAGCGAGAAGCGCCTGTTGAACACGCATGCCTGGAAGCCGGCGCTGATTCCGATCATCACCGTCATGGGCATGCAGATCGCCCTGATGCTCGCCGGCGCGGTGCTTACCGAAACGACCTTCGAGTGGAAAGGGCTGGGCTTCATGCTGTCCCAATATCTGAAAGCCCGTGACTTCGTGGCCGTGCAGGGCATCGTGATCCTGATCGCCGTCATCGTGGCCGTCGTCAACTTCGTCGTCGACGTGATCGCCGCGCTCATCGACCCGAGAGTGAGGTACTGACGTGTCCAACGCATCCGCAAACAAAGTCACCGTGCCGGGCGACGAACGCCTGAACAAGCTCAACGTCAACGCCGGCGCGCCGTTATGGTCCAAGATCCCGATCATCAAGGAGCTGCGCGTCGCGGTCGGATGGCAGAAAGCCATGCTGGTCACCGGCCTGTCGCTGACCGCCTTCTTCCTGCTGGTGGCCGTCTTCGCGCCGCTGATCGCCCCCTACGGCCATGCGCAGATCAAGGACGCCAACGGCGTCTCCTTCCCGGCGCAGGCCGCCCCCAGCGCCGAACACATCTGGGGCACCACCGCCGGTGGCTTCGACGTGTTCTCCCGTGTGGTGTGGGGCGCGCGCACCGCCGTGATCGCCATCGTCGTGGCCGTGCTGCTTTCCATCTTCGCCGGCGTGATGCTGGGCCTGGTCTCGGGCTATTTCGGTGGCTGGGTGGACCGTGTGTTGGTGATGATCGCCGACGCCGTCTACTCCTTCCCCTCGCTGTTGCTCGCCATTTTGATGGCCATCATGATCTCCCACGGGCAGTCCGGCCTGTGGAGCGGCATCCTGGCTTCGGGCATTTCGATCACCGTGGTCTACGTTCCGCAGTACTTCCGTACGATTCGCGCCGAGGTGATCCGCATCAAGGAATCCGCCTATGTGGAATCGGCCCGTGTGGTCGGCGCCTCCACCTGGCGGATCATGACCAAGCACCTGCTCAAGAACTCCACCCGCACGTTGCCGGTGATTCTGACGCTGAACTCGTCCGAAGCCATCCTGACCCTCGCCGGTCTGGGCTTCCTGGGCTTCGGCATCGAGCCGACGGCCGCGGCCGAATGGGGGTATGACCTGAACCGCTCCGTCTCCGACGTGACCGCCGGCATCTGGTGGACCGCGGTGTTCCCGGGCATGGCCATCGTGCTGATCGTGCTTGGCATCACGCTGGTGGGCGAATCCCTCAACGACCTTGCCGACCCGCGCCTGCGCGCGCGCAAGTCCGCCGGCGAAGTGGTGGGATCCATCGAAGACACCTCCGTGGATCCCACCGAGAAACCCTCCGTGCGCAATGAAGTGATCGCCGAATTGGATTCCA
The DNA here is from genome assembly GCF_000269965.1 of Bifidobacterium longum subsp. infantis ATCC 15697 = JCM 1222 = DSM 20088. NCBI lineage: Bacteria > Bacillati > Actinomycetota > Actinomycetes > Bifidobacteriales > Bifidobacteriaceae > Bifidobacterium > Bifidobacterium longum. The sequence continues at coordinate 1,029,736 of NC_017219.1, forward strand.
ACGTCAATCCGCCGTCCACCGTCATCGATCACGACCCGGACTTCACCGCATCCGAGTGGACCGGCGAAGGCACCGTCGCGCCGGCGACCAAGGGCAAGGAATGAGCATTATGAGTGAACAGCGTCAACATAATCTGGCCGACATCAAGGATCTGTCCGTCTCCTTCATGACCGATGCGGGCTCCATCAAAGCCGTAGAGAACGTGAATTTCACGATCCCACGTAAAACCGTGGTCGGCGTGGTCGGCGAATCCGGCTCCGGCAAATCCGTGACCGCCCGCTCCATCATCAAACTGTTGCCGGAAACCGCCACCACGTCGGGAGCGGTGTACCTTTCCCGGCGTGACGGCTCCGATGGCCTGGACGTGCTCTCGCTTTCCGGCGAACAGCTGCGCGACATGCGTGGATCCGAAGCCGCGATGGTCTTTCAGGAGCCGAACTCGGTGCTCAACCCGGTGTACACGATCGGATGGCAGATCGAGGAGGGCCTGCGCGCCCACGGGCTGAAGGACAGGAAGAAGCTGCGCGCCAAAGCCGTCGACATCCTGAACAAGGTCGGCATCCCCGACGCCGAGACCCGCGTGGATTATTACCCCCATCAGTTCTCCGGCGGTCAGAAGCAGCGCATCGTCATCGCCATGGCGTTGGTGCTCAACCCCGGCCTCATCCTGGCCGACGAGCCCACCACCGCTCTGGACGTGACGGTCCAGGCCGAGATTCTCGACCTACTTCGTCTGGCGCGAGACGAATTCGATGCGTCCGTGCTCATCATCACCCACAACATGGGCGTGATCGCCGACATCGCCGACCAGGTGGTGGTGATGTACCGTGGACACGTGGTCGAACAAGGCACCGTGGAGCAGGTGTTCTACGACCCGAAGAACGACTACACCAAGCGCCTCCTGGGCGCGGTGCCGCGTGTCGGCCAGAAGCTGGTCGTGCGCGATCCGGACGGTCGCGTGATCGAACGCAAATCCGATTGGCGCGAGCAGCCGGTGGCCGTCGAGGCCAAGGGATTGACGATCACGTATCCCGGGCATCTGATGCAACCCGATTTCAAGGCCGTGGACGGCGTGGACTTCACGATTCACCGTTCCGAAGTGCTCGGCCTGGTGGGTGAATCCGGTTCCGGCAAATCCACCACCGGTCGTGCCATCGCCGGCCTGCAGAAAGTGTCCGGCGGGTCATTGAACGTGCTTGGCGTGGAGATGAACGGTGTCAGGGAGCGGGACTTCAAACCCAAGCGCGCCGACATCGGCTTCGTGTTCCAGGATCCCGGCTCCTCGTTCAACCCGTTGATGACCATTGCGGAAAACGTGGCCGAACCGCTGATCGTGCACAGGAAGTATGGTTCGGTGGCCGAGGCTAGGGACTATGTGGGAGATCTGTTGGAGATGGTGCAGTTGCCGCGCGCCTACATGAACCGTTTCCCCCACGAGCTTTCCGGCGGGCAGCGTCAGCGCGCCTCGCTGGCACGGGGCCTGGCCCTGAAGCCCTCCCTGCTGATCGCGGACGAGCCGACATCGGCTTTGGACGTGTCGGTTCAGGCCAAGGTGCTGGAGCTGTTCAAGCGGCTGCAGGCGGAGATCGGCTTCGCCTGCCTGTTCATCACCCACGATCTGGCGGTGGTGGATATGCTCGCCGACCGCGTCATGGTGATGCATAAGGGGCGGATCGTGGAGCATGGCGACGCCGATCAGATCATGCGGCATCCGCGCAACGCCTACACGCAGAAGCTGTTGGCCTCCCTGCCGGTGCCCGATCCGCGCGAGCAGAGGCTGCACCGCGCGCATCTTCACGAACTGCTCGCCAGCGGGAAGTAACGAGTCACCCCGCACGGCGGCATGGTGTGCTTCGTCCATACGGCGAGGACGTCGAGGCTTGCTTCGCCCGCGAACCCACACTCATGGTTGTCCGCTTCGGACATCCGGCGCGACAATCGGGGTGTGGTGCGCGGCGGGAAGCATAATGTGTTGTAGCGTGGTATTCGCATCGTGGCTGCAAGGAGGAGTATTCATGGGACCTGCTCGCGGGGCGTCATCGCCGGCGTCTACAGGTGCGCAGCGTGTGAGCTTGAAGGACATCGCGGACGAGCTGGGCATTTCGCAGACCGCGGTGTCCTTTGCCATCAACGACCGGCCCGGCGTCTCCGAGCAGACCAGGCGGCGGGTCAAACAGGTCGCGGCGGAACTCGGATGGACGCCGGTCTACGCCGCGCAGGCGTTGGGTTCATCGAGAACCATGACCATAGGCTTCGCGCCCGCGCGATCCGTGCAGGGACTCACCGATGAAACCTTCATGTTGCATTTCATGGCCGGCGTGCATACCTCGCTCAGTCCCAAGGGATACGGTCTATTGTACCGACCATGCCGATCGTTGAACGAGGAGATGAGCGTCTATCGGGGCTGGGCGTCGAGCAAGCGCGTGGATGGCGTGATTCTGGTCGACCTGCGGGCCGATGATCCGCGGCCCGCGCTGTTGAGGGAGTTGGGGGTCCGCGCGGTGTTGGCGGGCGGACCCGATCCGAATGATTACGTTCCCTCCCTGTCCATCGATGATTCGCGCACCATGGGCACCGTGCTCGAACATCTGTCGTCGTTGGGGCATCGCCGGATCGCCTACCTTTCCGGCGACGCCAATCTGGATTATTCCCAGGGGCGTGTGGCGGCGTTCCGCTCGTTCGCCAAGAGACGCAGACTGGAGTCCATCGCCATCGAGTTCACGAATTTCGCCGCCGAACGGGCCGTGACGCTGACGATGGGGATGTTGCGCTCGCCGCAGCCGCCCACCGCGTTCATCTATGAGACGGAGATTCTTGCGGCGGCGAGTCTGCATGCCATGGCCAAAGCCTATGCCACCTGTGCCGCCACCATTGGGCGATTGGCGTCGGGGGAGGGGCGGTTCGCGGCATATCCCAGCGGATTGCCCGCCATCGTCAGTTTCGAGGACAGCTTCATCTGCGAGACGGCGTATCCGTCGATCACTTCGGTGCACCGCGATGCCGGCGAATACGGCGTCAAAGTGGCGAGGCTGTTGCTCAAGGTGCTTGCCGGCGAGCAGGTGGGTGGCAATAGGCGGATTCTCACCCCGAAACTGGTGGTCAGAGACAGTACGTCCGAACCAGTGGATCCGTCATGACGCGGGCGGGGCGCATCACGGGACGATGTGCCGTGATGCGCCCCGCCCGCGTCAGCGATTGCCGGCGTGAGGACGCCACGGCGATGGTCACGCCGCGTTTCTGACCGCGGTGGCGATGGAGACGGCCGGGTCGAGGAACGGAATCAACGTGGACTGGAAGGCGTGGTACAGGTCGGACTTGCCCGGCCAGACCGTGCCGATCACGCGATTGTCGCCGTCAAGCTGGTGGAACCAGGAGCCGCCCTTATGGTCGATGACGTGCTCGTCAACGTACTGGGCGAACGTGGCATACCAGTCGAGATACGCGCTCTCGCCGGTGGCCGCATACAGCGTGGCGGCGGTGTTCAACGATTCGGCGGCCGTCCAATGCATGCGGTCGGTGACCACCGGTGTGCCGTTCCAGTCGGTCGTATAGACGAGCCCCTCCGCGCCGTCCGCGTTCCACGCATCGTCCACCGCCCGCGCAAACAGGTGCTCGGCGGCGTCGATGTAGGGCCGCGCGCCGTCTCGGTTGGCGAAGGAGCTCAGCGCCCACTGCACGATGAGGCGGGCCCATTCGATGCCGTGACCCGGCGTGGCGCCGTACGGCTTGAACTGGTCATCCTTCTTATCGACGTTGCATTCGAGGTCCAGTGACCAATCGGACTTGAAATGTTCGGGGATGCGCCACCGGTTGTGTGCCGCCCATTCGATGACGTGGTCGATGATGCGGCCGGCGCGGACGCGATAGGTGTTGTTCCCGGTGGCGTCGGCCACGGCCAGGAACGCCTCGGTGGTGTGCATGTTGGCGTTCAGGCCACGGTACGGGTCGAGCTCGGTGAATTCGGTGTTCCAGGTATCGACGGCCAAACCGGTTTCGTCATCCCAGAAATGCTTGTCATACGTGGCAAGCGCCTCAGCAAGCAGTTCCTTGGCACCCGGACGTCCGGCCAGCAGGGCAGAGGATGCGGCGAGTATCACGAAGGCATGCGCATAGCAGACCTTGCCCGGAGCATGGGTGCCGTCCGCGAACACCTGCGCATACCAACCGCCGTGCTCGTCGTCATGCAGGATGCCGGTCAATCCCTTGAGCGCTGCATCGGCCAGCTCGCCCGCACCCGGGTATCCGAGCATGTCGCCAATCGAATACACATGGGCCATACGGCTGGTGATCCACGTTTCGACGCCGTGGGAGGGGTCAAGGGTGCCGTCGGCGTTCAGCCAGCCGGAACCGCCGTTCGGCGCTGGAAAGCCTTTGCCGAACTTCAGCAGCTCGTAGGTTTCGGAAGCCATGAAAATGCGGTTGGCTTCGGTGCCGAGCGTATACCGTGGGTTATTGGTCATAATGATTGTTCCTTTCCTTAACAAGAACATGCGGTGGGTGCGCAATGAGCATGCGGCGGGCACGTCTTAGTGCTTCACACGAATGTCGAAATAGTCCATGACCAGTTCACAAAACATCATATTCGACCAGCTGAACCATTCGCGCGTGTACTTGGTCGGATCATCCACGTCGATGCCTTCGTGCATGAGATGCGTACCGGCGTCGGTGGCTACAAGACGGTCGAGGATATGCGCCTTGAAGTCCTTGCTGTCGCTGGTCATCGCCTCGATAGACAGGGCGATGGGCCACACATAGCGCGGCGGCGTGTGCGGCGAGCCGATGCCCTTGAGATGCGTGCCCTCGTAGTAGTAGGGGTTCTCGTCGCTCAGCAGCGTGCGTCTGGTCGCCAGGTACGTCGGGTCGTCCGGTGCGCAATAGCCCAGGTAGGGGGCCGCCATCAGCGAGGGCACGTTGCTGTCGTCCATGATGATGGCATGGCCCAGGCCATCGGTTTCGAACGCGTAAATCGTCTCTCCATTGCGGTTCGTCGTCTTGGCGTGGTTTTCGATGCCTTCGGTGATGGTGCGGCGCAGCTCGCCGGCGCGTGCGGCGATATCGGCATCATCCAGAATCTCACCGCCGAAGATGCGTTCCAGATAGCCCATCACCACGGCGGCGAACATGTTCGAGGGCACCAGATAGTGGTAGGTGCAGGCGTCGTCGCTGGGGCGGAAGCCGGACCAGGTCATGCCGGTGTACGCCACCGGCGCCCCCTTGCCGTCATTGCTCAGCGATTCGGTGGGGATGTCCGTGTCGCGGATGAAGAAATACGGGGAGCGTTCATGATGCTGCTCGGTCTCGAAGACGTCAAGAATCTTCTTGACGCCGGCAATGAATTCGGCATCGAAGTGATCGGCGTTGCCGGTGTTCGCATACAGCATCCAAGCCAACTGGATGGGGTAGCACAGCGAATCCACCTCGTACTTGCGCTCCCACAGCCAAGGGCTGGAGAAGTCGGACTGATCGTTGTCCCAGGAAGCACCGTTCGGTTCTTCGTTGAAGGCATTCGCATACGGGTCGATGGTGATGTAGCGGAACTGTTGCCGTACCAGGCCGGCGATCATGTTTGCGAGATCGCCGTCTTCGACGGCAAGGGCCAGATACGGGCGCAATTGCGCGGTCGAATCACGCAGCCACATGGCCGGGATATCGCCGGTGAGCAGGAATGTGGTGCCGTCGTCATGCCGTTTGACCGTGGTGGTCAGGGTGTTGGCAAAGCAGGCGTTGAAGTTCTCGGCCCAGGCGGCGTGTTCGGTGCCGCACAGGTCCGTGATGTGCTGCATGAAATCCGAGACCGACTTCGGTATCGCGGTGGTCGCCATAAATTCAACTTCTTTGTTTTGGGGGATATGCATATCAAGGGAACAGCATTATTCTAAACCGCTTTAGTTCATGACACGCGAAAGGACGTGAAGAGCATGAGTGTGAGCGCACCATATGAAAAAACCGGTGAGATTTCCTGTTCGGAGAATCTCACCGGTTGCGATCAGTCGATTCGTGAAGTCGCACGAATGGCGGATAAGGGGATGGGTGGATTACTTGCCGATTTCAGCCAGATAGTCGGGCATCTCGGCCGGGTAATCGGGCCAGGCGCCGGCCTGGGTGCAGACGTAGGCGGCGGTGTTGACGGCCTTGCGGTGTGCTTCTGCCAGCGTGTCGCCCAGCAGGATGCGGGCGGTGAAGGTGCCGGAGAAGGAGTCACCCGCACCCACGGTGTCGTTCACCTCGACGTGCGGGGTGTCCAGCGTGGAGACCTCGCCCTTGCGGGAGATGATGGTGGAGTAGGCGGAGCCGGCGGTCAGGATCACGTAGTCGAGGCTGAATTCCTCGATGAACCAGCGGGAGGCATCTTCGCCGGAGGTGCCGCGGATGTCGAACATGTCGCGCAGCAGCAGGAGTTCCTCGTCGTTGATCTTGAAGACGGTGGCGGCCTTGAGCAGTTCCTCGATGAGATCCTTGGAGTAGTGGTCGCCGCGCAGGTTGATGTCGAAGAACTTCATCGCGCCCGGCTTGGTGTGCTTGAGCAGCTCGGTGATGGTGGCGTGCGATTCGGGAGAGCGCAGGGCCAAGGTGCCGAAGCAGACGGTGTCGGCCTTGGAGACCACGTCGATGAGCTGACGGGTGTACAGGATGTGGTCCCAAGCCACGCCCTTGACGATGGTGTACTCCGGGATGCCGTTCTTCAGCGCGACCTCGACGGTGGAGGTCGGCCAGGCGTTGCGCTGGATGACGGTGTTGATGCCGGCCTCGTTGGCCTTGGCAATCAGTTCGTCGCCGAGTTCATCCTCGCCGACCGCGCTGATAGCCCAGCCTTCGGTGCCGTTCTTCATCGCGTGGTAGGCGAAGTTGACGGGGGCGCCGCCGGCTCGCTTGCCGCTCGGCAGCATATCCCACAGCAGTTCACCGAGGCTCAGAACGATCGGGGTAGTCATGGTTGGTTCCTTTCCTTTGTTTCCTTTATCGGGTGTTTCGTATGGAAAATCTTGTGATGTCGGCGTTTGTTTTAGGAGACATCGAAGAATACTGAGGGGTGTTCGAGGAATTGGGTCACCGCCACTGCTGCGGCACCGGAGACCGCCGCGTCGGCGGACAGGGTGGATAGGCTGATGGAAGTGGAGGCATTGATTTCGGGGATGGCCCGTTCGGCCACCGTGGCGCGCACCTCATCGAGCAGTATCGGGCCGGCTTCGGCCACGATGTCGCCGATGATGATGTGCTCGGGATTGTATCCGTTGAAGATGGTGACGCATCCGTAGCCGACATATTGGGCGACTTCGCGGACAATGGCGATTGCCGCTTCGTCGCCGTCGCCGGCTTTGGCGAACAGGGCGCGGGCGGCTGCGGTGTTGGTCATATCGGCCGCGCCGGGAACCACGGTGCCATCGGCGATGAGCATGTCGTGAATGGCGGGGGTGGAGCAGTAGCGTTCAAGGCAGCCGACGTTGCCGCAATCGCAGGGGCGGCCGTTGACGTCGATGGAGATGTGTCCGATTTCGGTGGCGGCACCGAGGAAGCCGTTGATGAGGCGACCGTTGTCGATGACGCCGAGGCCCACGCCTTCGCCGACCAGATAATAGGCGAGGTTGCCGTCGGCGTGCACCGACGGGTCGAAGAGATAATGTGCGAGGGCGCCGGCGCGGGCGTCCTGTTCGATGAATACAGGCACGCGGAAAGCGGTGGCGAATTCGTCGATGAAGTTGATTTTGCGCCAGCCCTGCATGCTGGACACCACGGCGGTGCGGCCTACGTTACGCAGATAGGGGCCGGGCACCGCCATGCCGATGGCCACGATGGACGGGTCGTTGTCGAGCAATTGTTCGACGCGCTGGTGGATGGTGACGATGGTGTCGTTGATGGTGTTGTCGTACACCGTGGGCAGGTTTTCGAAGCTCAGGGTGTTGCCGCACAGGTCGAACACGCCGATCTGCACCAGCGAGCGGGCGAATTTGATGCCGATGATGCGGAACCGCGTGGTGTCGAGTTTGAGACCGATGGAACGGCGGTTCTTGGAGCCTTCCAAATCGCCGGTCTCTTCAATCATACCGGCCTCGATAAGGCGTGCGGTGATTTTGGTGATGGCCGCGGGGGTGAGTTCCAGTGCCTTGGCGATTTGCGCGCGGGAGCTGATGCCGTTGTGATACAGGTGCTTGACGATGCGGGAGCGGTTGGATTCGGAGACACTGGCCTGGGAAGTGGCATGGGCGGTGTTTGTTGCCATCGGTCTTAAGTCCTCCTTGTCTGCACCGCTGCGAGTTGTTCCGCTCGTCTTTGAATCTGAACTTGATTAAGATATTAACGCTGTTAATTAATTGACGCAATCAATATGTCATTCGGCGTGTCGTGTATGTGAGTGTCGCCTTGGGTGAATTTGTTAAGATAGTTGTCAATAGTCGGATGCACACTTATACCAAGCGAAACGTTCGATGAAGAACAGGGGAGGGCTGATGTCCGAAAACATTATGAACAATCTCAGAATCGGTGTTGACGTGGGCGGAACAAAAATCGAAGCTGTGCTGGTTGACGCAATGGGCACGGTATTGGGTTCCACCCGCATTCCCGCCAGACATGGCAACGATGCCGTGATCGAAGACATCGTCGCTGTGGCACATCAGGCGGCGGGTGAGCGTTTTGACGAGGTGAGCGCCATCGGCATCGGCACTCCTGGCACGGTGGATTCAGCCAGCGGGCATGTGGGCAATATCGTGAATCTCGACGTGGTCTCGCTGGACATGGGGCCGTTGGTCTCGCAGCGTTCGGGCGTGCAGGCCCATGTGGAAAACGACGTCAACGCCGCCGCCGTCGGTGCGGCCACCGTGTTGGGCGGTGCGGATGGCATGGCCGGTACCATTGCGTTCCTGAACTTCGGCACCGGACTGGCTGCGGGCATTGTCCAAAACGGCGTGCTGATGCATGGCTATAGCGGTGCGGCCGGCGAAATCGGCCATATCCCAGTCGAACCTCATCGCCTCAAGTGCCCTTGCGGGCAATACGGATGCTTGGAAACCGTCTGCTCGGGCGCATCCGTGGGGCGTCTGTGGCCCAACGCCGACCCGCCGATGCCCGACCTGATTCGTCGCGCGAAAAAGCGGGAGGCCGAGGCCGTCGATGTGCTGGACATGGTAGTGCGCGCCATCGGCGACACTATACAGATTCTGGCCCAATCCGTTGATCCGCGGCTGATTATCTTGGGCGGCGGCATGGCCAAGACCGGCGAACCGTTGGTCGAGGTGATCACGGCTGAGCTGCGCCGGCGCGAATCGCAATGCCGATTCCTCGAAACGCTGGACCTGCCGGCCCGGCTGCGTCTGGCACCCGTCGGCCAACCGGTTGGAGCCATCGGTGCCGCCATGGCGGCGTAGCACTGGCATAGTGCCGGGGCATGGAAGATGAGGCGTCGGATTTGTCTCCGAGGCCCCATCTTCCACGCAGTCCTATATCGCTTTATATCGTGCTGTGCCGCGCTTGGTCTTGCGCGTTTCGTTGCCGGGGTGACCGGCTTTTATTTGGTCAAGTGTTGGAAGACCGCGGCGATGGCCTCGCCCTGCACGGTGATGTCGGGTCCGCATTCGCAGCGCCGGATTACCGTGTGTTTGTGGAAGGACGAGGACGTGGCGGCATCCAGATATCTCTGGGCCGCGTCAACGAACGTCTCGTTGATGATGTTCGGCTGCCCATAGACGCATACGTCTGCCATATCCAAAAGGCCCACAGGCATGGACAGGGCCTGGCCGAGATAGCGGCCCGCCCGAGCGAGGATATTCTGATGCTGCTCCACGTCTGCCGTGCTGAGCTGCTTCTTCAATGCGGTTCCGGAAATCATCGTCTCCAGGCAGCCGCGCTTGCCGCAAGGGCATAGCGGCCCATCAAGATCGATGGAAATATGGCCGATTTCGCCGGCTGCATGCAGTTCGCCGATTACCGGCGTGTCCGAGAGCAGAATCGCCGAGCCGATGCCTCTTTCGATGCATACGAAGAGCATATTCGGCCCGCCTTGGCCGAAGAAACGTTCGGTGAGCATGGCTGCGGTGGCGTCGTTGCTGACGTTTACTTCAAGTCCAAAATGCTCGGCGATCGGTGTGGACAGGTCGAGATTGTTCCAGCCGCGCATCGTGGAGGAGCGGACCACGCCGTTGTCTACCACGCCGGGGGAGGAGACTCCGATGCCGATGACATCGCCGTCGGACATGCCCAGCATCTTCTCGATAAGTTCGATGATCACATCCACGGAAACGAATGAGCCGGTGTTCAGGGTGACTTCGGCGTGGCGTAGCGGCTGTCCGAGCAGATTGGTGACTGCACCGTGCAGCAGGTGCTCCTGCGTCAGGTCGATGCTGATGATGCGCAGCCGATCGGTATCGATGCTCAGCAGTGTGCCTCGTTTGCCTTTGCCGCCGCTGGGTGCCTGACCGGTCTCGCGCAGCAATCCTTCCTCCAGCATCTGACCGACCACATCGGAAACGGCCGCGCGGCTCAATCCGGTGCGTCGGCCGAGCTCGGCGCGCGAATACTGGTTGGTGGGGAACAACAACCTGAAGATGAGTTGGCGGTTCTTGCGGCGCACATCGGCGGGGGAGGCCTTGGCCTCATGGTCGTCGGTCGTTGTGTTGAGACCGAGATATGGCATGTTTCCTCCTGCCTGATGGCGAGCGAATGGACGGTGATTGTTGTTCCGTACACAGTTTAGACGGTGAAGCACAATTTCGTCGTTGAAATTGTTATGAAACTTCACCAATAAATTCCAGTGTACCTGTGCGAAGCGTCAGGAAACACCGTGAGTGTTCACAAGGTCCAAAATTGTTAGTATCATTAACAAATAGCGAATCGCCAATCGGCACTATGCCGAATGGTGGTTGGAACGCCGCACATCACCCGGACGTGACAAGGATGTTGCCATTATCCGCAAGACGGGCGGCAGTACAGCGACTCGCATCGGGCGGGCCGCACGGAACTGGAGGAAACCGATGCCGGAAATCATCATTGTCAAGAACGAAGCCGAGGCCGGTGAGATCTACGGCCGTTGCGTGGCGGACCTGATCAAAGCAAAGCCGGACGCCGTGCTGGGCCTGGCCACTGGTTCCAGCCCGCTGGCCGCCTATCAGGCGCTCGCCAAGATCGTCAAGGACGAGGCCATTGACGTTTCGGGCGTGCGTGGTTTCGCGCTTGACGAATACATCGGACTGCCGCTGACCCATCCTGAGTCCTATCATGCGACCATCCATCGTACCGTGGTCGAACCGCTCGGCCTGGACCCAGCCAAGGTCCATGTGCCCGGCGACGTACTCAACGGCACTCCGCTCGAAGACGGCGACAAAGTCGCGCTGGCCGGCCCGGCCTATGATCGTGCCATCGAAGCCGCTGGCGGCATCGACGTGCAGATTCTCGGCATCGGCACCGACGGCCACGTCGGCTTCAACGAGCCCGGTTCCTCGCTGGCCTCCGGCACTCGTGTCAAGACCCTGGCCGAGCAGACCCGCGTCGACAACGCCCGCTTCTTCGACAACGACATCAACCAGGTGCCCACCCACTGCATCACGCAGGGTATTGGCACGATCATGAAGGCCCGTCACCTCGTGCTGCTGGCGTTCGGTGCCGGCAAGGCTGAAGCCATCGAGGAGACGGTGGAAGGCGGCTTGTCCGCGTTCTGCCCGGCTTCCGCGCTGCAGATGCACCCGCACGCCACGATTATCGTGGATGAGGAGGCCGCCTCTCGTCTGCGCCACAAGGACTACTATCGCTACGCCTACACCCACAAGCCGGCCTGGCAGGGCATCTGATCCGATCCGTTCGCCCCATTGCTGAGCTTTCGAGCCTGCAAGCGGTCCATCGGGCCGCCTGCAGGCTCGTCTTGAGCGCAAGACGAGCGGACGGGAAACCATGTGGAGGAGTTGAACATGTCTGATAGGGAAGAGATCGTTTCCCGCGTGACCACGGCGTTGAATGGCAGGCCGTCCCCGGTGGCCATCCGCAATGCGCGCAAGGTGGATGCGCGCGGCGAACAGCGTGGATATTGGGTCGTCTCCGACGCCTCGGGCGTCATCGTGGCCTCGGGCACGGGGGAGGAGACCTTCGAACATTACTGTCGTGCGGTGGGGATTGACCCGGCCGATCGCAACGCGGTCATCGATGCCGAAGGCCGTATTCTGACCCCCGGCTACGTGGACATCCACGCACACGGCGCATGGGAGAAGAGCTTCGATGACGGGTCGGATGGCATCGACGTGGCACGGGCCGGCCACGCCGTGCACGGCACCACACGTCAGGTGCTCTCGCTGATCACCAATCCGGTGGATGTGATCTGCCGGAACATCCGCACCGTCCGCGCCAAGATGGAGTCCGGCCGCCCCGACATCCTCGGCTGCCATCTGGAAGGCCCGTTCCTGGCTCTGGCCCGCAAGGGCGCGCATGACCCGGAATGCCTCAAGGACCCGGTGCCCGACATCGTCGATAAGATGCTTGAGGTCTCCGGTGCCGACCCCGCCTCCGGTGGGCTTGGCTGCATCCGTCAGATCACCATCGCGCCCGAACTACCCCACGGCATCTCCGCCATCCGCCAGTTCGCCGCGGCTGGCGTGGTGCCGGCCGTGGGCCACTGCGACGCCGACTACGAGACCGCCAAAGCCGGCTTCGACGCGGGCGCGGGCATCATGACGCACATGTTCAACGCGATGAACGGTCTGCATCACCGCGAACCCGGTCCGATCCCGGCCGCGGTGGAGGATCCGCGCGTCACCATCGAGCTCATCAACGACGGCTTCCACGTGCAGAATCCGATGGTCAGGCTCTCCTTCCGGTTCGCGCCCCACCGCACGGCCTTCGTGACCGATGCGATGGCCGCCACCGACTGCCCGGACGGCGCCTACAAGTTGGGCGCGCTGGACGTGAACGTGGTCGACGGCCATGCGCGTCTGGTCTCCAACGGCGCCATCGCCGGCTCCACCCTGCTACTGGAAGTCGCCGTGCGTCGCGCGGTGTGCGAACTGGGCTTCAGCCCGGTGGACGCGGTCGAGGCGGCCACTCTGACGCCGGCCAAGGCGTTCGGCTTCGACAAGCCGAATCCGGTGACCGGGGCGCCGCTGGGCCTCATCGCCCCCGGCTATGCCGCCGACTTCAACCTCGCCGACCCGGCCGATTGGACGGTCGAACAGGTGTGGTGCGCGGGCCGCAAGTTGCGCTGAGGCCGATTGCGCGCGGTGCGCGCGGAAGGCATGTCGGAAGTTCGTCGACGATTCGGCGGACCGATGGCATGACGCCCGCGCACACCGCGCTTATGCGTATGCCGTGAATCCCCGTTCGGCTTGACATGCGCGATGGCAGTGCCGCCATCGCGCACACCGTCGCGGATCGCGCGTCTGTGCAACAAAGCTAACATATTGGAAACGCTGACCGTGTCGTGTCACGGTTTCCGAAACCCCAGTGATTGCAAGGCTTATGACGATGTTCTTCGTTGTCTTGCAGCGATAATCCCGCGGTGATTTCATTTGCCGAGAAACATAGTGTACATTAAGAAAACGTACAGAGAAGTACAGAAGCGCATTCGCGCAGGAGAGTGAAGTGGCGTCCGTCGCTTCGGCTCTCCATATGACGGACAACAAGGAGGTTCGTGATCATGACTCACTTCAGCACTGTGAAACGCGTCATCGCTCTCGCCGGTGCCGGTGCCATGCTGTTTTCCGTGGCGGCCTGCGGTGGGGTAACCGCTTCCGATGGCGGCAAGACCACACTCAAATTCGCGGCGTTCGAGGGCGGCTACGGTGCCGACATGTACAAGGAGGTGGTCGCCGCATACGAGAAGCTCAATCCCGACGTCAAGATCGAACTGACCACATCCAAGAAGATCGAGGACGAGATCACGCCGGGCATGAAGGCCGGCAACTATCCCGACATCGTGGAGCTGGGACAGGGCTCGACCTCCGGACTGACCGAGACGCTGCTCAAGGACAAGGCCATCGAGGACGTGACCGATGTGCTTGACATGAAGGTCCCCGGGGAAAACAAGACCGTCAAGGACAAGCTCGTCGACGGCGTGATCGGCCTGTACACCAACCCCTACGGCGGAGACAAGACCTACCTCATGCCCATGTACTACTCACCCTCCGGCTTGGTGTACAACAAGACGCTGCTTGAACAAAACGGCTGGAAGATGCCCACCACATGGGACGAGATGTTCAAGCTGGGCGATGAGGCCAAAGCCAAGGGCATCTCGCTGTTCACCTACCCGACCGCAGGTTACTTCGACGCCTTCTTCAACGCGCTGCTCGCCGACATCGGCGGCGACCAGTTCTACCAGGACGTGATGACCTACAAGAAGGACGTGTGGAAGACCGACGAGGCCAAGGAGGCGTTGGAGACCACCTATAAGCTGGTCACCGAATACCTCAACCCCGACACCGTGGGCTACGCCAACGCCCAGGACTTCACCAAGAACCAGCAGTCCATCCTCGACGGCAAGTCCCTGTTCATGCCCAACGGCACCTGGATTGTCAACGAGATGAAGGATGCGCCGCGCACCAGCGGCTTCGAGTGGGGCTTCGCCCCGGTGCCCACCGTCAAGAATGGCGGCACCCGCTACATCAACACCACAATCGAAGCCGTGTGGATTCCCGCCAAGGCCAAGAACAAGGAAGCGGCGAAGAAGTTCATGGCCTACCTGTACTCCGACGAAGCCGCGTCCATCTTCGCCAAGACCGGTGCCATCCAGCCGATCAAGGGCAACACCGATGACCTGGCCTCCGACATGAAGGTGTTCTACGACGCCTACAACGAGGACAACGTCAAGGCCGTGGCCGGCTCGTTCTCCGCAACCGCCACCGTGGAAGGCAAGAACATCAAGGACGACCTGTACAACGCGGTCGACTCCGTGGCCTCCGGCAAGACCACGCTCCAGCAGTGGCAGGACAAGCTCAACGAGACCAGCAACGCACTGAACGCGGCGGCCAAGCAGTAACCTCGCCGTCGAACAACGGCCGGAGCAGATGGTCCCACGGTCCGGCCCGTCGCACCGATGCATTCATCGGCGGCGGGCGGGGCGGCGGACCGCTCCGGCCCCGCTTTGCCTCAGCGCCATACAGGCAACGCTTTTCAGGGGGAACGATGTCTTCAACGAAACATACAACCGACCTTGGCAGGATGCGCAGCCGTTTCGGCATTCTTTGCTCGCTGCCCACCGCAATCCTGCTCATCATCTTCATCTTCATACCCACGGTCAACGTGTTCCGCATGTCCGTATACAAATGGAGCGGCTACTCGGACGAACAGACCTTCGTGGGGCTTTCGAACTTCCGGAAACTGTTCGTCGATCCGAACTTCATCCACGCGTTCCAGAACACCGTGCTCATCCTCGTGCTGGTCACCTCCGTCACCATGCCGCTGGCCATCATCTTCGCCGCGGTGCTCACGCAGAACCGCATCATCGGAGGCTCGCTGATTCGCTTCATCCTCTATGTGCCCTCGGTGCTGTCCATCGTGGTGGTCGCGGCCATATTCTCCGCCATCTACGATCAGAACAACGGCCTGATCAACGGCACCCTGAGCTTCCTGCACCTGAACGGGCTCAAGCAGGTGTGGCTGGGCAATCAGGACATCGTCATCTTCTCCATCGCCTTCGCCATGCTATGGCAGTCCTGCGGATACTACATGGTGATGTACATGTCGTCGATGGCGGGCATCGACCCGAGCCTGTACGAGGCGGCGCAGCTGGACGGCGCCAGCAAGACTCGACAGCTGTTCTCGATCACCATCCCATTGATCTGGGCGAACATCCGCACCACGCTCACCTTCTTCATCATCAGTTCGGTGAACCTCAGCTTCGTGCTCGTTACGGCCCTGACCAACGGCGGGCCCGATAACGCGTCTCAAGTGCTGCTCGGCTACATGTACGACCAGGCGTATTCGAACTCGTCCTACGGCTACGGCATGGCGATCGGCGTGGTGATCTTCCTGTTCAGCTTCATCATGTCGTTGATCGTGAACCGTGCCACCAAGCGCGAAGTGCTGCAATACTAAAGGAGGGCGAGATATCATGGCTTATTCATCAGTTTCCGGAAGACCGGCCCACTCCAGGCGCGTGCGTCCGGCGGCCGATCGAGGTTCGGCCCATTCATGGACGGCGGGCCGCATGGTTGGCCAGGTGGTGCTGGTAATCGCCGCCTTGGGCATCGCCATCCCCACCCTGTGGGTGTTCGTGGCTTCGTTCAAGGATAAAAGTGAGTTCTACGGATCACCCTGGACCTGGCCCAAGGGCCTGCACTGGCAGAACTATGCGGATGCTTTCGTGGACGCCAAGCTCGGACAGTACTTCGGCACATCGGTGCTGGTCACCGTCATGTCGATGGCCATGGTGCTGGTGATCGCGCTGCCCTGCTCCTACGTGCTCGCGCGCTTCGATTTTCCGGGCAAGAAGATTCTTAAACTCGCCGTTCAGGCCGGCCTGTTCATCAACGTGAACTACATCGTCGTGCCGATCTTCCTGATGCTTGTGGACGCCGACAAGCTGCTCTACAACATCATGCCGAACGGGTTCTTCGTGAACAACGTGTTCATCCTGGCGCTGGTCTACGCCTCGACGTCGCTGCCATTCACCATCTTCCTGCTCCAGGACTTCTTCGCCTCCATTCCGAAGGACTACGAGGAGGCCGCCATGATTGACGGCGCCTCGCAAACCAGGATCATGACCCGCATCTTCTTCCCGATGGCCATGCCCGCCATCTCCATGTCGATGCTGTTCAACTTCCTGACCTACTGGAACGACTACATCATCTCCATGACCCTCATGACCGGCAACAACCGCACCGTGCAAGTGGGCCTGCTCAACCTCATGCAGACGCAGAAGGCGGCCACCAACTACGGGCGCCTGTACGCCGGCATGGTGATCGTCATGGTGCCGGTGCTGATCTTCTACGCCGTCGTGCAGAAGAAACTCCTCGAAACCTCGACCATGGGAGGAATCAAATGAGCGACAGGACGAAAAGCGTGATCGCCACGACGGTCAAAGTGACGCTGTATGTCTGTTTCGTGGTGCTGACCATCGTCGGCGTCGGTCGTGACGGATGGGACGGGCTCTGCCTGGAACTCATCGGATTGGCCGGCGTGATCGGCGTGGTGTGGTGGTACAACGCGCATAACCGATGATCCGGCCGGACGGTGTGAGGCAACGGCCTGGTCACCCAGGCCGTTGCCTCACACCGTTTCTCGCCCCTCCCATGAAAAAGGGCAAGAAACGAAGGCGCACGAGCCGCGGCTAGTGCATCCGGCCGTCGGCCATGAACAAGGCATGGGCGTCGCCCTTCGCCTTGGCCTCAAGATAGCGGCGGAACACCGACAGGCGTTCCGTGGTGCTATGGGCTAGGGGAGAGGGCAATTCGTTCAATGCGAACCAGCCGACGTTGAGGCTTTCGTCATCCCCCACAAACGGTTCGGCATTGCCGCCGGGCTTGAGCGCGCACAGGAAGGAATGATCCATATACTGCGCGTGGTCGCCGTTGGCATAGGTGAGGATACGCTGCTCGGAATTCACGGACACCAAGTCGGTGACCACGACGTCCACGCCGGTCTCCTCCTTCACCTCGCGTACCGCGGCGTCGGCAGGCTGCTCGCCCGGGTCGATGATGCCGTACACCATCGCCCACTCTCCGGTGTCGGCGCGCCGACCCAGCAGTATGCGTCCATGTTCGTCAAGTACGCATGCCGTCACGCCATGCAGCCACAACAAATCATGGCCGATCTTCTTACGCAGTTCCAGAATGAACGGGGGCGTGCTCATGCGTTGGCCCGTTCCGACATCCACGCCTCGACTCCCTCGATGGTCTTCGGGATGCCGGCGGAAATCCATTCGGGGCCGTTCTCGGTCATGAGCACGTCGTCCTCGATACGGATGCCGATGCCGCGGTATTCCGGCGGAATCAGCAGATCATCCTCGCGGAAGTACAGGCCGGGCTCGATCGTGAAGATCATGCCCGGACGAATCGGCGCGCCCTGATAGGACTCGAAACGAGCCTGCGCGCAATCGTGCACATCAAGACCCAAGTGGTGGGCCACACCGCAGGCGAGCCAACGGCGGTGCTGCTGGCCTTGCGGAGACAGCGACTCCTCGACGCTCACCGGCAGCAGACCCCAATCGTGCAGACATTCGGCAATCACGCGCATGCAGGCGTGGTGGATGTCGGAGTAGGTGGCACCCGGCTTGGCGGCTTCGAAACCGGCCTGCTGCGAGTCGAGCACGGCCTGGTACAGACGCTTCTGGAAGTCGGTGAACTTGCCGTTGGTCGGGAAGGTACGGGTGATGTCGGCCGTGTACAGGGAATCGACCTCAACGCCGGCATCCACCAACAGCATGTCGCCGTTCTTCACCACACCGGTGTTGCGCATCCAATGCAGAATCGGAGCGTGGGGGCCGGAGGCCACGATGGAGTCGTAGCCGACGGCGTTGCCGATCTCGCGGGATACAGCGTTGAACGCGCCTTCGAGGATACGCTCGGAGCGCGGCTTGTCCAGCGCGTCCGGCAGTGCGGACAGCAGGCGGTCGAAGCCATGCTTGGTGGCGTCCACGGCCTTGCGCATCTCGTTGATTTCGTAGCCGTCTTTGACCATGCGTGCCTCGGCGGCGAACTCGTGCAGCTTGTCGTCGGATGCGGAGTTCTTGTCCGGATCGGCGAAACCGTTGGCCTCGCGGATGGACTCGACCATCGAAGTGATTTCGGGGTCGGTCTCGCTGACCACGCGCACACGCACGGCACCGGCCTCGGCACCCACGTCCTTGGACAGGGCGTCAGCCAGCTGGGCGATGTCGTGGGTTTCGATGCCGGTCATCGCCTGCATCTCCTGGAGGCCAGCACGCGGGCCAACCCAGTATTCGCCGTAGTGGGCGGACATGAAGAAGTCCTCGGTGGAGTTGTCGGCGCGCGGTGCCACAAACAGTTCCGGGGTGTGGGTCTTGCCGGCGGCAGCTTCGGGGGAGTCGGGATCGACCGGGTTCAGGACCAGCACGGCACCAGCTTCATAATCGGAACCCAGGCCGGTGTAGTAGGCGAACGTGGTGTCCGGGCGGAACATGTAATCGCAATCATTGTTGCGCACCTTCGGCTGGCCGGCCGGAATGACCAGACGCTCGCCGGGGAATGCCTTGCCCAGCGCCTCAAGACGGGCTGGCGTGAACTTGGAGGATTCGAGAGGCTTGATCTCCGGATCGTCATCGGCCCAGCCGGACTTCATGAACTCCTTGAATGCGGCCGACTGCGGGCGCAGCGAGCGGTTGTTCACGCGGTCGCTCATCGACTGGTTCGCGCCCGGCGCCGTAGCGCGCTCTTCGGCCTCATATTCCTTGTCCTTGGCGGTGATCACTTCACCCATTGCCACTCTCCTGTATGTAGTTGTTGTCGAATCATCGATTCCCACTTCATACTAGTCGGCTTTATGCGATGTGCCACGATTGACGGCTGACGGTAAAACCAAGTACGGAATTTGGACGGTCTTCTGGACATGCCCATATTGCGAGTGCATCGGGCTGGAATGCGGGCCCGTTTATTGTTCTCGGCAGGGAAGGAGAGGGGCATGGGCTTGAGCTGGAGCTTGTCGATTGATATTGACATATTTTGCGGGCTGAATCCATGTGAACCCATGCGATGAAGGTTTATCGCGTCGCGGGACTCACTGCTATGCGGAGGTCTCCACCTGAGGCACCCCGGCTTTGATCAGTTTTACCCGCAGCGGAGTGCGTTCGATGACGTCGACGTATGTGAAATGGACGATTTCGGTGGCACCGGCTCGTTTCAGTCCTTCGTCGCGTGCGCGTTCCTTGGCCACCACCTCCTGAATGCTGCGGTTATCGGTCATGGCTGGGTCCACGTATTTTTGTGTGCCGTCGTATTCGGCCACTATCACGCGCCCGTCATCGAGCTTCCATACGAAATCAACGCGGTGCTCGGTATTCGTCTGTGGGTCGGTCACCGTTACCTGAATACGCGGCGTGAGGAAGCGATCTTCGATGATGGTGCCTCGCGCGAGGGATTCTCCACCATTCTCGCTCCTTTCGTTTGCATAGCGCAGCAGGCGGAATACTCGGGCATAATCGATTCTCCATTGAACGCAGTCGGCGGCTATCCCTTCCTTGGTTATTCCCTTGGCAAGGGCCGAGTCAAAGATCGGCAACGCAAACCGAAAATCAAGGTCTATAGCGGCCTCGACCAAGGTTCTAGCCGGTGATATCAGGGATAGGCCGGAGGCCTCGTGATGTGTCTTCGGATTGTTCATATCGGGCATATAGACATGTCGTAAGCGCTGATGGCATTGACGAGATCCATGATCGGAAGTCACGATGGTTATGCAGCCATCATGCAAATGCCATTGATGTTCGAATCCATAGGCACTTACTGCCACCAAGCCGCCAAAAACCCACTGAGGATGCTCTTGCGCAAGAGCGCGGGCCATATGCAACGTTCGCTCCGGCGGCGTCAAACCATCCCAGTATGCGGTATTTGCATAAAGACTGGGAATGCCGTCATACACTTTCAACAACTCACCACTCTGGGCACGGCGGCGTAGAGCGGTCTGTTCCGCTTCATTTCTTGAATAGACGCATCTCAGCTCATTCTGCGCGGCTGATATGAGCGAGGCCACTGCTTTGTGTGTCTTCATGACGTCGAGCGTAGCCGGAACGAAGCAGCGTAAGTATGAATTTCAGCCATTGTGGTTCTAGCCTCGGAGCTTGGCTGTCTTGGAGTGAGACATTCCCGATAATTTCAAGGTATTAGGCCACTAATTCGGAATAGTGGATAACATACAAAACTTATCCACCATCAGTAATGTCATTCGAACAACGTGCTTTGGGGATTCGAACAAGATATCATCGGCGAAGGCGGATGTAGCTGGTAGAGGGCGGCGAATTGACGGTTAACAGTGCTTATGCTTTGTACGCCGTCGGTGCTGATTCAGATATTGGCTGGCTTCTGTCTGAGTGTGGAATCTAGCGTCGGCGTGAGTCCAATGGTTGTATCGTGGCCGACGATTCGCTGCGATTTATTGGCGACATAGATCCAGGGCTTGGACGGCTGCCGACGGTGAGAGCAGTCATAACAGTGAATGAGCCTCTGCGAGTTCAAAAGATGATGTAGCGGACGTTTGTGAGAGTCGTTTCCGGGGCAAGACATGGTCGATTGACGATGTTGAAATTTCTCAGCGACGGCAGAATGGCATGCCTTGGCGAGGAGGCGACACTGAGAGGCGATGGAGTCGGGATTAATCCAGGTTTTGGCCAGCTACCGACTCGCAAGAGCATCATAGCGTCGGTGTACCGCCAGAAGCTGGCACTGTACCGACGCTGAATAGCATCAGCGTCGCCGGACATACAAGTTTTGGATTGCAGCCGACTAAGAATGGGATGCCGACGGCAAGAGCCGCATTGCAACTATATGAGACGGCTTCACTGTGCGCGCTGCAGGAAAAGGCCGCCCGCGCGGCGGCGACATATGAGGCGGTTTCACTGTGCGCGCACGATAAACCACCCCGGCGGCTAGGATAGAGGGAATTGAGGAGTGTGACTCCACGCGTGAAGGCAAGAATCCCGAACCATGCAGGGCAAACCTGTGCGAGGGGAGCTTCCTGCGCATGCGGAAGCGGAATATATGCGGGCATGCGTAGACATGACGAGAATGGCGCGAACACGTAAGTGGCATACGCACTCCGAACGGTGCAACAGCAACACGAGCAGAGGTTAGAAGAGAATATGTCATTCGAGCATCCGAATCGGAACAATGAGAGCATGCGGGACGTCGAACTGGACATCATGAGCCGCCCGCCGGAGCATAACACCACCAATCTGGATCTCGACCGGATGAACCTGATGCTCGACATCCTGGGCCACCCGGAGCAGTCGTTCCGCGTGATTCATATCACCGGCACCAACGGCAAAGGCTCCACCGCACGCATGGCCGAGGCCATCTGCCGCGCCTACGGTATGCGCACCGGCCTGTACACTTCGCCGCATCTGGAGAAGATCAACGAGCGTATCGCCATCAACGGCCAGCAGCTGTCCGACGACGATTTCATCGACATCTGGGACCAGACCAAGGATCTCGTGGCCCTGGTGGACGCCAAGATGGAGGAGCAAGGCAAGCCGAAGATGAGCTTCTTCGAGGTGCTCACCGCCATGGCCATCTGGAAGTTCGCCGACACGCCCGTGGACGTGGCCATCGTCGAGGTCGGCATGGGAGGCCTGTGGGACGCCACCAACGTGCTCAACGCGGATGCGGCCATCATCGGTCCGGTGGACATGGACCACATGCAGTGGCTGGGCGACACCGTCGAACAGATCGCCACCGAGAAGGCCGGCATCATCAAGCCGAACTGCACCGCCATCATCGGCCCGCAGCCGCATGAGGAAGCCGTCATGCCGATTCTCACCGAAGCCGCCGAACGCAACCACGCCACGCTCGTGCGCGACGGTTACGAAATGACCGTGTCCGACCGCATGGCTGCAGTCGGCGGACAAGTCGCCACCCTGACCACGCCCAACGGCACTTACGAGGGCGTGCCGATCGCCAAGTTCGGCGAGCATCAGGCCCATAACGCACTTGCCGCGCTCGTCGCCGCCGAAGTGGTGATTCCGGTCAATGGCCCGCTGGACGGCGACTTGGTGGCCGAGGCGTTGAGCTCGGTCAAGATTCCCGGCCGCATCGAACAGATCCGCACCTCGCCGACCATCATTCTGGATGGCGGACACAACGTGAATGCCGCCGAAGCCCTACGCAAGGCCATCGAGGAAAGCTACGACTTCAAGCAGCTGGTCGGTGTGGTCGCCATGATGCGCGACAAGCAGGTCGAGGAATATCTGGGTGTTCTGGAGCCGATCCTGAGCTCCGTGGTGGTCACCGAGAACTCGTGGCGCGAGCGTGTGATGCCGGCCGATGAACTTGAGAAGATTGCCGTGGACGTGTTCGGCCGTGACCGTGTGATCAAGGAAGCGAACCTGCCCGACGCGATTCAGACTGCCGTCAACATGGTCGATGCCGAAGACGAGCTGGGCGTGGGCTACGGCCACGGCGTGCTTATCTGCGGCAGCTTCGTCACCGCCGGCGACGCACGCCTGATGCTTGAGGAACACGCCAGCCCCACGATGAGGCAGGCCATGGCCGTCCATCAGCCGGCGGTCGACCCGGACGATTCGGATCGGCCGGCAGACAAGGCCGAGGATGAGGCCGCCGACAACCTCGAGGATTCGGTAAGCCCGGACGACTTCGACGTATTCGACGTCCTCGGCCTCGGTAAGGAACAGGCCAGTGACGCCGGTAACGCCGGCACCGGCACGGCCAGTGCCGACACAGGCACCGACGATTCCGCCGACGCCCGGTAACCCGAATCCAAGGCATATCGGATACCCGGACACACGGAAAACAATCTCACGCCATGTATCTCAAGGAACTCACCCTCCGCGGATTCAAATCCTTCGCCTCCGCCACCACGTTGCGCTTCGAGCCCGGCATCACGGCGGTCGTCGGCCCCAACGGTTCGGGCAAGTCGAACATCGTCGACGCCCTGACCTGGGTGATGGGTGAGCAGGGCGCCAAAAACCTGCGCGGCACTTCGATGGAGGACGTGATTTTCGCGGGCACGTCCTCCCGCCCGCCATTGGGCCGTGCACAGGTGAGCCTGACCATCGATAATTCCGATCACACGCTCGATATCGATTACACGGAAGTCACCATATCCCGCACCATCTTCCGCAACGGAGGCTCCGAATACGCGATCAACGGCTCGCAATGCCGTCTGCTCGACATTCAGGAACTCCTCTCCGATACCGGTCTTGGCCAGCAGATGCACGTGATTGTGGGTCAGGGACGATTGGATGCGATTCTGAAGGCCGACCCGTCCGGCCACCGCGCGTTCATCGAAGAGGCCGCCGGCATCCTGAAGCACCGCAAGCGCAAGGAACGCGCGTTGCGCAAGTTGGCCAATACCGAAACGAACCTGAGTCGACTTGACGATTTGCTGGGGGAGATTCACCGCCAGCTCGGCCCCCTCGGACGCCAGGCACGCATCTCCCGGCGCGCCGACGCGATTCAGATATCCGTACGCGACGCCCAAGCACGCCTGTATGCCGAAGACGCCCAACGCTCGATGAGCCGCCGCGACACGGTACGTCAAGAGCTTGGCGATGTGCGCAACCAGCTGGCCGTCGCCCAACGTGAACTCGCCCACGTCAAAGTACGCATCGAACAGGTCGAGGCGTTGAGCTCTGAATCCAGTCCGGCCATCGCCAAGGCCAACCAATACTGGCATGAATTCTCGCAGACCCGTGAACGACTGAACGCGCTCGCCCAGTTGGCCGAAGAGCGTAGCCGGTCACTCACCGGCCAGATCGTCACCAACTTCGGTGAGGATCCCGGCATACTCGTCAAACGAGCCGAGGAACTGGAGTCTCAGGCCGCGGCACAAACCAAGGCCGTGGCCGATGCGCGCATCGCACTTGACAAGGCCACCGAGGAACGCGCCGACGACGAGAAGAAGCTTGCCTCAGTCCGCCAGACCTTGACAGAACTGCGCAAAACCGCACAGGAGCGCGATGCACAAATCGCCCGACTGCGCGAACTCATCGCCCGTGAGGAATCCGCCGTGCAACTGGCGACCAGCCGCGCCAAGGATTATGCCTCCCAACGCGACTTGCTGACTTCCCAGCGCGACGATGCCCAGCAACAGCTGGACGCATTGCGCAGCGAAGCAGACTCCATTGCCGACGATGACGGTGCCGCATTGGACGCCGCGCGTGCAACGCTCGCCGAATGCCGCGAACGACTGAACGAACTCGCCGATAAGCAGCGCGAGATACAGTCCAAGATCATCTCGCTCAAATCCAAGGCCGATGCGCTTGCCGACACGCTAGGCAGCCGCAATGCCTCCGGATCATTGGAACGCGACACGGACGTGGCCTCGCTTGGCCGACTCACCGACTTCATCCATGTGGCCGAAGGCTGGGAAGAAGCTGTGGCCCACGCGCTCGACCAGTATGCCAGCGCCATCGTGGTACCCGAGGCAGGCAACATGTTGCACGCCCTCGAACGCGCTCGGGAAGATAAGCTCGGCAAAGCCGTGGTGCTGACCGCGAGCATTGCCGGCGATCCCGTCACAGAGCCAGGCACGGAGTCGGAGGAGAGTAGCGCCGAGAACACGGCGGCCGCCCCGCAATCGGGCAACGCGCTGGCAGCATTCGTCACCGCGAACCCGGATGCCGAGAACCAGGCGCAGGCCGAAGCTGTCGTGCACACCGTGCGTCTCCTGCTGGCTGATGTAGCCATGGCCGGCACCGCCGACGAAGCACAGCACATCGTGGCATCCGGCGAAGCCATGCGGGCCGTCACCAAGAACGGCGAGACCTTCACACACGGCGTGGCGGCGGTCGGCGGCTCTTCCATCTCTCAATCGGACCTGTCTCTGGCCGCCCGTCGAGACAAAGCATTGGCACAGGTCAAACAGTTGGCCGCCCAAGACGGCGGAATGGCTGAGCAAGTGGCCGAGGCCAAAGCCAAACGCGATGAAGCGGCCCGACTCGTCGACCAGGAATCCGCCAAACGCACCGAAGCCCGGCTCAAAGCCCAACAGGCGGAGAAATCTCTGAAATCCGCCACAGACCGCGTCGCATCGTTCACCCGTCAGCTCGAGCAGCTGGATAGGAAAATCACCGAGACCCAAGAGAATCGCAACGAGCATCAGCTCAGGCTCGACGATCTCAATCGCGCTTTGGCATCGGCCCAGCAATCCACAGCGGAACATGCCGATTTCGACGAACTTGATGAACGTGAACGCACGCTGGAGCGCGAACTGAACCTGACTCGCGAGCATGAGGTCGCCGCGAAAATCGCGTGGACCGAAGCAAGCCGCCAAGGGGAGTCACTGAGCCGGCAGGCCGGGCTGCTGCGGGACAACGCCAGAGAAGCCGCTGAACGCCGCGCCCGCATCGAGGCGTTGAACGATCGCAGACGCGAGCAGGCCTCACACCTGCAAGGCGTGGCCGATGACGCGCGAGCAGTGGCCGCCATGGTGGAACATACGCTGCATGACGTGGCCGCCAAACGAGACGAGCTGCAGGCCGCCGCCTCCAGCCATGACGAGGAACTCAAGGCCCTGCGCGCGCAGCGCAACCAGATCGAGCCCAAGGTCACCGATCTGACCGGGCGCGAACATGCCTTGGATGTAAACCGCGAACGGTTGGCCGCCGAATCCGGGCAGCTCATGCAAAAAGTGTCCGACGAACTCGGTCTCACTTTGGAGGAATTGGTTAGTGGTTACGGCCCCGAACAGCCGGTGCCCGTGCTGGATGATGAGGGCAACCCTGTGCCGTTGGATGAGACGGAAGCTGAGGCTGGGACCGAAGAGGGAGAAACCGGGGGAGAGGCCGGCACCAACGGCGATTCCGCCCTCTTTAAGACCGTGCCGTATAACCGTCAGGAGCAGAAGAAGCGTCTCGATAAGGCTCGCCGCGATCTGGCCGCACTCGGTAAGATCAACCCTTTGGCCACCGAGGAATTCGAAGCGCTTGAGGAGCGGAACAAGTATCTCAATGATCAGCGCAACGATGTGGTCAAATCACGTGACGATTTGATGCAGCTCATCAAGGATCTCGATTCCACGATGGTCCAGGTGTTCAAATCCGCGTTCGACGATACCGCCGAGGCGTTCGAGCAGATGTTCGCCACGCTGTTCCCAGGCGGCACCGGACGACTGCGCCTGGAAAACCCGGAAGACATGCTCACCACCGGCGTACTGGTCGAGGCCAGCCCGGCCGGCAAGCGCGTCAAACAGCTGAGCCTCCTGTCCGGCGGCGAACGTTCGCTGACCGCGCTGGCGCTGCTGTTCGCGATTTTCACCGCCCGCCCCAGCCCATTCTATGTGATGGACGAGGTCGAGGCCGCGTTGGACGACGTGAACCTGACCCGTTTGATTAATGCGTTCAATGAGCTACGCGCCCATGCGCAGCTCATCATCATTACGCACCAGCAACGCACCATGTCGATTGCCGACGCGCTTTACGGCGTAACCATGAGAGCCGATGGCGTAACAGCCGTGGTGAGTCAAAAACTCGAACGATAAACGAATGGTTCCCGCTGGCAGGAACTGGTACCACAGGTGACAGAGGGCGGTCCATATCGAAAGACCGCCCTCAGTCTCGCTTCGTTCGACAGCTCCCGCCAGCGGGAGCGGGGCGGTATTAGCGCAATGCCTTGCGCACGCCCTGTACAGTCTGCAGCGTCTTGTAGAAGACCTTCTTGATGGGTACGTCGCGGGCGGGGGCCACCGGGGTGATTTCCTCGGTGAACTTGCACTTGAACTCGTTAAGGCCCTTGAGAGACGGCGCGAAGTCGGAGCCAATGCCCATGAGATCGTATTCAGTAATACCCTGCGAGCCTAGGATGCAGCATTCGGAATACAGCAGCTTGTCGGTCACATGCAGACGCATAACCTCGTTGCGCATGCCGGCATAGTAGCGCACCGCATGTGTGCCGTTCACGGTGACAATCGACCATGCCACCACACGGTCTTCAATACGTGCGGCGAACACACGGCAATGGTCGGCACCCAACGCGCCGATCATATCGGAATAGTCGCTCATCGGAGCAGGCGTGAATCCATCGCGCTGGCCGGTCTCGACCATCACATCGTAATATTCGGAGAAATCGGCCAGCGCCTTATCCGTCTCATCGGCAACCTCGGCCGGGCACTCGCGCAGAGACTTGCGCACGTCACGGCGTCCACGACGCTTCATCCGAGCCAGAATCTCATCATCGCCACCGGTGACGTCGATGATCACGGTCTGGTCGTACGGCACTGTGGAGAGCACCTTCTCCGTACCATCGGCGAACCAGGTGTCGATACGCAGGAACGCGATGTTCTTGTCGGCCTTCTTGACGGTGTCCATGATGGCGTCGACGACCTCGCGCTCCTCAGCCTCGGTGGGCTTGGCGACCCACGCCGGCCCATGCATCGAGCGCAGATAATGATAACCGTGCGTCTCAAAATCGATAAAGGAGATCACGGCGACCAATTCACCATCACGCTTGATCAGATAATCGCCCCATGGTGTGCGTCCGTCGATATCCGCCTGAAAACCAGACCAAACCTTGGTCTGTTCGATAGGCAACGTGATGCCGGCCTTCTCGGCTTCGGCTTCCAGTGTGGCTCCGTCAACTTTCTCCAACGTGATCATTACGATTCAGCTATCCTTTTTCGTTCGTATCCGTATGTCGTGTTTCTGGTTTGGTCGTATTGCGCGTGATCTGATGTGGGCCAATCGGGATCCGATCAGGATCTGATTGGCCGGAATCCCGTCACAAGCCAAACATGCGTTCGACGACGTGATCGTCGCCGTCGAACGGCACATGCTTGTGATGGTCCTTGATCCAACGCTCGTTGCCCTTGCCGATAATCAGCAGGATGTTGAATCGGTCGGCGTGCGCACGGGCATCGTAAATGGCGTTGGTGATGGCCGTCGGACGGTCGGAAATCACCGTGGAGGCCACATCCTTGTTCGTGATGTAGCCTTGCATTTCCATGCAGATGTCGATGAACGGCTCGGTGTCCGTATCTTCGGCGGTGAAAATGAAGTTCGCGATACGGTTCTCGGCAGCCTCGACGATTTCCTTACGACGATCGTAGGCCTTGTTGCCGGCCGATCCGGTCACCAGCGTGATACGCGGGTTTTCCTCGCCCCAACGCTCGTAGACGAAGTCAAGCAGCGCGGTGACGGATGCGTAGTTGTGCGCATAATCGACGATGGCGAGCGTGTTCGACTGCGGATCGCGGAACTGTTCCATACGGCCGGCGATACGTACGGATTCGATGGCGTGCAGTGCGCCGGCGTCATCGAGCGATACGCCAGCCGCATGGGCGATGGCGATGGCCGCCGCCGCATTGAGGTAGTTGAAGTCGCCATCGATGGACAGATGGTAGTCGCCAAGGGTCTGATCTCCGTCGGCGATGTGGAAGGAGGCGTGCGCCGTGTCGGCGGGCCAGGCGACGACGTCCGCACTGGTGCCGGCATTATCCGCGTCATGCAGGGCGAAGGTGGTTGCGCCGATGCCGGCTGCCGCCGCGTCCTCCCGCAACAGATCGGCGTGCAGACTGTCCGCGCCGAGTACCAGCGACTTCGCGTTGGCGATGATCTGGCGCTTGCAATACAGGTAATCCTCGAACGTGGGGTGTTCGATCGGACTGATGTGGTCGGGGGAGATGTTGAGGAACGCGGCCACATCGAAAGTCAGGCCATAGACGCGGTCCACCTTGTACGCCTGGGAGGAGACCTCCATCACCAGATACTCCATGCCGTTATCGGCCGCCTCGCGCATCATGCGGAAGGCGTCCATCGATTCGGGCGTGGTCAGATCGGACTCGACGTAGGTGTGGCCGTCAAGGCAATTATCGACCGAGGAGAACAATGCGGCCTTGCCACCGGAGACGGCGTTGATAAGCGCCTGCGTGAAGTACGAGGTGGTCGTCTTGCCCTTGGTGCCGGTGACGCCGATGACCGTGAGCTCGTTCTGCGGATATCCGTAGAACGCGGCGGACAGCAGGCTCATCGCCTTGCGTGCGTCGTTGACGATCAGGCCGGGGGCGGCGGTTGCGGCTGAGTACTCGGTTTCGGCCACGTATGCGGCCAGGCCGGCTTCGTCGATGCCGTTCAGATACTCGGCCTTGAATCGGCCCTTGCAGCACAGCAGGGTGCCCGGCGTGACCTTGCGGGTGTCGTAGGTGATGCCGGCGAACGGTTCATCCGTCGAAGCGATACGGGCCGGGTCGTCGGTCCAGACATCCCCTTGGATGATTTCACGCAGCAGATGGTGTTCCTTGAGCAGGTCAGCGGCCGAAGCCAAAGTCAAAGCCATAATTGTTTCTCCCTATTATCTAGCCGATACGCCATTCTACAGGTGGGGTGCAGCGTGTTGTGGCTCACACGTCATCGACCACGATATGGGCACATGATTTGATTAGAATGGTGAACCGTGACGACAAGCGAAGCAACTACGCAATCCGGGCAGTCGGCCGGATCGGGCGAGTCCATGGCAGCCAAGCGCGCCAGATTCGAGCAGCTCGCCATGCCCGCCGTCAATGCACTGTACCGGCAGGCGATGAGGCTGACCAACAATCCCGATGACGCGCAGGATCTGGTCCAGGACACCTTCGAACGCGGGTTCAAGGCCTTCGACTCATTCCAGCCGGGCTCCAACTTCGAGGCGTGGATGACCACCATCGAGCGCAATGCCTACTTCAACCAGTATGCCAAGGCCAAGCGGCGCCCGCAGCGTGCCAACGACTCCACTGGCGAATACGACGATTGGGACATCTACGATGCCGCCGAACATACGTCGGAGGGGCTCAAGTCCGCTGAAGAGGAATATTTGGACGCCTTCGCGCCCGAGGAAATCATGGCCGCGCTCGCCAAACTCTCGCCGGAACGCCGGCAGGTGTTCATCGACGCCGCCATCGACGGCAAGTCCTACCAGCAGGTGGCCGATGAGCAGGGCGTGAAAATCGGCACGGTAATGAGCCGCCTGAATCGCGCCCGCACGCAACTCAAGCGTGAGCTCGCCTCGTATGCGAAAGAGCGCGGGTACGTGACTGGTTCGTCGGCTGGTTCACCATCCGCGAAGTTGAGCGAAAACGTTGGTCGAATCGCCGATTCCGGCCATAATGAAAGTAGTGGACAAACTGTTGGCAGCAATGGCGACACGCAAGCCGTAGTGAGACATAGTCATGCGACTCACGCCCACACGCCACAACAGTCAAGCAAGCTTTCGGGAAAGGAGATCTGATGAACGATCAGCCGGTAGAGCGTACTCGCCATATCTCCATAACCCGTACGGCGGCCGATGGCACGGTAAGCCAGACCGAAGTGCATATCACGGCGGTGCATCATCGTTCAGTAGATACCGGCTCGGCCGCTGCGTCGGTCCAGACAGACGTGCATATCGTTACGGAGGGCGACTGTTTTGACCCCCGTACCTGCTGCGACGAGCGTGAACAGGCGTTGATTGCCGCGTTGCGTGCCTACTTGCGCCCGGATGTGGCGCCCGAATGTCTGATGGCCCGGCTCAAGGCCACGCTTGATCACTGCTGCGGCGAAGATAAGTAACGACATATACAACAAGGCCCGTCTGATGTATCATCAGACGGGCCTTGAGCGTTCTATAAGAAACGCGAAGAATCAGGCGTTAGGACGCTTGCCGTGGTTGGCGGCCTTCTTACGACGATCCTTGCGCTTACGTCCGCGCATGCCCATGATGGACTCCTTTGCTGCAGTAAAAAAATAAGCCTTCGGAATTATGCCACATAAGTACGACGTGATGCAACACGGGTGTCCATGTGGCGATGATCGTCAGGCTTGGTTATTCGGTTTTTCAGATTTGTTCGGCGTGGAAGGTGACCACGGTGGTGTAGTCATCGCCCGGCTCGAGCACAACCAGATCCTTGCCGGTGCGGAAGGCGTCGGCGTAGGCGGTCATCGGTTCGACGGCCACGCCGGCCTGACGAGCCTTCTCGCCGATTTCGTTGCCGGTGCACACCTGCCAGGAGTTGATGGTCTTGTCGCCGGTCAGCGTGACCTTGATGCCGTCGGGGCGGGTGAACACGGCGGAAGTGCTGCCATCTTCACCGCGGTTGGTGATATCGGTCCAGGCATCGTCGAAGCCACGTCCCTCCAGCGTGGGGTTATCGCGCAGGTCGAAGATGCCGGAAACCGGCTCTTCACCGGTGGGCAGCAGGTGTTCGTCTACGGTCACGTGGGTATCGCAGTGCAGCTCAAGACGGCAGGACTCGTTGTCGGCGGTAATGGCCTGACCGGTGGCGTGCTTGCCGTTTGCCAGCCACGGGTGGATGCCAAATGCCCATGGGGCCTTCACGCTGTCGTTGTTGTGCACGGTGAAGGTTTCCGTGAGACCGTTCTCGTCAAGTGCATAAGTGGCGGTGATGGTGATATCAAACGGGTAGCCGGCGATGTCGGGGGAGCGCCAGGAGAGCGTCACATGTGACTCCTGCAAATCAACGAGCTCCCACATGTAGCGGTAGGCGTAGCCGTGCAGGGAGGATTGGCGGTCGAACTCGTCGATCGGCATCTGGTAGTCTTCGCCATCGAAAGAATACTGACCATTGGTCACGCGGTTCGGGTACGGTGCCAGCACCCAGCCGTTGCAGCAGGGGATGACCTTGTTCGGGTCGAAGGGGACGATGAGGTCTTCGCCGCGCCACTTCAGCTCGCGCAGGCTGGCACCCATTTCGGTGACGACGGCACCCCATTCGCCGGCCGAGATGACATATTGGTTACCAGTGCGAGGCTTCAAAGCCATAGTGCACACTCCTTGGTGAAACAGATTGTTACCGCTCACAATCGTATCGCACAAGTCCCAAGACGCGGCGGCACATAAGGATAAATAATTGGCTCCCCTCTGGCGGGGAGCCAACGTAACGGAACTACTTCTGGGCTACTTCGTAGCGGACCACAGTGGTGTAGTCGCCGTTGGGGGCGAGCGTCACCAAGTGGTCACCAGTGCGGAAGGCATTGGCCGGGGCGGTCATCGGTTCGACGGCGATACCATACGGATGCTCGGAGAACGGCGCGCCAGTGGCGGTGTAGCACTGCCAAGCATTGATCGTCTCATCGCCAATGAGCTTCACTTCAATACCGTCCGGGCGGGTGAATGTGGTGGTGGTCGTACCATCGGCGGCACGCTCCACGTCGACCCAGGCATCATCAAAGGCGCGGCCTTCGAGCGTCGGGCCATCGTTCAGGTCGTAGATGCCGGTAACCGGTTCGGTGCCGGTGGGAATCAGCGCCTCGTTCACCGTCACATGACTGTCGGCCTTAATCTGCAGGTGGCAGGCGGCGGAGTCGGCATCGCGTTCGGCGACAGTCGCGCCCTGCTTGCCGTTGGCCAGCCACGGATGCAGGCCGAGAGCCCACGGTGCCGGCTCGTCGCCATCATTGCGGGCATTGACGGTCACGGTCATGCCGTTGTCGCCGAGTTCGTAGGTGACGGTCACGGTCACATCGAACGGGTATCCGTCCAGGTTGGGGAAGCGCAGCGAAAGCGTCACGGCGCTATCGGTCAACGATTCAAGCTTCCACATGTAGTGGTAGGCGTATCCGTGGTTCGCATTGTTGCGCGGTGCGGGATGATATTCGTTAACCGGCGCGCAGTAATGCTTGCCATCGAAATCGTATTCGCCGTTTTCGATGCGATTCGGCCACGGGGCCAGCACATAGCCGTTACAGGTGGGGGTCAGGTCGTTGACGCCGAACGGGCAGAAAATTTCCTTGCCTTGATAATCGAATCGGCGAATCTTGGCACCGAGTTCGCAGATGACGGCGGAATAATCGCCATAGTGAATCGAATACTGATTTCCGGTGCGTGGTGTTTTACTCGTCATGGAATCACTCCCGTAGTGAGGTTGGTGAGCCGGTAGCTCCTGCTATCGCTGGCTCCAGTCTAGCGCGTCTCCTCTATCGAGGCGGGGATTGGCGATAGCCGGCATATAATAAACAATTCGTACAGACACGGTAGCAATACGTGGAGTGACGAGTCTCACACCATCATGCGAGAAGCACGTGGATTCCTTGGAAACCGGTGATTCGTGGGAGACACGGAATAGTTGTGACGGCAGATTCCTGTAATCCCTGCCTTACACTGGAAAACACTATTGACGTTCAGGAGGTTCCGATGACCAAAAGCGTTGTGCTCGCTGATCCGCGAGGCTTCTGCGCGGGTGTGGACCGTGCGATTCTTACCGTACAGACCATTCTCAAAGCCGCGGAGGCTTCCGGAAAGCGGACGCGCGAGGATGGGCTGCCCCCGGTATATGTGCGCCGGCAGATCGTGCACAACAAGCATGTGGTCGAGGACTTGGCCGGGCAAGGCGCGGTGTTCGTCCAGGAATTGGCGGAGATTCCGGATGCTGCTGCCCAAGCGGGTATTCCGGTGGTGTTTTCCGCCCATGGCGTATCTCCGGTAGTGAAGGCGGAAGCCGAACGTCGTGGCATGCATGTGGTGGATGCCACCTGCCCTCTGGTGGGTAAGGTGCACCGT
This sequence comes from Bifidobacterium longum subsp. infantis ATCC 15697 = JCM 1222 = DSM 20088, assembly GCF_000269965.1. NCBI lineage: Bacteria > Bacillati > Actinomycetota > Actinomycetes > Bifidobacteriales > Bifidobacteriaceae > Bifidobacterium > Bifidobacterium longum. Next base: position 1,063,791 of record NC_017219.1, read on the forward strand.
GAGGTGCTGCGTTTCGTGCGCAAGGGGTATGAAATCGTCTATATCGGGCACAAGGGCCACGATGAAGCAGTCGGCGTGGTGGGGGAGAACCCCGAACATGTGCACTTGATCGAGCATGAATCGGATGTCGATTCGTTGGATTTTGCGCCCGACACCAAGTTGGTGCTGCTCTCGCAGACCACGTTGAGCGTGGATGAGACCGCCGGCACCATTGCCGCGCTGAAGGCCAAGTTCCCGTGGATTCAAGAGCCGCCGAGTTCGGATATCTGCTATGCCACGTCGAATCGTCAGGCTGCGGTCAAACTGGTGGCCCAGCAGTCCGATTGCGTGGTGATTGTCGGATCGGCCAACTCCTCGAATTCCGTGCGACTGATGGAGGTGGCGCAGGAGGGCTTGGGGAAGCGCGGCAAAGCGTATCGCGTGGATGATGCCAGCGAGCTTGATCCGGCGTGGTTCGTCGGACTGGAGTCCGTGGGTATCTCCTCAGGTGCCTCCGTGCCGGACGAACTGGTGTCCGGTGTGATTGACGCTCTGCAAAACTTGGGTTTCACCGGTATGAAGTCCATCGAAACCATCAAAGAAAACATGCACTTCGTGTTGCCGGCGGAGTTGCGTAGGAAGAAATAGTCATCCTTGGCTCCCCTCACCGAGGGAAGCCAAGAACGGTCACCACGTGCCGATTGGTGCGGCAATGGCGTTCATCACCTTCAGCAGGTCCTGCGGGTTCACCCCCACGGACAGTCCGCGTTTGCCGCCGGAGACCAGAATCTGGTCGAATTGCAGGGCGCTTTCATCCAACACAGTCTTATGACGTGTCTTCTGGCCTAACGGCGAGATGCCACCTACCACATAGCCGGATTCACGCATCGCGACCTTGGGATCGGCCATAGAGGCCTTCTTGGCACCTACGGCTGCGGCCAATGCCTTCAGGTCCATATGTCCGCTGACTGGTACCACGCCTACCACACGCTCCGAACCGGTGTCCGCCATTAGGGTTTTGAACACCTGATGCTCGTCGAAGCCGAGCTTGGTGGCCGCTTCCACGCCGTAGCCGTCATCCATATGGTCGTTGGAGTGCTCGTATTCGTATACGTGGAATTCCACGCCCGCCTTCTCCAGTTGGACTGTCGCCGGAGTGGAACCCACGCCCTTATCATGCTTGCTTTTCTTTGCCATGATTACCGTTCTACTACGAAGAGACCCCCGCACAAGGCGGGGGTCTCACAGCTTAGTTCTCAAACGAACCGTAGCGGCCTAGACCGCAGTGGTTCACTCGGAGATCTCAGCGAAGTACAGCAGGGTACGGATCATGTTGGAGGTGAAGCCGTACTCGTTGTCGTAGAAGGACACGGTGCGAGCCAGGGTCACGCCGTCAATGGTGTTGACGTCGGTCTGGGTCGGGTCGAACACGCCACCGTGGGTGTCGCCGAGAATGTCGGAGGAGACGATGCCCTCATCGTTGTAGCCGTAGTACTCGGTGTCGGAGAAGGCAGCCTTGAAGGCTTCGTTGATCTCGTCGGCGGTGGTCTCGGTGTTCAGCACGGTGGTCAGCTCGGTGACGGAGCCGTCCGGGACCTGGACGCGCTGGGCGTGGCCCTGCAGCTTGCCGTTCACGGACGGAACGACCTTGCCGATGGCCTTGGCAGCGCCGGTGGAGTGGGCGATGGTGTTGATGGCGGCGGCGCGCAGGTTGCGGCCGGTCTTGGTGCCACGCGGGCCATCGAGCAGCATCTGGGTGCCGGTGTAGGCGTGGATGGTGGTCATGAAGCCGGCCTTGATGCCGAACTTCTCGTCCAGCAGCTTGACCATGGCGGCCATGGAGTTGGTGGTGCAGGAGCCGGCGGAGACGATCACGTCGGAAGCCTTGAGGATGTCGTGGTTCACGCCGAACACAACGGTCGGGGTGGTGTCATCCTTGGCCGGGGCGGAGATCAGGACCTTCTTGGCGCCAGCGTTGATGTGAGCCTGGGACTTCTCGGCGGAGGTGTAGAAGCCGGTGCACTCGAGCACGTACTCGACACCGTCGTTCTTGACCCACGGAATGTTGTTGGCGTCCTTCTCGGCGTAGACCTTGTATTCCTTGCCGTCGACGATGATGGAGTCTTCGGTGGCCTTGACGTCAACCGGAGTGCCATCGTCATGACGGAAGGTGCCGTGGGTGCTGTCGTACTTCAGCAGGTAAGCCAGGGTAGCCGGGGTGGTCAGATCGTTGATGGCGGCAACTTCAATGTCACCAGCCTGGCCGCCGCGAGCCTGCAGCTCGAAGATGCGACGGAAGGCGAGACGACCAATGCGACCGAAGCCGTTGATACCAATCTTAACTGTCATGTAATTCTCCCTTGTAGGGTGGCCTTGGCGCGCTTTGGCACACCGGGCCATTGTTTACCAACAGTTGCTACTGTAATGCCGACTCTGTACACATGGCAACGTTTCAGCGTGCGTTTTGGGCAAAAATGCCGTATTTTTTGTGAGCGCTCACAATTCGGATTGCCCGCAACCGGCATGTGATTTTCCTCTCCTTTGGAGGAATGTCTTGAATCATCACGAGCAAGCGCACGATACACGAGTCAGCGAACCAGCAGCTTGGACACTGCGGTGTCCAGCTCGCCGATATCGCCGCCAAATTCGTGAAATCGGCTCACCTGAGGCAATGCCACCTCGATGGGGAAAGTGACGATCAGTGTGCCGTGTTCCACGCTGATGGCCGCGTCCACGCCGTCGCGGAACTCGTTGCTGACGCCTTGCACCACCGTATTGGTCAGCGTGCCGTTCTTGAGCTCGTATTTCAGCCCCGGTTCGTTCACGCCAAGCGAAACATCGGAGTGGGAGAACGCCGACACCATACGGCCGTCCTCGGGCACTGGATGCGCGGGGAACGAAAGCCTGCCATCGGTGATGGCCGTGACGATGAGCCCGTCACCATACAGGTACCCGCTTGCCCCATGCCGGGCCAATAATGCCATCAGTTGAATGCCGGAAATCGTATGGTCAATGCGGCCGCCCAAACCGCCATAGACATGGAATTCGCGGCAACCCGCCGACCAACCGACCTTCAGCGCGGAAAGCATGTCCGGGTCGTCCTTCAACGCGGGCAGCGCGATGGTGCGCACATCAGTGCGAGGCGGCCGGCCCTCCAGCGAATCGAAATCGCCCACCACCACATCGGGCACGATGCCCAACTCGCGCGTATGGTCGAGCCCGCCATCGGCCGCCACCACATACGCGCCGGCCGGCACCACGGGCGTGCCCGCATAGTATTCGCCCGCACCAAAAATCACGCATACCTGAGCCATGATGCCCACTGTAGCCGGTATCCACCCACCGACACACGGGCCGCGAATGTCCGGGCGTGTGGTAGGATTCCTATTTGGCTTGAGAAATCAAGAAAGCGGGGCAACCCCACCTGGAAGCCTTTCAAGGCCTCGGGTTCAAGGCAAACAGCCTAGCGATTGCGATATACAACGCGCAATCAGGAATGACGCAAAGAACTGATATGTGTCTGCAGAAGCTGAGCGCATATTGGCGCTGGTTTTGGCTTGCCATGAACCCAAAGCATTGAACAGGACTCCAGCAAAGGACCTCGCCACGGAATTAAAGTAGAGGATTGGAGTCATCATCAGCGACGAACCACGTATTAACGACGAGATTCGCGTCCCGCAGGTACGCCTGATCGGCCCGAAGGGCGAGCAGGTGGGCGTCATCGCGACTTCCGTCGCGCTGAACCTGGCCAAGGAGGCAAACCTCGATCTCGTCGAGGTGGCCCCGAACGCGAAGCCTCCGGTCGCCAAGCTCATTGATTACGGCAAGTTCAAGTACAACGAGAAGATCAAGGCTCGTGAGGCTCGCCGCAACCAGAGCACCGCGGAAATCAAGGAGATTCGTTTCCGCCTGAAGATCGACGACCACGATTTCGACGTGAAGAAGGGCCATGTGACCCGTTTCCTTAACGGAGGCGACAAGGTCAAGGTCACCATCATGTTGCGCGGTCGTGAGATCTCCCGCCCGATTGGTGGCGTGGAACTGCTGCAGCGTTTGGCCGACGATGTCGAGGAATACGGCACCGTCGAGTCCAAGCCGAAGCAGGAGGGCCGCAACATCATCATGACCCTTGCGCCGAAGGGCAAGAAGGTCCACACCCAGTCCGAGCAGCGTCGTCGTGGCGCCGAGTCCCGCGCCGAGCGTCAGGCTCGCCAGGCGGCTCGTCTCGCGGCCAAGCAGGAGTCTCAGGCTCAGGCCGCGGCCGACGCGCAGTCCGCGATTTCTCAGAAGACTTCCGACAAGAAGCAAACCAGCAAGGAGGGCAGCAATGCCGAAGATGAAAACTAATTCCGCCGCTTCCAAGCGCGCCAAGATCACCGGCACCGGCAAGGTGAAGCATGTCGGTTCCGCCATGCGCCACAACCTCGAGCACAAGTCCGCTCGCAAGCGCCGTGAACTGTCCGCCGACGATGTGCTGCGCGGCGGCCAGGCCAAGAAGCTGCACCAGCTTCTGCAGAAGTGAACATAGGGCTTACCCGGAAATAATAAGACTTTAGAAAGCTGAGGAATAGATTATGGCACGTGTCAAGCGCGCAGTGAACGCCCACAAGAAGCGTCGCGTTGTTCTCGAGAGGGCTTCCGGCTACCGTGGCCAGCGCTCCCGCCTGTACCGCAAGGCCAAGGAACAGCTGCTGCACTCCTTTAACTACAACTTCCGCGACCGCAAGGCTCGCAAGGGCGATTTCCGCAAGCTGTGGATCCAGCGCATCAACGCTGCCGTCCGCGCTGAGGGCATCACCTACAACCGCTTCATCCAGGGCCTGCGTCTCGCCGGCATCGAGCTGGATCGTCGCGCTCTGGCTGAGATTGCCGTCTCCGACCCGAACACCTTCAAGACCATCGTGGACGCCGCCAAGGCCGCCCTGCCTGAGGACGTCAACGCTCCGGTTGAGGCCTGATTGCTTGAAGTCGTGACTTCACACTAGAAACCCCGCTTCCGAGCGGGGTTTCCTATTATCAGTCCCCTCTGACGAGGGGGCTCTCGCGCAGCGGGTGGGGGAGAGAACAAACTCATGACCAACGGATTCACCAGACTCACCGAGCAGTTCCTCGTCCACATCGGTGTGGAGCGAGGACTCGCCACGGCCACCGTCACCGCCTACGAATCCGACATCGCCAAATACATTGATTGGCTCGAAACCCGCGGCATCCACGAACCGGACGCCATAACCAAACAAGACGTCGAAGACTACATCGCCGCCCTTGACCAGGCGGGGGAGTCCGCCCGCTCCAAAGCCCGAAGACTGGCCTCGATCCACGAATTCCATCGCTTCGCGCTCGGTCAGCACGCGGTGACTGCCGACGTTTCTGCCGCAGTCAAGGCACCCAAAGGTGCCAGCACCCTGCCTGACGTACTCACCGTGGACGAGGTAACCCGTCTGCTCGACACGGCGGCAGTCGGCGGATCAACCGATCCGGTGGTATTGCGGGACAAGGCCCTGCTCGAATTCATGTACGCCACCGGCTGCCGCGTCTCGGAAGCCACCGGCACGAATCTGGACGATATCGACCTGGACGAGCACATCGCGCGACTCATGGGCAAGGGCTCCAAGCAGCGGCTTGTGCCATTGGGCAGCTACGCATGCCGGGCCATCACCGCATACCTCAATGCGGGGCGTGGCGAGCTGGAACGGCGCTCCAGCGCCAAGATTCCCGAGAGACGCGCACTGTTTCTCAACAAACGTGGCAAGCGCATCTCGCGGCAATCGGTATGGGAAATCGTCAAAGCAACCGGGGAACGGGCCGGCATCACCAAACCACTCCATCCGCACACCCTGCGTCATTCGTTCGCCACGCACCTGATTCAGGGTGGCGCGGACGTGCGTACCGTGCAGGAACTGTTGGGGCATGCCAGCGTGACCACCACGCAGATCTACACGCATGTCAGTCCCGAAGCGCTTATCGAAACCTATCTCACCGCCCATCCTCGGGCGCGATGACCGATGTCTGGCGAGGTGATGAGACGGGTTGTCCGCGATATGTCGAAGCAACGTGTTTGCGGCGATATTGGCGAACGGATAAGAGTACGCTGGTCAGGTGAGATCAGGATTCGACGGAGGTCCAGGCATGGCAGATCGGCGTGGCGACCACGGGCAAGACGGCGCATTCCGTCAAGGCACGCTGCCCATGGACGAAGCGTATGTCGTTACACCACCCCGGAACATGGATATTGATAAGGTAGACAGTATGCCTACCGATTTGCTTGGACGTGAATACGAAACCTTCCCCGCACCCGAACCGCTGCAACAGCACGGTCCGGCGCGCGTCATTGCCATGTGCAACCAGAAGGGCGGCGTAGGTAAGACCACCAGCTCCATCAATATCGCCGGTGCGTTGGCCCAGTATGGCCGCCGCGTGCTTATCGTCGATTTCGATCCGCAGGGCGCCGCCACTGTGGGACTGGGCGTCAACGCGAATACCGTGGAGAACACGATTTACACCGCGCTGTTCGATATTTCCGTGGATCCACATGATGTGGTGCAGCACACCGCATTCGAGAACATCGATGTGATTCCGGCGAACATCGATTTGTCCGCCGCCGAGGTCCAACTGGTCACCGAAGTGGGCCGAGAGCAGATCCTGAACAGCGTGCTGCGCAAGCTCAAGTCGGAATACGATCTCATCATCGTCGACTGCCAGCCATCGCTCGGCCTGCTCACCGTGAACGCGCTTGCCGCAGCTGATGGCGTGATCATTCCCGTGGCCGCCGAATTCTTCGCCTTGCGCGGTGTGGCCCTGCTGATGCAGTCCATCGAAAAAGTGCAGTCCCGCATCAATCCCGCATTGGAAGTGGACGGCGTGCTCATCACCATGTACACCAAGACACTGCACTGCGAAGAGGTCTGCCAGCGCATTTACGAGGCGTTCAGCGAAAAGGTGTTCCACACGTTCATCTCCCGCTCCATCAAACTGCCCGATTCCACGGTTGCCGCCGCGCCCGTGGTGGTCTATGCACCTGAGCACAAGACATCAAAGGAATACCGTGAGGTGGCACGTGAGCTCATTGCTCGCGGCATCGTGGCGTAACGATTGTTTCGATAAACGATGAATGAGACTTCCCTTTCTCGGATCCCCTCTCTGAGGGAAGCTGGCTCGCGTAGCGAGGCTGAGGGGAGCTCCGCGGAAGCCGAAATCAGCACGGAGGAATCCGCCACCTCCGGCTTCCAAGTCAACCTCGAAGTCTATTCCGGTCCGTTCGATGCCTTGCTCGGCATGATCGCCAACAACAAACTCGAGCTGACCGAAGTTTCTCTCTCCTCGATCACCGAGGAATTCCTGACATACGTGCGGGGGCTCGATTTCACGAAAAACATGGATGAGGCCAGCGCCTTTCTCGATATCGCCTCTATTCTGGTCGAGGCCAAAAGCGTGGCGATTCTGCCCGGCAGCGAAGACAGCCAGCACGATGAGCAAAGCCTTGAAGCACTGCGCGAACGCGATTTGCTGTTCGCCCGACTCCTCCAATACCGCGCCTACAAGCAGGCCGCAGGTGACTTCCGGGCGCGTATCGCCGCCAACTCCGGCCGATTCCCGCACCCGGCGGCCATGGACGAGGGCATTGCCGCCATGCTGCCTGAGCTGGTATGGACGCTGACCCCGCTCGAACTCGCCCAACTGGCCGCCCAGGTCATCGCCAACGCGCCCGCCTCCGAAGTATCGATTCACCAGCTGCACGTGCCGCTGGTCGATCTGCGGGCCCAATCGCTGGTGGTGCGCGACCGACTGATCGCGGCACTGGAATTCAAGGGAGACCAGTCGATGTCGTTCAGCGAATTGACCCGGGACTGCACTTCTCGTATTGAGGTGGTGGCTCGGTTCATGGCCGTGCTCGTGTTCTTCAAACAAGGTGTGCTGCAGTATCAGCAAGATGGTCCGTTTGCCGAACTGCATCTGAGGTGGGTGCCCGGCGTAGACGAAACGATGAGCGACGTGAACATTTCCGAAGGCGATTTTGCGTAAGGACGGCGACTGGTGACTGAGCGGATTGACGCAACGAATGCAACCGAACACATGGCGGATACGGAATCGACGGCTGGATCCGCAAAGGCCGCGGTGAGGGGAGTGGAGGAGGCGCGTCCCCAATACGTGGATTTCACGGTAGACGTTTTTCCCGGCGGGCTGCCCGCATGTCTGGAAGCGATTCTGATGGTCTCCGACCAGCCGCAGACCGCCACCGAGCTGGCCCGTATTTTGGCATTGGACCGCAACACAGTCGAAGGGGCATTGCAAGCCCTGCACGATGACTATGAGGGCGATGAATCCCGTGGCATCCGCCCGCGCGGCTTCGAACTGCGCCGCACCGCTCGTGGCTGGCAGTTCGCCAGTCGCGCCGCGTTCGAGCCGGTCGTCTCATTATTCGTCACCGACGGCCAGACTGCGAGACTCAGTCAGGCCGCACTGGAGGCGCTTGCCATCGTGGCCTATCGCCAGCCCGTCACCCGAGCCCAAGTGGCCGCGATCCGCGGTGTCAACTCCGATGGCGTGATTCGCTCGCTCACGGTACGCGGCCTTATCAAGGAAGACGGCGTGGACCCCGAATCCCGCGCGGCCCTTTTGGTCACCTCCGAGTTCTTCCTCGACCAAATGGGACTGAAGAGTCTCGACGAACTACCCTCCCTGGCGCCGTTCCTCCCGCCCGTCGCCGAAATGACACAGTCGAAATCGGAAGACGCGGACGTGATTTCGTAGCGATTGGGGCCCGCTACCTGACCAATATTCGTGCGCTAGACCATCCAATATGTGATTTATGGTCATTGTGACTATAAGTAGTGCTATGCTCTCAATGCAGGGAGAACAACCGGTATGGAAAGAGGCATGGCATGGGATTCGGCAATGTGTCCGAGCGCCGCAGCGCACCGCCACAGGTCGGCGTGTCAGTGGTGATTCTGGCACTCGGCCCGAAAGGCGATACCGGCAACAGTGCCGCCGATTCCGGCAACGCCGCGAACTCGGCCCATTCCCGTCTCTGGTTGCCCTTGGTCAAGCGCGTCCGTCAGCCGTTCCTGGGCTGCTGGGCATTGCCCGGCGGCGACCTGCGCTCCGACCGGTCGTTGGAACAGTCTGCCTACGCGGCCCTCGAATCGACCACAGACCTGCACCCGCGATACCTCGAACAGCTGTACACCTTTGGAGGCCCGACCCGGTCTCATGGCGGATTACCCATGGTATCCGTCGTGTACTGGGCGCTCGTCGGCCAGACCGAGGCCGCGGGCTTCGAGGATGGTGACAACGTACGATGGTTCCCCGAAGACGAACTGCCCGAGCTGGCGTTCGACCATCGCCAGATCATCGACTACGCGCTGCTCCGCCTGCGCTCCAAAATCGAATACTCCGACGTGGCCACCCGACTGCTCGGCCCCACGTTCACCCTGCGCCAACTGCACGGCGTCTATGAGGCGATTGGCGGCGAAACCCTCGACTTGGCGAACTTCCGCCGCAAAATGCTTGCCTCGGGAGATCTTGAAGACACCGGGGAGAAGGTGCGCGAAGGCCGCCAACGACCGGCCACCGTCTACCGCTACATCCCCAAACGACTTGTCGAGAACGGTACGCCCCACGAATCCGATGGCGACGACATCGTGGAACTGTCCAGACAAGGCGAGCGTGAAGACGCTCTCGACGCGCTGATCCCATCCGCGCGCATCTGATTTTTCCCGCCGACCCGCTTCGGGCCGGCATCACAGACGTATATAGGAAAGGAACCGCTATGACCGCACTATCCACTGCGCCGTCCGTTGACGAGATCATCGCCAAGCTGGGCGCGCAAAGCACCTGCGATGCAGGACTGACCCAGGACCCATGGCACTTCGACACCACCACACCCAGCTACGGTCCCGGTGCCTCGATGCTCGACCGTCTGCCCGCCAACGCGCCGCGTCAGCAGGTGCTGCCGGACGAATACCGCAAGGCCTCCGACGAGGAGCTGCAGCAGCGCATCACCGACGCCAAGCAGCGTCTTGGCTCCAAACTGTTGATTCTGGGCCACTTCTACCAGCGTGACGAGATCATCAAGCACGCCGATTTCGTGGGCGACTCCTTCCAGCTGGCCAAGAACGCCACCGAACGCCCGGACGCCGACCACATCGTGTTCTGCGGCGTGCACTTCATGGCCGAAACCGCCGACATCCTCTCCACGCCCGAACAGAGCGTGACCCTGCCCAACCTGTCCGCCGGCTGCTCGATGGCCGATATGGCCAACATCGACCAGGTCCAGGAATGCTGGGACCAGCTCGGCGAGATCTGCGGCACCCAGCCGGACTCCGATGGCTTGCAGCAGATCATCCCGGTCACCTACATGAACTCATCCGCCGCGCTGAAGGCGTTCTGCGGACGCAACGGCGGCATCGTATGCACCTCGTCCAATGCGCACGCCGTGCTGGAATGGGCGTTCGCCCGCGGCAAGCGCGTGCTGTTCTTCCCGGACCAGCATCTGGGCCGCAATACCGCCCGCGCGATGGGCATTCCGCTGAACGAGATGCCGCTGTGGGATCCGTTCAAGGCACAGGGCGGCGCCGCCGATCCGGCCGACTACGCCCGCGCCAAGATGATTCTGTGGAAGGGCTTCTGCTCTGTGCACCAGCGCTTCACCGTCGAACAGGTCGAACGCGCCCGCAAGGCATACCCGGGCGTCAAGGTGATCGTGCACCCCGAGTGCTCGATGCAGGTGGTCGACGCCGCCGACGGCACTGGCTCCACCGCGTACATCGTCAAGGAGATTGCCAACGCACCCGCCGGATCCGCCATCGCCGTGGGCACCGAAATCAACCTGGTGAACCGTCTGGCCGCGCAGTACCCGGACAAGACCGTGTTCTGCCTGGACCCCGTGGTCTGCCCCTGCTCCACGATGTACCGCATCCACCCGGCTTACCTGGCTTGGGCTTTGGAGAACCTCGAAGCCGGCAACGTGGTCAATCGCATCACCGTGGACGAAGACACCGCCCGCGAAGCCAAGGTGGCGCTGGAGCGCATGCTGCGCGTTCACCCGTGACATGCTTCTAGCTCCCCCTCCCTGAGGGGAGCTGTCACCGTAGGTGACTGAGGGGGAGCGGATGACGCAAAAACAGAGGAAAGCAACACAATGAGCAACACTGAAATCGTCGTCGTGGGCGCAGGCGTCGCCGGACTGTCCGCGGCACTGGCCGTGGCCGGCACCGGACACGACGTGACCTTGGTAACCAAGGCCGAACTGGTGGAATCGAACACCTATCATGCGCAGGGCGGCATCGCTGCGGCCATCTTCTCCGACGACGACCCGAAGCTGCACGCCGCCGACACCATGGCCGCGGGCCACGGCCTGTGCGACCCGAAGGCCGTGGACATCCTCACCCGTGAGGGTGCGGAGCGCGTCCGCGAGTTCGCCGCGGCCGGCGTCCACTTCGACCGCGACGCGCAGGGACACATGCTGCGCGGCCTGGAAGCGGCTCATTCGCGCGCCCGCGTGGTGCATGCCGGGGGAGACGCCACCGGCAAAGTGCTCGAACTGGACGTCTCCGCCATGGTGCGCAAGAACCCGCGCATCCACATCATCGAGAACGCATTCCTCAAAGACCTCATCGTGCGGGACGGCCACATCGCCGGCGTCCGCCTGCTGATCGACGGGCAGGACAAGGATCTGTCCGCCGACCGGGTGATCTTGGCCGCCGGTGGAGCAGGCCGTATGTACCCGTACACCACCAATCCGCCGGTCGCCACCGCGGACGGCCTCGCCGCCGCATGGCGTGCGGGCGCCCAGGTCGCCGATCTGGAGTTCTACCAGTTCCATCCCACCGCCATGGCCGTGGGCGAGCACTTCCTCGTCTCCGAAGCCGTGCGCGGCGAAGGCGCGGTGCTGCTGGACGAACACGGCCACCGGTACATGAGGGACATCGATCCGCGCGCCGAACTCGCACCGCGCGACGTCGTGGCCCGCGAGAACTTCCGCGTGATGCAGGCGCAAGGCGGCAAGCCCGTGATGCTCGACGTGTCGCCGATGACCCGCGAGAACCCCGACCTGGCCAGCTTCCTGGCCCACCGATTCCCGACCATCGACGCCTATACGCGTTCGCTTGGCTTCGACTGGAGCAAGGAGCCGATCCCGGTGGCGCCCGCCGCGCACTACTACATGGGAGGCATTCGCACCGATCTGAACGCCCGGACCTCCATCCCCGGCCTGTACGCGGCCGGCGAATGCGCCCGCACCGGTGTCATGGGCTCCAACCGCCTTGCCTCCAACTCGCTGCTCGAAGGACTTGTCTACGGACGCCGCGCCGGTCTTGCCGCCGTCGCGGACGGTGACGACGCGGTCTGGGCACCCGAACCGTTCCTGAACTCCGCCACCGGTGCCGTGTTCGACCATGCGCCGATCGCGCTGGCCGCTCCTGCCGCTACGGCTGCTGCTGACGATACCGCCGCCGACAAGGTCTGGGACCGTACCCGCATCCAGAACACCATGTGGCATGGCGTCGGCGTGCTGCGCGACGAGGCCGGACTGAAAACCGCCATCGCCGAACTCGGCCAAGGCCTCGCCGCCGCAAACGCCCAGGCTGATGTAAACGCCGATGGTGCTGCAAGCAGCGTTGAGGCTTTGGAGAACCGCAACATGCTCACCGTAGGCTATGTGGCCGCCATCGCCGCGCTCGCCCGCACCGAGTCGAGAGGCGCCCACGCCCGCACCGACTACAGCGAGCCAGTCGACAACTGGGCCCACTCCGTCGCCTACATCAAGGACTAACCCATGCTCACATCACACATCATCCGCGTCGCCGTCGAAGCGGCGCTCGCCGAAGACGCGCCCTACGGCGACATCACCTGCGAGACCACCATCCCCGCGGACGAAACCGGCTCGGCCCACCTCACCGCACGCGAAAACGGCGTGATGAGCGGCATCGACGTGTTCGCCGCAGCCTTCGCCGCGCAGAACCCGGCCGTCACCGTCACCGCCGCCATCAAGGACGGCAAACGATTCCAGCGTGGCCAGGTACTCGCCACCGTGGAAGGTCCGGTACGCGACCTGCTCACCGCCGAGCGCATCGCCCTCAACTTCACCCAGCGCATGAGCGGCATCGCCACCATGACCGCCGCCTTCGTGGACGCGGTGAACGCCATCTACGGCGATGACTATGACGGACCCGTCACCCGGCCACGCCGCTACGAGCGCACCCGCATCGTCGATACGCGCAAAACCACGCCCGGCCTGCGCCCGTTCGAGAAATACGCCGTGGTCTGTGGCGGTGGCCACAACCATCGCTACGGACTGTCCGACGCGGTCATGATGAAGGACAACCATCTGGCGGCGCTCGCCGCGCGCGGCATCGACCTGGCCGGCGCGATCCGCCACGTGCGCGAACAGGTGGGCCACACCACGCATATCGAAGTGGAAGTCGACCGCCTTGACCAGATTCCCGCCGTGCTCGCCGGCGGAGCGGACACCATCATGCTGGACAATTTCTCGCTCGACGACACCCGTCGCGGCGTGGAGCTCATCGACGGCAAGGCCATCGTGGAAGCCAGCGGCAACATGAGCCTGGAGCGAGTGCCAGCCGTGGCCGCCACCGGCGTGGACGTGATCTCCGTGGGTGCGCTCACCCACTCCGTGCGTAGCATCGACCTCGGATTGGATTGGAACTAGTCATGGCCGATACCCCCAACACGTCCAGCGAAGCCGGCGAACTGTACCTGGACGCCGCCGCCACCGAACCAGTGAGCCCGGCAGTCATCGAGGCCATGACCCCGTTCCTGACTGAGGCCTACGCCAATCCGGCCAGTGTGCACCAGCCTGGCAAAACCGCGGCCCGCGCGCTGGACGCGGCCCGCGCATCATTTGCCGCGGCATTGGGCGCCCGGCCGGATGACGTGATCTTCACCTCAGGCGGCACCGAATCGGACAATCTGGCCATCAAAGGCATTGCCATGGCCCGCATGCGCAAGCTGGGCCTGCGGCCGGTCTACGGACTCGACGAAACCGATGGCAAACAGCTGGCAAGCAGCCGCCCGCGCATTATCATTTCCGCTATCGAGCACCCGGCCGTGGCCCAATCGGCGGCATGGCTGCACGAATGGTTCGGTTTCGAAGTCGTGCGCATTCCCGTGGATGCGCAAGCACATCTCGATCTCGACGCACTTGAACGCGAGCTCGACGGCGAGGCCAGCGAACGTACCACGATGGTCTCCACCATACTTGCCAACAACGAGGTCGGCACCGTGGAACCCGTGGAGGAACTGGTCCGCATCGCCCATGCGCACGGCGTGCCCATCCATGTGGACGCCGTACAGGCCGCCGGCCAGATTCCGATTCGTTTTCGTGACTGGGATGTGGACGCTCTGTCCGTATCCGGACACAAATTCGGCACGCCCAAAGGTCTGGGCGCACTGCTGGTACGCGGCCGCACGCCCATCGAACCGGTGCTGTCCGGCGGCGGGCAGGAACGCGGCCTGCGCTCCGGCACACAGAACGTGGCCGGTGCCGTGGCGCTCGCCATCGGACTCAATGAATCGAATGCGCGCATGCAGGCGCAGTACCGTGAATTGGTCGCGTCCCGAGACATGCTCATCGATGCGGTTCGCCGGGTCGTGCCCCGCGCCGACCTGACCGGCGACCCCGTGCGCCGTCTGCCCGGTCATGCCTCCTTCGTCTTTCCCGGCGTCACCGGCGAGGCGCTGCTCGTCGACCTGGACGCGCGTGGCATCGCTGCCTCATCCGGCTCGGCCTGCGCCATCGGGCGCCACGAGATTCCTGCCACGTTGCTGGCGATGGGCCTCGAACCGTCCGTCGCCAAATCGGCATTGCGCATGACGTTCCGCAGGCCATTGGCCCGCGAGCAGATCGAACGGGTCAGCCTGGCCCTCGAAGAGTCCTATGCCGGCCTGACCCGGCGTTGACCCGGCACCGTCGGGTCCGGCCCGGACAATCCGCGGGGGAGCGCTCGCCGTGTGGTCAAGCCGTGCAAGTATCATCGTGACGGTTTGTGTGCAGGTATACATAACACCTCAGAGTAGATACTCAAGTACTCGAGAACGCAAGTACCGAACGATTACGCAAAAGAATCAGCATTAAGAGAGGTTTCGATGGCGGTTCGTGGAGATATCCGTAATGTGGCGATTGTGGCTCACGTCGATCACGGCAAGACCACCCTGGTCAATGCCATGCTTCAGCAGTCGCACGTGTTTTCCGAGCGTGAGGAAGTGCCGGATCGTGTGATGGATTCCAACGATCTGGAACGCGAGAAGGGCATCACCATCCTCGCCAAGAACACGGCCGTGGAATACACCGGTCCGCTGGCCGCCAAGTACGGCCACCCGGAGGGCATCACCCTCAACATCATCGACACCCCCGGCCACGCCGACTTCGGTGGCGAGGTCGAGCGCGGCATCTCCATGGTCGACGGCGTCGTGCTGCTCGTGGACGCCTCCGAAGGCCCGCTGCCGCAGACCCGATTCGTGCTGCGCAAGGCCCTGGAGGCCAAGTTGCCGGTCATCCTGTGCGTGAACAAGGTCGACCGCCCCGACGCCCGTATCGAAGAGGTCGTCGGCGAAACCTCCGACCTGCTGCTCGGCCTGGCCGACGACGTGCAGCACGAGGGCATCGACCTGAACCTCGACCAGCTGCTGGAGATGCCGGTCATCTACTGCGCCGCCAAGGCCGGCTACGCCTCCGTGAACCAGCCCGCCGACGGTGGCCTGCCAGACAACGACAACCTCGAGCCGCTGTTTGAGGCCATCATCTCCACCATCCCGGCCCCCGAATACGAGGAAGGCGCCCCGCTGCAGGCTCACGTGGCCAACATCGATTCCTCCGACTTCCTCGGCCGACTCGGTCTGGTCCGTATCTACAACGGCACCCTTGAGAAGGGCAAGACCTACGGCCTGTCCCGTGTGGACGGCTCCCTCGAGAACTTCCGCGTCTCCGAACTGCTGCGCACGCAGGGCCTCGAGCGCACCCCGGTCGAGTCCGCGGGCCCCGGCGACATCGTGGCCGTTGCCGGCGTTAACGACATCATGATCGGCGAGACCATCGTCGACCCCAACGACCCGAAGCCGCTGCCGCTCATCCATGTGGACGATCCGGCCATCTCCATGACCTTCGGCACCAACGACTCCCCGCTGGCCGGCACCGAGGGCAAGGACCACAAGCTCACCGCCCGCATGATCAAGGATCGTCTGGACCGCGAGCTCATCGGCAACGTCTCCATCAAGGTGTTGCCCACCGACCGCCCCGACGCCTGGGAGGTCCAGGGCCGTGGCGAGCTGGCGCTGGCCGTGCTCGCCGAGCAGATGCGTCGCGAAGGCTACGAGCTGACCGTCGGCCGTCCGCAGGTGGTCACCAAGAAGATCGACGGCGTGGTCAACGAGCCGATGGAAAACACCACCATCGACGTGCCAGAAGAGTACATGGGCACCGTCACCCAGCTCATGGCCGACCGCAAGGGACGCATGGATGGCATGACCAACCACGGCTCCGGCTGGGTCCGTCTGCAGTTCACCGTGCCGTCCCGTGGCCTGATCGGCTTCCGCACCGCGCTGCTCTCCGCCACTCGCGGCACCGGCATCTCCTCCTCCATCTCCGCCGGCTACGCGCCGTGGGCCGGCGCCATCACCATCCGTCAGAACGGTTCCATGGTTTCCGACCGCAAGGGTATCGCCACCCCATACGCCATGCAGCGTCTGCAGGCCCGTGGCAACTTCTTCGTCGAACCGCAGTCCCCGGTGTACGAGGGCCAGGTCGTGGGCGTGAACAACAAGCCCGACGAGCTGGACGTGAACATCACGCTGGCCAAGCATATGACCAACATGCGTTCCTCCACCGCCGACGTGCTGGAGACCCTGACCCCGCCGATCAAGATGAGCCTTGAGGAGTCCCTGGACTTCGCCAACGAGGACGAGTGCGTGGAGGTCACCCCGGAGTCCATCCGCGTGCGCAAGATCATCCTCGGCCGTGAGGACTGGTACAAGTGGCGCGCCAAGCAGCGCCGCCAGAACGCCGCGCAGCAGGGTAAGTAATCTGGTGCGGCTGTAGCCACCATTCTCTCTAGCTCCCCTCTCTGAGGGGAGCTAAGTTATAAGAGTTTACGGGTGGAAGGTTGGATGCTCAAACGTCCAACCTTCCACGCCCATAGACCTCATAATAGAGGCCATTTCATAGCATCTATTTCACACTTAATTGATCTCATCGAGAGATGAGTCAACCCACCTGCTTTTTGTTATTGGTTGATGGAGATTTGATAAATAGGCGCATAATTATTACACCAACTGCACTTATCGAACCAACGATCCACCATCCTATCATGGAAAATGAAGAGCATAATGGTGTAGTAATATAAGGATATAAAATACCGAAAGCGCCGTCGATAAAATTACTTGACGCTTCGTATTCTCCTTGCTTTCCTTGACGACGTAAAGCGTATGATACCGTCCAAGCCGCGCCATTCATAGCAATTTCAGTCAACGCTAGCAGAGCAGTGATGACACAAAAAACGAAAATAGCAGCAATTTCGTATCCATATTGAGATAGGAATAAAGAGACCGGAACCAATACTACTGCGAGTGACTGGATTAAAGCAGCACATTCGTAATCCTTAACACCTTCCAAGAAGGTTGCATTTTTACGCGTTAAAACGGTATGCAATATCGTGCCGGTGAGATTTACCATTGCCTTATGAACTCCAACTAAAACTGTTGGAAATGCAGTGAACTTTACCAGCCATACTGGCATGCCAGTATTAAATGCGTACAAAGCCAATACGGGAATATTCATCAGGATACAGGTCATGATGAACCGGGAATCACGCATAGCACCTTGAGCATTAAGATGCAGCATTTTGAAATTGATATTACGAATAGAGTTAAAAGATTTACGTAACCAATAAAATGCATTGCGAACAGATTTATTCTCTGAATGATCACGGATCCTAGGCAGTCGTAAAGCGCTTACCGACACTAAAAAACTGCTTATAGCATTTACAGCAATGGCAACGATGTACCAAGAACGCGTATTCCCCGACAATGCAAGCAAAGAACCAATCGTACCAAGAATCGTGCCAAGATAACCGTATGACGCAGTAACTGATCGTGTTGTAGCAATATCGTCGGACGGTGTATACCGTACTATCAAAATGCTTCTAGCCGGATGATAGAATGAAGATGATAATCCGGACATCGCAAGTAAAATTGTGATCGCTGCAGGATCAGTAATAAAGCATAACAAAGCCATGCACATGCCGAAGCAAATATTAGATGCACAAATAACAGATCGTGGTTCCAAACGATCGGTAATCGTACCGCAGCATGCAGAGCCGATCATCATTCCCGCAGCCATTGCACATCCGCTCACGGTTAGCCATAACGTACTAAATTTCAAAATGCCAGTAACATATACCGACCACGTCGATACCATTGCAACGGAACCTATGTTATTGAGCAGTGTATTGAAACACATAATACGTAATGCTGAATCCAACTCCGTAATACGCACGATGGCGATCTTATGTAAAAGATTATTTAGATATACCATAAAAATGATTCTAAAACTCAAGAAATCGGATGAGGCATATTTGATGTTTGATTTAACGATGTCGTAAACATATTGCATTCATCACGGACCCCAAACATTAGTGGAATACAGTGCTCCGAATAAGTACACCCTTCATGCTTGCATAGATAAGAAAATTACGTTACTTGCATCTCGCATTGTGAAGGTTAAGTCATCACAAACTACATAGTCACGCAAAGCCAGCACTCCTGACGAGCTGGAACAAACACCGGAGAACAAACCCGATAATGGCCGAGATCGGCCTGCCTGACCCCGAATACAGCGAACCCAACAACTTCATGGTCAAACTTGTCCTGCGCAACAACATTCGGCAGTGCGTACCCTACCTCAACGACACTGAGGGCATGACCATCAGGAAGGTCATTGCGGAGCTCGGGTACCCGTCCGAGGGGGCGCTGGTGAAATGGGTTCGCGAGGATCCGCGCGACGCGGGCTGCACGCCGACGAGCGTGTACCAGTGGATGCACCGCTACCACAGCGAGGGGATACTGGGCCTGATGAACGCAAGAAACGCGCCGATGCCCGCTGAACCGATGCCCGGGTCCGGCGGAGACGGCGTGGAGGGGCTGCGCCGGCAGGTGGAGGCCCTGCGGTTGGAGAATGCGGTGATGAGGGAGACGATCAATGTTTTATTCCTCGCCAAGTCATATCCCCACCTATACTGAAACGCATGACTGTGAAGAGCACTGCTGAACTGCGTCCGTGGTCGTATCGCCAGAACGCGCTGGTCAAATCGTTGATCACGATTGCGGCGGGCGTGGCTTCCGCCTTTGTGGGCACGTTCGCCCACCGTATGGGTGCAGAACTGAGTGTTCCGTATGGTCTGGTGCTGGCATTTCTGCTGATCGGCCTATCGACATGGTGCGCCCGTTCGCGCATGGGCGCGGTCGGACTGGCCCTGCACCTCATCGCCTCCTCGCTGACCGCATGGGGCATGGCACTGACCACCACATCCGGCAAAGCGCTCATCGTCGCCGGATTCCAAGGCGACATGCCGTTCTTCTCCCAGCATGCCGGCTACATCTGGCTGTACGGCCTGATACTGGTCCAAGTCGTCCTGCTCATTCTTCCCGCCCGCTGGTTCGTTATTCCCACTCATTCTGAATCGCGCGCGTAACTATATATGGCGGCACATTTCCGGGAATGCGTCGCGTATCGGCGGGCGTAGGGGATTACGGCCGCTACCATAGAACCTTATGGCACGCATGAAACTGTTTTACTTGGGCCCGGAAGGCACCTTCACCCATCAGGCGGCAATGACGGCCGCCGACCAGTTCGCCACACTCGGCGACTTCGACCTCACCGCCCTACCCGACGTGCCCGCGATCATGCAGGCCGTACAGTCGCGCCAAGGCTGGGGCGTCATCGCATGGGAAAACAACGTCGAAGGCTATGTGGTCCCGAATCTCGACGCGCTGATCGACGCCCCCGACGTGGCCGGCTTCGCCCGGATCAGTGTGGACGTGGCCTTCAACGCCTTCACCGTGCGCGGCCACAGCATCTGCGATTGCACCGGCAACCCCGTCAGCGCCCACCCGCACGGCCTGGCCCAATGCACCCGGTTCATCGCCGAACACCATTTGCAGCCCGAACCCGCATCCTCCAACGCCGCCGCCTGCCGCGACCTGAAGCCTGGCCGCGTGGCGCTCGGCCCCAGCATCTGCGGCGAACTCTACGATCTCGACACCCTCGCCGAACATGTGCAGGATTTCGATGGCGCGCACACCGAATTCCTTGTCATCGCCCCGCGTGATGTGGTCCAGGAATTCAACGCCCGCGCCCACCGCAATGACGCCGGCGACTTCGAAACCATCATCACCTTCATCCCGCTGGTCACCGGCCCTGGCGTGCTCGCCGACCTGCTGGACGTCCTGCGTGATGCGGGGCTGAACATGACCAGCTTCATCTCGCGCCCGATCAAAGGCCACGACGGAACCTACAGCTTCATCGCCACCCTTGACGCTGCCCCCTGGGAGCCAAGATTCCGCACCGCACTGGAAGAGATCGCCGGACACGGCGACTGGGCAAAAACCTTGGCCGTCTACCCGCGCCGCGAACGCCCGAACCCGCCGGTCGACGCCTGGATGCTGCCCGAGGGCGGCGTCCACATCACCAATCGCGCGTCGGAAGGCTGGCAGTACGCCGAGGGAGCAAGGAAGGAACTGCTGTGGTAGACACAGTCGGAATCGTCGGACTCGGATTGATTGGCGGCTCGCTCGCACGCCGCCTGACCGAGCGCGGCGTACGCGTCATCGCGTGGAACCATCGCTCGCACCCCTACGCCCAGGCCGAAGCCGATGGCATTTTCTGCAAGAGCACGCTCTCCGAACTCATGGATGCCGAGCCGGATGTGGTCGTGCTGTGCAATCCGCTCAAGGCGATGCCCTCAATCCTCGCCGCCCTAGCCCCGCTTATGGGCGACCATCCGAACACCACGCTCACCGACGTGGGCTCAGTCAAGGGCATGGTCCGCGATCAGGTCAAGGCTGCCGCGCTGGGGAAGTGCTACGTCGGTGCCCATCCGATGGCCGGCAACGAACTGTCCGGCTGGCAGGCCGCCGACCCGCATCTGTACGACGGGGCCCTATGGGCCATCACCGTGGACGAGTCCACGGACTACCGCCGCTTCCTCGACGTCGCCGCGATGATTACCAAGGACGTCGGCAACCGCGTCATCGTCGTGGACGACGAGACGCATGACAAGGCCGCGGCGATGATCTCCCACATGCCGCATGTGGTGTCCACCGCGCTGATCAACGAACTGGTCGCCAACCCGGACCGCAACATCGCCGCCGCACTGGCTGCCGGCTGCTGGAGGGACATGACCCGCGTGTCCCTGACCGACCCGGACCGCACGCGCGCGATGGTCGAGGAAGACTCGCTGAACGTCGAAGTGCTGCTGCGCCGCATGGCGGCACGTCTGACCGATATGGCCGACCAACTGCACGCTGGTGCCGACGGCGAGCAGGATGTGATGGGATTCTTCGCCGAAGGCGACCCCTTCCGCCGGTACAAGGCCGCCGTGACGCGAGCCGGCATCACCGCTGCACAAGCTGGTACGGCCACCGCGCAGCAAGCCGGCACAACTGCCGCCGGATTCCCGGAACGCGAGCTCGCCGTCCCCGAAGCCGGCTGGCAGCAGACCTTGCTGTTCTCCGCACGCCGGGGAGAAGCCATCACCGGTTTCATCCATCCGCGTCAGGCCATCGTCCAACTGCGCCCCGCCATGTAACTGCGCCCCGCCATGTAACTGCGCCCCGCCATGCAGCCCGTGTGCAGGTTCCCCTCGCCGCCCGTCACGAAGAAGGCTGCGCGAGGGGGATGAAGTTCCCGCTTGTTTTCGTGAGAAGACCGTGTGGCTCCGCTGTTCGAAAGACCCAAAGGAGTAAGGTAGTCTGTACCGTTTTTCGGGAAACGCATAGAAGTTGATGCGGCGGATGGTTAAGGGGATGATGACGTATGACGTTACCAAGGCAGATTCCGGCCGGTGCCCGCGTGGTGGTGCGCATCACCGACGGCATTGACCCGGTCGACCACCGTATGAAGTTCCGCGACTATGTGGGGCATGTGGTTTCCTGGGATGGATACACGTTGGAGATGGTGCGTGACGCCGCCGCCAATGGTTCGCGCCCGGCCCAGAACGTGACCATCCATCAGGAACAGATCGCCACATTGAAACCCGTGCCGGAGCGGCGTAACACGCCACCCCGGCCGTAACCCAAGGCCATAAAGAATTCGGAGGAGAACGAGAGTGTCATCTACGCAGTTCGACGGCGATATCGACTCCTTCGTCTCCTATCTGAAGTCCAACCGCGGCCTGTCAGCGAATACGCTCAAAGCGTATCGCGCGGATCTCACGGCATGCCTGCACCTGTTCGAGCTGCGCGGCGTGACCGATCTGAACGAGATCACGCTGGATGATCTGCGCAGCTGGATGGCGGTGGAATCGCGCGATCACGCCCGCAGCAGCATGGCCCGCAAAACCGTGGCCGTGCGCGGGTTCTTCGCGTGGGCCTATGAGCATGGGCTGACCGCCACCGACCCGGCCGCCACACTGATGACTCCCTCGATTCCCAGCACGCTGCCCGCGGTGCTCACCGAATCCCAGGCCGAGCAATTATTGGATGTCGCTGAACATGCCGTTGCAACAAACCAGTACAAGGACGATGGGGGAGCGGCAGCCGCGTCCGGCAGCGGCAAGGCAGCTGGCAAGACAGCTGATAAGTCGGCCGATACCGTAAACCGCAGTGAGGCACCCGCCCGTGCAGACAAGCGCGACAACGCCCGAGTCACCGCCGAATCGCAGCGCAACGCCGCGATTCTCGAACTGCTGTATGCCACCGGCATCCGTGTCGCCGAACTGGTGTCGATGGATATCGCCGACATCGACTTCTCCAATCGCACCATCAAAGTCACCGGCAAAGGCAACAAGCAACGCGTGGTGCCGTTCGGACTACCCGCCCAGCGTGCGCTGGAGACTTGGCTGGAACAGGGGCGGCCGGTACTGGCCCGTACGGCAACGGATGCAGTCAAGTCCCGTGCTGCCAACGCCCTGTTCCTCGGCGCACGAGGCGGCCGTATCGACCAACGCATAGCCCGTGACATCGTGCACAGAGCGGCCCGAGAGGCCGGCGTGCCGGACATCAGCCCCCATGCGTTGCGTCATTCCGCCGCCACGCACATACTGGACGGCGGTGCCGATTTGAGGGAGGTGCAGGAGATGCTCGGGCATTCCTCCTTGAAAACTACACAACGCTATACGCACGTCTCCATCGAGCAGCTCAAGAACCGTTACGGACAGGCCTTTCCGCGGGCATGACCACTATGTGGACATTGGTTAACAAACTCAGCAAAGACTGAACCTAGCCGGCAAGAACCCCTGAATTTTACATGGGTGTAACAAAAAATACACTGCTTGTCTCCCAAGTGCGCAAAAATGACAGGTAATCAGCAACGGGGTTGGATTGTTCGAGACATCGTGAGATGCAAGTCTCACGGTGACGGGGAATCCAGCCCCGTTCGCATGAGGCGGGGCTGAGACGTCCTGCAACCTAATGAATAGGAGAAATCATATGAAGAAGAAAGCTCTTGCTTTCGCTGCCATGGCTTGCTCCGTGGCCATGCTGCTGAGCGCCTGCGGCGGCTCCAACAGCAACGCTGCCTCCGGTAACACCGCTGGCTCCAACATCATCACTGCGTACAACTCCGAAGCGCAGAACCCGCTGATCCCGGGCAACACCAACGAAACCGGCGGCAGCAAGCCGGTCGGTCTGCTGTTCTCCCAACTGGTCTCCTTCGACAAGGATGGCAAGGCTTCCAACGAAGTGGCTGAGTCCATCACCCCGAACGCTGACGCCACCCAGTACACCATCAAGCTGAAGTCCGGCTGGAAGTTCACCGACGGCACTCCGGTAACCGCTGAGTCCTTCACCAAGGCCTGGTCCTACGTGGCCAACGCCAAGAACGCCCAGAAGTGCTCCTCCTTCTTCTCCGCCATCGCCGGCTATGACGATCTGCAGAAGGATGGCCTCAAGGGTGACGAGCAGCTCTCCGGCCTCAAGGTCGTGGACGACACCACCTTCACCGTTGACCTGAACCAGTCCGACTCCGTGTTCCCGATTAAGGTCGGCTACCCGGCCTTTGCCCCGCTGCCGGAATCCTTCTACAAGGACCCGAAGGCCTTCGGCGAGGCTCCTGTGGGCAACGGCCCGTACAAGTTCTCCAAGTGGGACCACAACAAGGAAATCGCCCTCGTCAAGAACCCTGACTACAAGGGCAACGAGGACGTCAAGAACGACGGCGTGACCTTCAAGGTCTACACCGACGACTCCGCCGCCTACCGCGACATTCAGGCCGGCAACCTCGACGTGATGGAATCCGTCCCGGCCGCCTTCACCAAGACCTTCAAGACCGACAAGAAGGTCCAGGCTTACTCCGAGGCCGGCTCCGTCATCCAGACCTTCACCATCCCGTCCTCCCTTGACCACTTCAAGAACGACGAGGAAGGCCAGCTGCGTCGTCAGGCCATCTCCATGGCCATCAACCGTGACCAGCTCATCGACAAGGTGCTCAACGGCAACGCCACCGCCGCCACCGAGTTCACCTCCCCGAAGACCCCGGGCTACTCCGACTCCCTCAAGGGTGCCGACAACCTGAAGTTCAACGCCTCCAAGGCCAAGGAACTGTGGGCCAAGGCTGACGCCATCTCCAAGTACGACGGCCAGCTCACCTTCTCCTACAACGCCGATGGTGGTGCCAAGCCGATTTACGACGCCGTCGTGAACCAGCTCAAGAACAACTTGGGCATCGACGCGGCCACCAACCCGATCCCGACCTTCCAGGAATTCCGTGACGCGATCACCAACCGTCAGATGAAGGGCGCCTTCCGTACCGGCTGGCAGCCTGACTACCCGTCCGCCGAGAACTACCTGTGGCAGCTGTACTCCACCGCTGCTGCTGATGGTAACGGCTCCAACGATGGTGACTACAAGAACCCGGCCTTCGATGACCTGTGCAAGCAGGCTGCTGCCGCTTCCAGCACTGATGACGCCAACAAGCTGTACCAGCAGGCTGAGGAAATCCTTCTCAACGACCTTCCGGCCATCCCGCTGTACTACTCCAACGCCTCCGGTGTGGCTTCCCTCAACGTGAAGTCCGGCTACGCCTTCGATTGGCAGAACCTCCCGACCTACACCGAGATGTCCAAGAAGTGAGTCTGACTCACTGAACGGATACCGTTAGGTAGTTCGGAAATAAAGGGCGAGGATCGCAAGATCCCCGCCCTTTTTGTTGTGTGAGGGGTGCTTGCTCACGCCATCGGGAACCAAGTTAAAGTATCCACTATCCGACCGCAACCATGGGCATATCCACCAACATTGCCCAATCTCAAACCTTGCGTTAACGCAAATTTACATATCACAGTCCGGGCATGCGGTAAACTGTCGGAGTATTTATCGACCGGCGGGGGCGTACTATACCCTTTCTGGCCGGTCTAGGAAATAAGGAGCAACCGTATGGGTAAGTATCTTCTGCGACGCATTCTGCAGATGATCCCCGTGGTTCTCGGTACGACACTTCTGGTCTATGCCCTTGTCTTCGCCCTGCCGGGCGACCCCGTCAAGGCCATGTTCGGAGACAAGCCCGTCAATGAGGCCGTCGCAGCCCAGATCCGCGCAGAATACCATCTCGACCAGCCGTTCATCGTTCAGTACTTCATCTACCTGAAGAATGCACTGACCCTGAACTTCGGCGATACCTTCGCCGGACAGCCTGTTCTCGACGAAATCGCCCGCGCCTTCCCGGTCACCATCCGGCTCGGCCTGATGGCGTTCGTGTTCGAGGCGATCTTCGGCGTGGTCTTCGGCATCATCTCGGGCCTCAAGAAGGGCAAGTGGTACGACACCGTCATCCTGATCGTCTCCCTGCTGCTTATTTCCGTGCCGACCTTCGTCACCGGCTTCGTCATGCAGTATGTCTTTGGTATTCAGTGGACGATATTGCCGGTGACGGCAGGCGCAGACCCGGGCTTCATCGACCTGCTCATGCCGGCCATGGTGCTCGGATCGGTGTCGATGGCCTACATCATTCGATTGACTCGCTCCGAAATCTCCTCCAACATCGCCGAGGATTACGTGCGCACCGCACGTGCCAAAGGTATGTCGAACGGTCAGGTCATGCTGCGCCACGTACTGCGCAACTCCCTGATTCCGGTCGTCACCTACCTTGGTCAGGACATCGGCGCCCTGATGGGTGGTGCCATGATCACCGAGCAGATCTTCAACATCCACGGCATCGGCTTCCTCACCTACCAGTCCATTCTGAAGGGCGAGGCTAACCTGGTGGTGTCCATCGTCACGTTGCTCATGCTGATCTTCGTGGTGTGCAACCTCGTCGTCGACCTGCTGTACGCGGCCCTCGATCCGCGTATCCGTTACGCGTGAGCCGGGAGGAGTGAGCGATAATGGCAAACGAAACCACTGAGAACGAACTCAACGAGACCGGCGAACCGGGAACCGAATACTTCATGGAAACCCTGCCTGGTCAAGACCGCTACGTGGCTCCAATCG
The DNA here is from genome assembly GCF_000269965.1 of Bifidobacterium longum subsp. infantis ATCC 15697 = JCM 1222 = DSM 20088. NCBI lineage: Bacteria > Bacillati > Actinomycetota > Actinomycetes > Bifidobacteriales > Bifidobacteriaceae > Bifidobacterium > Bifidobacterium longum. The sequence continues at coordinate 1,090,419 of NC_017219.1, forward strand.
AGGAGACCCCGTTGCAGGACATCGATTCCGTCGACGAATCTGCTCCGGCCACCAGCATGTGGGCCGACGCATGGCGCACCCTGCGCCGCAACCCGCTGTTCATCATCTCCGGGCTGCTGATTCTCTTCATCATCGTGGTGGCCATCGCCCCCGGGCTGTTCACCAAGCAGGACCCGAACGCTTGCGATCTGGGCAACTCCCTGAGCCCCTCCACCGCCGGCCACCCCTTCGGCTTCGACCTGCAAGGCTGCGACGTGTACACCCGCGTGATCTACGGCACGCGCACCTCGCTGTCCGTCGGCGTGCTCTCCACGCTGCTGGTCGTGATCGTCGGTACCCTGATCGGCGCCGTCGCCGGCTTCTTCGGCGGCTGGATTGATGCAGTGCTGAGCCGTATCACCGACATCTTCTTCGCGCTGCCTATGCTGCTTGGCGCCATCGTGGTGCTTCAGATGTTCAAGACCTCCAAGTCCATCTGGAAGATCGTGCTGGTGCTGACGCTCTTCGGCTGGGTCGGCGTATGCCGTATCGCCCGAAGCGCCGTGCTGGAATCGAAGAACCTCGAATTCAACACCGCTTCCACGGCCCTCGGCTCCACGCCTGCCAGAAACCTGTTCCGTCACATCTTGCCGAACTCCCTGGCCCCGATCATCGTCATCGCCACCACCTCGCTGGCCTCCTACATCGTGGCCGAAGCCACGCTGAGCTTCCTCGGCGTCGGCCTGCCCACCACCACGGTGAGCTGGGGCGGCGACATCTCCAGCGCGCAGACCAACCTGCAGACCGATCCGATGGTGCTGTTCTACCCGTCCGCCGCACTGGCCATCACCGTGCTTGCGTTCATCATGATGGGCGACGCCGTCAAGGACGCCCTCGACCCGAAGAGCCGAACGGCCTGAGCAAGGGGAGTGGAGAAAGACAATGACTGACAATACCAACGCCACGATGCTGGCCATGCAGAAAGAACATGGCCCGCTGCTGGAAGTCCGGAACCTGGCCATCGACTTCACCACCGACACCGGCAAGCCGGTGCATGCGGTGCGAGACGCCAACTTCACCGTCTATCCCGGCCAGTGGGTGGCCATCGTGGGTGAATCCGGATCCGGCAAATCCACCTCCGCCATGGCTGTGCTGGGTCTGCTGCCCGGCACCGGTCACGTGGTCAACGGCTCCATCAAGCTCGACGGCGAGGAAATCGCCGGCGCCAAGCAGAGCGAGTTCGACAAGCTGCGCGGCACCAAGATGGGTCTCGTGCCTCAGGACCCGATGAGCAACCTCAACCCGGTGTGGCGTATCGGCACCCAGGTCAAGGAGGCGCTGAAGGCCAACAACATGGACGTGGACCATGAGAAGCGCTCCGCCCTCGCCAAGGCTCTGGCCGGCGACGAGGTCGAAGTCAAGGGCAACGACGACGAGACCTTCCTCGGCGCCAAGGAACTGCCCGAGCTCATGACCGAGGCCAAGAAGGCTTTGACCGAAGCCGGCGTGTCCGGCGAGGACTTCGACAAGGTCGTCGCCCGCTTCACCAACGAATGGGTTCCGGGCTCCGAAACCCGTTGGCGCGTGGCCGACGACCTCATCAAGGCCGGCGTGGCCGATGATCAGGCTTGGTACCTGGCCAAGAAATACGTCATCGGCTCCACGATGGAAGACCGCATCGCGGGCCTCCTGTCGGAGGCCGGACTGCCCGATGCGGCCACCCGCGCCCGCCAGTTCCCGCACGAATTCTCGGGCGGCATGCGCCAGCGCGCCCTCATCGCCATAGGCCTGGCCTGCAGACCCGACCTACTGATCGCTGACGAGCCGACCTCCGCCCTCGACGTGACCGTGCAGAAGCGCATCCTCGACCACCTGCACATGCTCACCGACTCGTTGGGCACCGCCGTGCTGTTCATCACCCATGATCTGGGTCTCGCCGCCGAGCGCGCCCAGCACATTGTCGTGATGTACAAGGGACAGGTCGTCGAATCCGGACCGTCCCTGGAAGTGCTCCAGCACCCGCAGCACCCGTACACCAAGCGACTCGTGGCCGCCGCCCCGTCGCTGGCCTCCCAGCGCATCTTCTCCGCCAAGGAGCGCGGTGAGAACGCGGACGCCCTGCTCGATCACCACATCGCCGGCGAAAGCACGCTTGAGAAGAGCGAGCACATCATCACCGTCGACCACTTGACCAAGGAATTCAAGCTGCCCCGCAAGAAGGAGATGTTCAAGGCCGTCGACGACGTGTCCTTCTCCGTCAAGCGCGGCACCACCCTGGCCATCGTGGGCGAATCCGGTTCCGGCAAGTCCACCGTGGCGAACATGGTGCTTCACCTCCTGAAGCCCACTTCCGGCAAGGTGTTCTACGAAGGCCGCGACACCTCCACGTTCAAGGCCAAGGATCTGCTCGGTTTCCGCCGCCACGTGCAGCCGGTGTTCCAGAACCCCTACGGTTCGCTCGACCCGATGTACTCCATCTTCCGTTCCATCGAGGAGCCGCTGCGCATCCACAAGATCGGCGATTCCAAGTGGCGAGCCAACCGTGTCAAGGAACTGCTGGACATGGTCGAGATGCCGGCTTCCGTGATGGGCCGTTACCCGAACGAGCTTTCCGGCGGCCAGCGTCAGCGCATCGCCATCGCGCGAGCCATGGCCCTGGACCCGGACGTGATCGTGTGCGATGAGGCCGTGTCCGCCCTCGATGTGCTGGTGCAGGATCAGGTGCTGCGCCTGCTCAACGACCTGCAGGCCGAGAAGGGTCTGAGCTACCTGTTCATCACCCATGATCTGGCCGTGGTCCGCCAGATCGCCGACGAGGTTGTGGTGATGCAGCACGGCAAGCTCGTGGAGCACGCCACCACCGACGAGGTCTTCGACCACCCGCAGAAGCAGTACACCCGAGACCTGCTCGACGCCATCCCCGGCGGCAAGCTCCAACTCGGTCTGGACTGATAATCTGCGTTTGAGCGCATTGTATTGGGTTCTTTCCATCCGTGGAAAGAACCCAATATTCGTATGTGCAGGTTTGCATGATGGTTCGCGTGGGACGAAAACGCAAAAATTGGTGTTTTCCCGATGTTGTCCCACAATTTGTGGGACAACATCAACATCAATCGATAGACATGAGTGTTGTCCCACAGCAGATTTCTCACGAAGCCCGGAATTACGCCATTCTTAGTGTGGTCGATAATTACTCATGATGCGGGGTGTGGGACGGCCCGCGAAAATCGTCGATTTTCGGATGTTGTCCCACGGAATACGTCATACCTCGTATGTGATCGTGAGTGGGGCGTGATCGGACCAGCGTTTGTCATACGTGGGAGCCTTGTCGATGACGAATCCGCGTGCGGTCTCCGCCAACTCGGGCGTGGCGAACTGGTAGTCGATTCTCCAGCCGACATTGTTGTCGAAAGCGCGCCCTCGTTGGCTCCACCAGGTGTATGGCCCCTGAATGTCGCCGGCCAACGAACGCATCACATCCACGAACTCGTATTCGTCCAGCCATTTGTCCACGTAGGCACGTTCTTCGGGCAGAAATCCGGCGTGCTTCTCATTGGCCTTGGCGTTCTTGATATCAAGCGGCGTGTGCGCGATGTTGAAATCGCCGCAGAGCACGGCCTGTTTGCCGCCATGCGCAGCCTCGTCCCGCAACGCTCCCATGCGCTTCAGCATCGTGTCCAGAAAACGGTACTTCTGTTCCATTTTGGTCGGATCGTCAGTGTTGCCGGCATGCACATATACGGATGCCACGGTGATCGCGTAGCCTTCAGGCGTTTTGACATCGGTTTCGATCCAACGCCCTGAATCCACATCCTCGCTCAGACCTGGCAGACCATATCGCTTGTCAAGCACTTCCAAGTCGGTGAGCAGTCCGACTCCCGCGCGGCCTTTCACCCGGCAGACCTCGTTCATGGCATGGAGGTTGGCCGGTGCCTCGATCTTGCCGGCGGTGGCGTATTCGAAACCAAATTCATCGAAAATAGAATCGACATCGTCTTGAGGCGCGCGAACCTCCTGTATGCACCAGACATCCGGCGCATGCTTGCCGGCCCAATCCTCGATGCCCTTGCGTTTGGCCGCACGAATGCCGTTGACGTTAGACGTGGTAATGGTGATGGTCATGCGGCCATACTATTTTGGCCTCCCTACGAATCGAACCGGACATCGGCGGCCGCGATGCTCAGCTTTCTCTAAGCCTGAGTGCTAGTGTTAGCAAGGTTGCAACCGTTATACGAAACGAGGAATCATGGGACTGTTCGGATTCGGCAAGAAGAAGAGCAAGAAGGAAGCCGAGCCGGCCGTTGAGCCTGTCGATGAAGACAAGGTGGCCGCCGAGGCCGCAAACGCCGCAGCAAAGGCGGAAAGCGCTGAAACCGTATTGGCGGAGCCATCCAGCGAATACCAGGGCCGCGGAGAAGAGCGAGGCCCGTGGGACGTCAATGATGAGGACGTGCCCGATTATGACGATTATCTGGATCTCGGTGCCTACTACCTGCCCTTCCTCCAGGGCATTCAGCTGCGTATCAAGGCCAACCGCGCCACCCAGCAAGTGCTTGGCTCCACCATCACCTTCGGCTCCTCCAGCCTGGAGATCGAAGCCTTTGCCGCACCCAAGACCCTGGGACTGTGGGACGACGTTCGCGGTGACCTGCTTGAAGCCAACAAGGCCTCTTCTGAAGTGGACGGTGTGTTCGGCACCGAGCTGAAGCTGCCGGTCAATGTCAAGGGCGGCAAGACCGTGAACACGCGCATCGTTGGTGTGGACGGCCCGCGCTGGATGCTGCGTGGCATCTTCTCCGGCAAGGCTGCTATCGATCCGGACAGCCCGGAGACCGAGGCGCTGAACAAGTTCTTCGCCGGCATCGTCGTCGAGCGTGGCGAGGAGCCTTTGGCGCCGCGCGATCTGATCCCGATGCATCCGCCGGTCGCCCCCGTCGAGCGCAAGGCCGCGGCCGAAGCCGGCGAGCAGAACGGCAAGGAACACTTCAAGGACATTCCGGACAACAAGCCGAAGGGTCCGCTGAGCCAGGACCAGCAGACCGAAGTGAAGACCACGCTGTCTCGCGGCCCGATGTTCTCCGAAGTTCGCTGATCTATAGGAAGAGACTTGGCAAACAACAAACGCACCGGTTTGTCCGCGCTGGCCGACGCCGGCAATGACGGCGGGGACTTCTCCGTCATTGATGCCATCGGCGGCCCTCGCGGCGTCATCGAATCCATGCTGCCTGGCGTGGTGTTCGTCGTACTGTTCGTGGCCACGAGCAATCTGAATCTCACCATTGCGGTTTCGGCCGTGTTGGCGGTATTGCAGGTTATTGTGCGACTGATTCAGCGCCAGTCGGTAATGGGCGCGGTCTCTGGTCTGGTGGCGGTAGGCATCTGCCTGATTTGGGCATGGCAGACTCATGAGGCCCGCAATTACTACATCTTCGGATTCATTACCAATGCCGGCTATGCCGCGTTGCTTGCCGTGTCGCTGATTGCGCGCGTGCCCGGACTGGGTTTGGTCGTCGAATTCATCCGTAGCCTGCCCACCGAGCATTTCAAGGCATGGTTCCATGACTGGATGGACGACAAGGCCCTGAAACGCGCCTATATGATTGTCACCGGCCTGTGGGTCGGTCTGTTCCTGCTGCGGCTGGTGGTGCAGGTGCCGCTGTATCTGACCAACCATGTGGCTGCACTCGGCGTGACCCGCCTGCTCATGGGCATTCCGTTCTGGGCATTGGCGATTTGGGTGAGTTACCTCATTATTGCCACGCCGATGCACCGGCATAAGGTCGCGGCTAAGAAGATACAGACTGAAGTCGCTGTTGATGCCGAATCCGAGGCAAACAATGCCGAACTCGAACCGAGCGCAACCGGAAAGGACGATGATGCAAGCTGAAGTTCGTATCGAACGATACGCCGACCAAGGCCGCTGCGTGGCCCATATCGACGGTCGTGTGGTGTTCGTCCGCTTCGCCTTGCCCGACGAACTCGTACGAGTCGAGCTTGACGAGCCCCACGACCGGGACGACCGGTTCTGGACCGGCGAAGTCGTCGAGGTTCTCGAGCCGTCTGAAGACCGAGTCACCCCGGCATGGCCACTTGCCGGTCCCTTGGCGATGGGCGGGGGAGTGGGCGGCGCGGATCTCGTGCACGTCTCTTTGCCCGGCCAGCTCAAGTGGAAGGCCATCACCGTCTCCGAACAGATGAGCCGACTCGGCCATATCGACGTGGCCGTTCCCATCGAGCGCATGCCCGGCGACAAGGAAGCCGGCGGCCTCAATTGGCGTACCCGCATCGAAATGATTGCCGACGACAACGGCATGCCATCCATGCGCCGGCGCGGCACACACAACCGCGTGGCCATCGACACCATGCCGCTTGCCACGCGCACGCTGCTGGACGTCGCCAAGCGCGAACACGTGTGGGAGGGCGGCTTTGAACCCGGCTCCCAGATTCGTCTTTCCGTGCCCGAACCGCGCGGCGAGATCGTCGATACCGCGGCAGCAGACGACAATTACGCCGTACTTGTGGACGGCGAACTGCGCGCCGGCTCCCAGCTGCTCACCGAACAGGTGACTATCAACGGCACGACCTTCGACTATCAGGTTGACGTCAACGGTTTCTGGCAAGTGCATCGCCAAGCGCCGATCGCCCTCGGTACGCACGTGATCAACCTGGTCAACGGGCAGCTGCAGTCAGCGGCGGACGCCGTAATCTGGGATCTGTATTCCGGTTCCGGCCTGTTCACCCTGCCGCTGGCCACAATGACCGGTGAACGCACCCGCATGCTCAGCGTTGAAGGCGCGCGTGTGGCCGTCAAGAACGCTCAGCGCAACCTGCGCGCCATGAACCTGAACGATGTGGACGCCCGCGCGGGTGACGTTTCGCGCACGCTGGACCATGTGCCGGCGCATCTGGCCAAACCGAATGTCGTAGTGCTTGATCCGCCGCGTGCCGGTGCTCGTGCCAAGGTCTGCCGCCAGATTGCCGCGGCCGGCGCATCCAGCGTGGTCTACATCGCCTGCGATCCCACCAGCCTCGCACGCGACACCGCGATACTCATCGGCGAAGGCTACGAACTCAAAGACATCCGTGCCTTTGACATCTACCCGATGACCCACCACGTCGAGACGGTGGCACTGTTTACCCGCTGACAGGTGAGCATATGACACGACGAATTCTCGGATTGCTGGCCTGCATGGCGGCTGTGTTGTCCCTAGCTGCCTGCACGCCGGCCGGTAGGGCGGTCGGCGATACCCAAGACAGCATGCCGGAAGTCGCCCACGATTCCACACATCCCACGGATGTCACAGTCGGCTTTGTGGGCTCGACTGATACCGCCGCAGACAAGTCCGCCATCAATGCGCTGTCTGATGACAAACTCAATGTCTACTATGCCTCGCTCGAAACATCCGCGAGCTCGGCAAACGCAACTGATGGCGTATCCGGTGAAACCGAATCTTCTGACGCCGGCAATACCAACGAAGACGGTGCCGATAGTACGGATGCTCATACTGGCGTCGACAAGAATGCGGCCACCGCACAGCAGGGTGTTGCCGATTTCGTGGCTCGCGCGGTCAAAATCGTGATTATCAGCGGCATCGACGTTACCGACGCCAACCGGGAGAGCTGGAACCAGACGTTGACCAATGCGCGTGAAGCCGGTATTCCAGTCGCTTTCATTGATCCAAAGCATGCGCCCGAAGATGGACTGCTGTACGCCGTCATCCTTCACCTCAACACCGGCAGTGCCGATTCTGGCGACACTGCCGATACCAAGCCAATGGCTATTACTGACGCCGTGCTCACCATCACGCGCGACGAACCCCACGAACGCGAGATCAAAGTCACCGTCTCCTGAGCCGAATCAGCCCCTTGAAGCTGAGAAAGCACCCTGAATCATCCCTGAGCCTTAGTGGATTGCGAAACAAGACGCGGTAAGCTGGGGAATATGAGTGCAACAACAGCCGTGGAAATGCCTGAGATCGGAGCGACCGGTCTTACCCCCAAAGAAGTGGCGCAACGAATCGAAAGCGGCCAGTCGAACGCGGTGAAAACCTCCACGTCCCGCTCGGTGCGGGACATCGTACGGGCCAACGTGTTCACGTTGTTCAACGGCATCATCTGCGCCGCCATGGCGCTGGTGCTCGTCACCGGTTCCTGGAGGGACGCGGTGTTCGGTTTCGTCATCATCATCAACACGGGCATCGGCATCGTCACCGAACTCAGGGCCAAGCGCACGTTGGATAAGCTTTCCATCCTTGTGGCCTCCGAATTCCTCGTGCATCGTGATGGCAAGGATGTCGAGGTATCTCATAACGAAATCGTGCTTGACGACTTGTTATGGATTCGTGCCGGCGAACAGGTGCCGGCCGACGGGCAGATCATCCAGACCTGGGGACTGGAACTCGACGAATCCATGCTCACCGGCGAATCTCGTACCGTGCGCCACCAGGCGGGGGAGCAGGTGTATTCCGGTGCCACCGCGGTCTCCGGCATGGCATTGGTCAAGGTCAATGCGGTCGGCAGCCATTCCTACGCCGCCACGCTCACCGCGCAGGCCAAGGTGTACAAGAAGACCGTGTCCGACCTGAACAAGGGCATCAACACGATTCTGAAATTCATGACGTTCCTGGTGGTACCGCTGTGCATTCTGCTGATTCTTTCGCAGATTCATACGGTCGGCGGTTGGGGCACGGCACTCTCCACCGGCGAATGGCGGCAAGCCGTGGTTTCCGCGGTCGCCGGCGTAGTAGGCATGATTCCCGAAGGCTTGGTGCTGCTGACTTCGCTGAACTTCGCGGTGGCCGCCATGCGTCTCGCCCGTCACAATACGCTGGTGCAGGAGCTTGAATCCGTGGAGACACTGGCTCGCGTGGACGCGCTGAACCTCGACAAGACGGGCACGATCACCGATGGCGGTATCGCCTTCAACCGGCTCGTGATGCTCGATTCCGCCAATGCGGCTGCGGAACAGGCAGCCACGCAGGCCCTCTACGACTGCTGCAACGAGGAACAACCCAACGGCACCGGGCAGGCCGTGCTCGCCGGGCTCAAGGCCCAAGGCCATGGCCCCGGACAGGTCGCATCCCGTGTGCCGTTCTCCTCATCGCGTAAATGGAGCGCGGTGCGCCGCCCGGACGCCGGATCGTCGGCGGCCACGGGCCGTGAGGGGAACGAGACATGGTACATGGGGGCGCCCGAAGTCATCGTCGCCGCGCTCGACGGCGATTACTCCGATGTGCTGCGGCAGGTCAACGACTACGCCGACGACGGGAACCGCGTATTGCTGATCGCCCGATACGACGGTCCCGACGATCCGCTTCACACCGGCCGTTCCCCGCAGACGGCCTCGTCCGCCAAGCCCGGTGAATCCGACGGGCCTCGGCTGGAGGCGCAGGCCAGGCCGGTGGCGCTTGTGCTGTGCTCGGAAAGGATCCGCCCGGATGCCGCGCGGACGCTGGCCTGGTTCCGCGAACAGGGAGTGCGTTGCCGTGTGATCTCCGGCGACAATCCGGTGACGGTCGGCGCCATCGCCCGCAAGGTCAGGCTCACCGGCGACCGCGAGCCTGTGGCGATGGACGCCCGCACGTTGCCCGAGGACGTGGACGAGTTGGCTCGCGTGCTTGAGAACGTCGATGTGCTGGGACGTGTGCTGCCCGCCCAGAAGCGGGCCATCGTGCAGGCGTTGCACACGCAGAACCACGTGGTGGCCATGACCGGCGACGGCGTCAACGACGCGCTCGCCATCAAGGAGGCTGACCTCGGCATCGCCATGGGCAACGCGGCACCCGCCACCAAGGCTGTGGCCCAGGTGGTGCTGGTGGATTCGAAGTTCTCGCACCTGCCGGACGTCGTGGCGCGGGGCCGTCAGGTCATGGCCAATATGGAGCGCGTGGCCAGCCTGTTCCTCGTCAAGACCGTATACTCCGCCCTGATTTCGCTCGGCGTAGTGCTGACGCAAATCCCATACCCATACCTGCCGCGCCATATCACGTATATCGGCGCCCTCACCATCGGCATGCCTGCGTTCATTCTGGCGCTCGCGCCGAACACGCGCCGCTATATTCCGGGATTCCTCAAGCGCGTGGTCACGTTCGCGCTGCCGGGCGGCATCGCCACTGCGCTGTCGGTGCTGCTGGCCGCTTGGGTGCTGCCGCCGGTCATGGGCTGGAACGTGACCGGCGATGCCGCGGACCTGTCCGCCCTGCGCGCCACCAGCGCCATCATCCTGTTCGCGATGGGCGTGTTCGTGCTGGCCCGCGTGGCCAGACCACTCAACGGTTGGCGTGGCGTGCTGGTGGCGGTGTTCGCGGCGGCGGGCGTGATCGGCGCGTTCGTCCCGTTCGTGGCGAACTTCTTCGCTCTGATTCTGCCGACCGGCGCCACGATGGTGGCCACGCTGATCGCGTTGGCCGGTTCCGCGCTGATCTTCGCGCTGTGCCTGTGGCTGGCGCCGCTCGTGCGCGGACTGACGGGCAAGCTCTCGCGTCGGCATTGAGACGGCGGCGCGATTGTCTCATACTTCAAGCCGACACGCCAGAGCCTCGGTAACGTGCCCGTACCATGTGTAGCGGATAATCAGCGGCATCATAAGCCGATTCATGATTTCGGAGGAAGCATGTCCTTACGCGACGACCAGCTGGCTACCCTCAAGGCAGCCGGCAAGGACTTCGATTACTACAACATCGCCAATCTCGACGGCATCGATCATCTGCCATACTCGCTGAAGGTACTGGTCGAGAATCTGGTGCGCAACATCGACGGTGCCAACATCACCGACGAGCACGTCAAGACCCTGCTCGACTGGGATCCGAACGCCGAACCCAGCCACGAAATCCAGTTCACGCCGTCCCGCGTGATCATGCAGGACTTCACCGGCGTGCCCTGCATCGTGGACCTCGCCACCATGCGTGACGCGGTCAAGGACCTCGGCGGCGACCCGGAGGTCATCAACCCGCAGGTCCAGTCCGATATGGTCATCGACCACTCCGTGCAGATCGACAAGTACGGCATCGCCGACGCGGTCCAGCAAAACATGGACATCGAGTACCAGCGCAACGGCGAACGCTACCAGTTCCTGCGCTGGGGTCAGCAGGCATTCAAGAACTTCCGCGTGGTGCCGCCGGGAACCGGCATTATCCACCAGGTCAACATCGAATACTTGGCCAAGGTGGTCATGAGCAAGGCCGAGGCCAACGGCAACACGCTCGCCTACCTCGACTCCTGCGTGGGCACCGACTCGCACACCACCACCGAAAATGGTCTGGGCGTGCTCGGCTGGGGCGTCGGCGGCATTGAAGCCGAGGCCGCCATGCTCGGCCAGCCGATCTCCATGCTCGTGCCGTGCGTGGTCGGCTTCAAGCTCACCGGCTCCATCCCGGAGGGCGTTACCGCCACCGATGTGGTCCTGACCATCACCGACATGCTCCGCAAGCACGGCGTGGTCGGTAAGTTCGTGGAATTCTACGGCGAAGGCATCGCCTCCGTGCCGCTGGCCAACCGCGCCACCATCGGCAACATGGGCCCCGAGTTCGGCTCCACCTGCGGCATCTTCCCGATTGACAATGTCACGCTCGACTACCTGCGCCTGACCGGCCGCTCCGAAGAGCAGGTCGCCCTGGTCGAAGCCTACGCCAAGGCCAACAAGCTGTGGGGCGACGCTTCCGACCCGGATTACGTGGAACCGCAGTACTCCGAATACGAGGAACTCGACCTCGGTACCGTGGTGCCGTCCATCGCTGGCCCGAAGCGCCCGCAGGACCGCATTCTGCTGTCCGAAGCCAAGAGCATGTTCGAGAAGACCGCCCCCGCCTACGAGACCGAGAAGACCGTCAAGGATCCGGTGGCCGTGTCCACCGACTTCCGTGGCGATTTCGACATCGAAAACGGCGACGTGGCCATCGCCTCGATCACCTCATGCACCAACACCTCCAACCCGTCCGTGATGATCGCCGCCGGCCTGATCGCCCGCAACGCACATGCCAAGGGCCTTAAGCCCAAGCCCTGGGTCAAGACCTCGCTGGCTCCCGGCTCGCAGGTCGTGGCCGACTACCTGAAGGCCGCGGGGCTGCAGGACGACCTCGATGCACTCGGCTACCAGCTCGTCGGCTTCGGCTGCGCCACCTGCATCGGCAACTCCGGCCCGCTGCTGCCCGAGATTTCCGAGGCGATCAACGCCAACGACCTGACCGTCACCGCCGTGCTTTCCGGCAACCGCAACTTCGAAGGCCGCATCAGCCCGGACGTCAAGATGAACTACCTGGCCTCCCCGCCGCTGGTCATCGCCTACGCGCTCGCCGGCACGATGGACTTCGACTTCGAGACCCAGCCGCTCGGCACCGACGCGGACGGCAACGACGTGTACTTGAAGGACATCTGGCCCACCAACTCCGAGGTGGCCGCCGTGGTCGACGGCAGCGTGAGCCGCGAGATGTTCCTCAAGGACTACGCCTCCGTGTTCGACGGCGACCACCGCTGGAAGGGCCTCGACGTGCCGGAAGGCGAGCTGTTCGCGTGGAACGACAAGTCCACCTATGTGCGCAAGCAGACCTTCTTCGACGGCATGAAGGCCACGCCGGACCCGGTCGCCGATATCCACGGCGCCCGTGTGCTGGCCCTCCTGGGCGACTCGGTCACCACCGACCACATCTCCCCGGCAGGCGCGTTCAAGGCCTCCAGCCCGGCCGGCAAGTACCTGACCGAGCGCGGCGTGGAGCCGAAGAACTTCAACTCTTACGGTTCTCGCCGAGGCAACCACGAGATCATGGTGCGCGGCACGTTCGGCAACATCCGTCTGCGCAACCAGCTGCTCGCCTCCGTGGGCGAGGAGGTGACGCCTGGCGGCTTCACCTACGACTTCCTCGCCAAGAAGCCGACCACGATCTTCGAAGCCTCCCGCGACTACATCGACAACAAGGTGCCGCTCGTGGTGCTCGCCGGCAAGGAATACGGCACCGGCTCCTCGCGCGACTGGGCCGCCAAGGGCACGGTGATGCTCGGCGTCAAGGCCGTGATCACCGAAAGCTTCGAGCGCATCCACCGCTCCAACCTGATCGGCATGGGCGTGCTGCCGCTGCAGTTCCCGGCAGGCGAATCCTATGAGTCCCTGGGCCTCAACGGCACCGAGACCTACGATATCGCCGGCGTCGAGAAGCTCAACGAGGGCGTGACCCCCAAGACGGTCCACGTCACCGCCACCCACGAGGACGGCTCCAAGACCGAGTTCGACGCGGTGGTCCGCATCGACACGCCCGGTGAGGCCGACTACTACCGTAACGGCGGCATCCTCCAGTACGTGCTGCGCAACCTCATGAAGTAACCACCTTCTTGGCTCCCCTCTCTTGAGGGGAGCTGTCAGCGAAGCTGACTGAGGGGAGCAAGGCCGGTATCCGCCAACGGATACCGGCCTTTTCCATGCATGCCAAAATGCTATACTGTATAGCATCTTCGAGATGGAGGTTGCCATGACCATGGTCCAAATGAACGTTCGCATTGATGCGAAACTGAAGAACGAGGTCGAAGAAGTCCTCAAGGGCAAAGGCGTATCGGTGAGTGACGTAATCCGGTCGCTGTGGTTATACATCGCCGACCGCAAGGAAGTGCCGGCATTGGAAACGACCGCCGAAGAGCAAGCCCGCGAGGAGGAAAAGCAGCGCAAGCTGAAACTGATTCGAGAAGGCACCGGATACGTGCACAAGGAACTGGTCAAGGCCGGACTGATCTCAGAAGACACCGACCTCATGGAAGGCCTTACCTACAAGCAGTTCCGCGACAAAATGTACGACGAGCAACTTGATACGTATTACAACATGAAGAGGGCCGATTGATGACCGACGTTTCCATGCAGCGTATTTTGCTTGATACCAATGTACTGTTGGACTATTTGCTCCATCGCGATGATCACGCCAAGATGGCGGAAGCGGTTATGGAACTTGGCGCGAAGAACAACGTTACGTTGTTGTGCGCGTCATTGTCGCTGAAGGATATCGCATACCTATTATCATCGGCGATTCGTAGGGAATTCAAACCGAATGAATCGGAAGTGGAGAATTTCACTCGCAACTTTCTGTCGTCACGGGTGCCATGGCGTTGTATCGAGCAGGTGAAGGAGATGTGTGACATTGTCGCTGTCGATGAGTCGACATGTGATAAGGCTTTTTCCCTGCAAAAACGGCATCGGGATTTTGAAGATGATCTGATCATCGTTGCCGCGCAACAATCCGGTGCCAACTGTGTGGTCACATCGGATGCCGAATTAATCAGTCATTTTCCCGAATATTGCAAAACACCGGCTGAAATCGTGGCGGCGCTGGAATAAATGAGCGTGTGGCTCCCCTCATGGAGGGGAGCCACCAATGATGTGCCGGCTACCGTAGCCTACTGCGCCTGTAGACGGAACTGCTTCCAGATGTCGCTGAGCTTCTGACCGTTGCGCGTGCGCTTCCACACGTCCAGACCTCCGCCGCGACGTCCTCCGGCGGCGGCACGGGCCGCGGCGGTCGGAGTTGGATATTCGGAGCCGTCATCCAGACGGAGACGACCGTTTTCGGTGACCGTGGCAAACCAGCGCTCGCCCTTGCGCGGCCGCTCCCACACCAGACGCTCGCCCGGCACCAGCAGACCAGCGTCAATCACCTGCCGGATCGTGACGCGCCGCGAACTATGAGACGGCCGTGGAGAGGTCTTCGACAACTCATCGACATTCTGCTTGGTCAGATCACGGGCGTCCTTGTCATACCGGATGCCCCAGTATTCCACGATGAGTCGGACCGACTCTTCCTGCCGCGCCTCCAGCAGGGCAGGTGTGCAGTCAGCGAAATCCTTCAACTGATTGGTCAGCGGGAAACGACGTGAATCCGCGCGCAACAGCATGCGGTCGCGACGTGCCGGATATTCACTCAACCTGTCCAACTGATCCTCAGGGCCCTGCACCAGCGCCATATTGCCGAGTCGGTACATCCAGAAATCATGTTGATCCTGCGACCAGTCCGCAAACGATTTCGACCGTTCGATATCTAACGGCATAATCGGCAGCGCACTGAACCGGCGTGGTCGATCCAACTGCATGCCGGCCTTCTGCTCGTTGGCGCGAATCAGCAGCAGACGGACCAAATCGCCGTCACCCTGCATCTCGCCATGCAAACGGACCAATGCGCCTTCACGGTCGCCGTCCGAGACATGCAACCCGTTCACGCGCTGGACCAAATAGCCCTTGTCAAGATCACGGATGGCGGCGTTCGCATAACCGCGCCGCTCCAACGCTCCAGTGCGATTCAGCGTACGGATGCCCGTCACCTGTTCCAATGCGGTCAGAATTTCCAACAGCCGACGCTCGTCATGGGCACCCAACGATTCCAGCGTGGCCGTGGTTCTGTCGGTACGCGAGGCACGAACCACGAACGGCGACAAATCGGCGTCGCCCAGCCCGCGATACGAATTGACCAACGCCCACATGGCCACGGGCTTCCACTCGTGGCTGCGGTAATCGTCCAATCCCTCAAGCCGGCTACGCACCTCGGCGGGCAGTATGGTGTCGCTGGGGCGCGCGATGATCCGCCATGCCATCGCATAGGGTGCCAGTACTTGGTTGATGAACGTGGGCACTGTGCCTTTGTCGATGTACGGTTGCAGCACGTCGGCCAGGAAATCCTCGATGAGCTTGTCGGTGGCCGGCTTGTGCGTGAGCACGAGATGCAGATAGGCGAAGAATTCCTCACAGTCATGCGGATCGTCGCCGATCGGGTCAATGATGTCATCCCAACGGGCTGCGTACACGTCAAGTTCGGCGGTCGACAGGCTGGCCGTGGCGCGCGCCTTGAACACGTCGGACGGGGTGAGCGGCAGGCCGCGCATGTTCATCACGTCGAAGATGCGATGCGCGCCGTCGAGATCGTCGGTGGTCACGATGACGAGCGTCACCTCGTTGACCAGATACTGCGCGAATTGCTGGCGTTCGGATGCCGACCAATTGGAGATCTCGTCGTACGTCTTGCGGATGTTGGCGACGATGTTGCGTTGCGCAGCGGTCGCCAGATCGTCGTCGTTCATGTCGAACACGGATTCGAGGTTGTCCTCCTGCACGTGTTCGCGGAAGAACGCCGCGTCGCGCTCGCGCAACGTGAGGCGAGGCTCGGTGACGATGCCGCGCAGCTTGTCGCCGGGCTCCACCAGCAGCGCGTCGAGTTGGCGCATGAGGTCCGGGTCTCGCTCCAGATCGCGCAGCACGGCGATGATGATCGACAGGGATACCAGCCGCTGCTGCCCGTCGATCACGTCATAACGGTTGTCGCCCTCGCGCACCAGAATCAGCGAGCCGAGGAAGTACGGGGTACCGGGTGACTTGCAGGCGTCGTCCAAGTCGCTTACCAGTTGCAGGATGTTCTCGGCCTTCCATATGTAGGCCCGCTGGAATGAGGGGATTGTGAACCGGAAATCCGGGGTGAACACTTTCCCGAGTGGTAGTTCCTTCGCGCTGATTGCCATGTCAATCCCTTCGTCGCCGGCCTTTGGACGGTATGCCGACGTGCCGACTGTGCTCAAGCCTACCAGTGTTCGCCCGGCGGCGGGCGCATCACGCCGGCTCGGGCACCGACCCCTCGTACAAGTAGAACGAAGACGGGTTTTCTCCCGGCACGGATGCGGGCAGTGACTGCTCGCACACCTGCGTCAGGCCGCGATGTACATAGAATCCGACATCGCACGTGGTATCCGTGAATAGGAAGTACTGACGTATGCCGGCTGCGCGGAATGCGCTCATCATCGTCTCGAACATGCGCCGGCCCAGACCGTGACCGCGCGCCGCCGGATCAAGTACGAACAGCACCACTTCAGCCGAATACTCATGGCCAATGTTCGCCGCCTGCTTACGCAGTTGCCTATCGACATGAAGAGTCCCGAGAATCTCGCTCGCAGCTGCCATGCCGTCGTGGGCAAACGCCAGTTGCAATAGCTTGCGCAACGAATGACGCCGGTGCATGTTCAGCGGGCTGCGATGGTCGAGCTCGTCGATACGCCCCACAATCAATGCGACGGGTTTATCTTCCAGCTCCGCGACAAAGGCCGTGGTCACACGTGCCAGACAGTTCTCCCAATCGGCCTCGGCTGCCAGCAAGCCGGTCCGCTCATCATATTCGGCGTACCAAGTGCGGCGCACCAGGTCGATCAGCGCCGGATAATCGTCTTTACGTAACGTTCGAATAATCGCTTCACTCATGTTCTCCATTATGACTGATATGGCTCGATAACCGGACGTGTTACAGTCGCGCCGGCAAATCGGCCCGCTCCACCAGCCTCGCCATCTGTACGCGGCCCATATTGAGCTTGTCCGCCGCGGAGGAGAGATGCGCCTTGGCCGTACGCTCCGAGATAAACATACGGGAGGCGATTCCGGCGTTGGGCTATGTGCTGCAAGACGATTCGCCGATTACGGTGCATGCCACGCGGATGGTGGAAACGCCCGTTACGCTTTGCGATGAGCAGAACGAGCCGATCGATCCTATTCATGGAATGTTCAGCTTTGTTCCTCTAAGATTGGTACTGGAACAAACGCTAAAGGAGCGATTATGACATTCGGTCAGCAGCCCCAGAACAACGGGCAATACAACCCGCAATACAACACGCCTGATTACAACGCCGCCCAACAGTCTGGATATGGCCAGCAATACGCACAGTCCGGTTACGGCCAGAACTACTATGCCCAGCCGCAGGGTGCCCCCACCTACCAGTACGCGCCGCAGGATGCGGCCGGTGCCGGCGCGGGTGCCGCCACCATCAACACGACGATGATCTACAACTACGAGGAGGCCCGCCGCGTCTCCGTAGCCAAGGTGTACGGCGAGATGACCATTGGCATCCTCGTCACCGCCGTGGTCGCCGTGCTCGGCCAGATCACCGGAGCCTACTACAGCTTCCTCATGGCCACCGGCATGGTGGGCCTCATCGGCCTGTGCGTGGTGCAGATTGCCCTGGCCGTGGTGCTCGGCATGCGCGTCACCAAGATGAAGTCGGCCACTGCGCGCGTCATGTTATATATGTACGCCGCATTGATGGGCTTCACCTTGAGCTCGATCTTCATGGTCTACGACCTCGGCTCGATCGGCGTGGCGCTCGGTGTCACCGCCGCGTTCTTCTTCGCTCTGACCATGTTCGGCATGACTACCAAGTTCGACATGCTCAAGGCCGGCCCGATCCTGATGATCGGCCTGATCGTGCTCATCATCTCGCAGATCGTGCTCGCCTTCGTGCAGGTCGACGGCATGACCAAGATCGTCTGCGCCATCGGCCTGATCCTGTTCGCCGGCATGGCCATCTACGACGCGCAGTCCACGCGCGCGCTGCTGACCGAGTACGAGGCCCAGGGCCCGGAAATGGTCAAGAAGATCTCCATCCTGTGTGCCCTGAACCTGTACCTCGACTTCGTGAACATGTTCCTGTACATCCTGCAGCTGCTCGGCAACAGGGACTAGCCTCGCCAGCCGATTGGTGGGCGGCATGTAGCCTGCTCGTCAAACGTCACAGCCCGACCACATTGTGGCCGGGCTTTTTCATGTCTGTCACATTCGCACGTTAGGCTGTCTCCCCGTGAAAAGACGAGAACTCGTAGGCATGCTGAGCCTGTTGTTGACCGCGCTGATCTGGGGTTTTGCGTTCGTGGCGCAGGTCCAGGGCATGGATTTGATGTCGCCGATGTTCTTCAACGCCACGCGCTTCACGCTGGGAGCACTGTCTTTGGTGCCGATTCTGCTGTGGCAGCGTGGCCGGGGGAGCGCGGATAAGGGCGATACAGCCGGGGTCGATGTCGTTGGGACCGAGGCATCCAGGGCCGTCTCCACAGATGCCGCATCGAACGGTGCATCCGACGTCGTTACCATCACCGGTGCCAAGCTGAATGCGAACAAGCCCGATTCGGCCGTGGCGCGATTGCTCGCCAACCCGGTGGTCATTTCCGTGATCTGCGGCATCGTGCTGTTCACCGCCAGCACCCTGCAGCAGTATGGCATTCTGTACGGCAAATCGGCCGGCCGTGCGGGATTCCTGACCGCCATGTACATCGTGATGGTGCCGTTGCTGGCCTACGTGTTCCTGCGCCGGCGCATCGGCATGCTGGTGTTCGTGGCCGTGGCGCTGTCCATCGCCGGCTTCTATCTGCTGTGCATCACCGATGGTTTCGGTTCGATCGGCCTGGCGGATATCCTGCTCGTGTTCACGGCCGTGCTGTTCGCCGTGCATATTCTGGTGATCGATACTTTGGGCGGCACCATGGACGCCATCAAGCTTTCATTCGGCCAGTTCTGCACCACCGCCGTGCTGAGCTGGGCGGGTTCGCTGATCGAAGGCTCGGTCGACTGGGCCGGCGCTGCCCATTCCTGGATTCCGATTCTGTACGCCGGCATCGGCTCGGTGGGCATCGCGTACACCTTGCAGGTGGTCGGCCAGCAATGGGTGCCACCGACGCGAGCCAGCCTGCTGATGAGCCTCGAATCGTTCTTCTCGGCGGTAGGCGGTGCGTTGCTTCTCGGTGAAGTGATGACCCCGCGCGGCAACCTCGGCTGCGCCCTCATCTTCCTCGGCACCCTGCTGGCCCAAGCGCCGGCCAGGCTGCCGAAGTGGCTGCAACGGTGAATGAATCGGCCGCAGGCCGATTCCATAGCACCTCAGTCCGAGGTCTTAGGCGCTTCACCCACTTGCGGCGCGCCGTTGATGTCGCGGTGGATGTTCTGCATTTGCACTTCGACGTTCTGCAGCGAACGGGCGCAGTCGAGCAGTGTCTGTGAATGCTCGCTGAGCTTGTTGTCCGGCAAATCGGTCTTGTAGCGCAGCGCATGCTCCAGCGACGCCCAATAATCCATGGCGATGGTACGGAACTGCACCTCCACCGGCGTGTAATGCGCGCCCGAGGAGAGAAACACGGGCACCGCGTAGATTACGTGCAATGAACGATACCCGTTCTGTTTCGGGTTCTTGATGTAGTCCTTGACGCGCAGCACCTGAATATCGGACTGCGACGACAGATAGTTGGACACGGAATACACGTCGTCGCGGTAATTACAGATCACGCGGATGCCGGCCACATCGAACAGATTGTCCTTAATCGAATTGACACTGATTGGCAGATCCTTGCGCTCCAGCTTGCCAATGATCGAACTCACCGACTTCAAACGGCGTTCCATATGATGTATAGGGTCATGGCTGAACCGCACCTGGAACTCGTCGTCGAGAATCTCCAGCTTGGTGCTGATCTCGTACATCGCGCCTTCATACACCTGCATGAGGTCAACGAATTTAACGACCTGTTCGGGAGTAAAGGTGCCTCCCGGAAGGTCCAACGCTTTGAGACGGGCTTGCAGATCGGAGGTTTTGAGTCGGCTATGTCGGTCAAGTATCACGTCCACCAATATACTCGGTGGATTCCAGCCAATCTGGATGTTAGCGGGGAATCTTTCCAAGAACCCATAATTTGACATCGTGACAACCAATGGCATACGTGACCGGAGCATGACGAACCCCGCCGATAGAATCGGTCGTTATGAATGAAGACATGATGACCGAGGCGGAGCGTGCCTCGATTGCAGCCGATGGAACCGATAGCTTGCTGGGGGAGCGTGGAAAGGGCGTATTCCATATCCACACGCTCGGCTGCCAGATGAACGTGCACGATTCCGAGCGCATCGCCGGCGTGCTGGAGGCCAATGGCTACGTGCCTGCAACCGAGGACCAGATCAATGACAATGACCTCGATCTGCTGGTGCTCAATACCTGTGCGGTACGCGAGAACGCAGCCGAACGCATGTATGGCACCATTGGCCGATTCAATCGCGTCAAACTGGTTCGGCCGAACCTGCAGATCGCCGTTGGCGGCTGCATGGCCCAGCTTGACCGCAAGAAGATCGCGGATACTGCGCCATGGGTTTCCGCGGTGTTCGGTACCAAGAACATCGAAGATCTGCCCAAGCTATTGGATCAGAATCGTGCGACCGGCAAGGCGCAGGTCCAGGTCACTGAACAATTGCGGCAGTTCCCGAGCCAGCTTCCCGCCGCCCGCGCCTCCCGCATCAGCTCGTGGGTGGCGATTTCCGTGGGCTGCAATAACACCTGCACGTTCTGCATCGTGCCCACCACGCGAGGCAAGGAAAAGGACCGCCGCCCCGGTGACATTCTTGATGAGATCCGCCAATGCGTGGCCGGCGGCGCCAAGGAGGTCACGCTTCTCGGCCAGAACGTGAACTCGTTTGGTTATGGCATCGGCGATCGATACGCTTTCAGCAAGCTGTTGCGTGCCTGCGGAACCATCGACGGTCTCGAACGTGTGCGCTTCACTTCGCCGCACCCGGCCGCCTTCACCGATGATGTGATTGCAGCCATGGCCGAAACGCCGAATATCATGCATCAACTGCACTTCCCGCTGCAGTCCGGTTCCGACCGCATCCTGCGCGCGATGCGCCGCTCCTACAGGTCCGCCAAGTTCCTCGATATCTTGGGCCGCATCCGCGAGGCCATGCCCGACGCACAGATTTCCACCGATATCATCGTCGGATTCCCCGGCGAAACCGAGGAGGACTTCCAGCAGACCATGGACGTGGTGCGCCAGGCGCGCTTCTCCTCGGCGTTCACGTTCATCTACTCGCCACGCCCCGGCACGCCGGCCGCCGCAATGGAACAGATTCCGCGCGACGTGGTGCAGGACCGGTTCGACCGACTGGTGGCGTTGCAGGAGCAGATCACCGAAGAGAACCTCGCCACATTCGAGGGCCGCGACGTCGAAGTGATGATCACCGGCAAACTCGGCAAGAAGGACACCGACACCCACCGTGTCACCGGCCGCGAGAAAACTGGCGTGCTGGTGCACATCGGCGTGCCTGAAGGCGAACCGGTACCTGAAATCGGCGATTTCGTCACGGTCACCGTCACACACGCTGGCCGCCATAATCTGCTTGCCGACCCCGATGTGGCCGCTGGACAGACCTATTCCGTGCGGCACTGAGGGGGCGTATATGACGCAACGAGTCGTCTCCATCGTCGGTCCCACCGCGTCAGGCAAGACGGGGTTGGGCATCGCCATCGCCCGGCGTCTGGCCGAAGCGGGGGAGCGGGCCGAAATCGTGAACGCGGACGCCTACCAGATGTACCGTGGCATGGATATCGGCACCGCCAAACCCACCGCCGAAGAACAGGCGGTCGTGTCGCACCATCTCATCGACATCATCGACCCCGAAGACACGATGAGCGTGGCCCGATTCCAGCAGCTTGCGCGCGAGACCATCGCCGACCTGCAATCACGTGGCATCCGGCCGATTCTCGTCGGCGGCTCCGGCTTGTACGCCAGAGCGGCCATCGATGACATCACCTTCCCCGGCACCGATCCCGACGTGCGCACACGTCTTGAGGAACGCGAGAAAACCGAGGGTGCCGGTGCTTTGTTCGACGAGCTGCGGGCCAAAGACCCCGAGGCCGCCGCGCGCATGGACCCGCGCAATCCACGCCGCACCATCCGTGCGCTGGAAGTCATCGAGCTTACCGGCAAACCGTATTCGGCCAGTCTGCCGCGCTACCGGTACGTGATTCCGTCCGTGCAGATCGGACTCGACCTGGATCGCCCGGATTTGGACCATCGCATCGATTTGCGCACCAAGCAGATGTATGACGATGGGTTCATCGAAGAAGTCGAACGGCTGCGCCCGCATCTGGGTGCCACCGCCGTACGCGCGCTCGGCTATCAGCAGATCATCGACCTGCTGGACGGCATCTGGGATGTGAACGACGCCTTCGCGGACATCGCACAGAAAACCAAGCGACTCGCCCGCAAACAGATGGGATGGTTCGGCCGTGACCCGCGCATCCACTGGCTGCAGGCCCTGAACCCGAAACTGGTCGACAACGCGATGGCCATTATCGCGCACGCCGACGCCGGCGACTACGACTCGATCGACGCCCGAGCCGACGAATACACCCAGCATCATCTGGGGGATATCACGGCGTAGGAATCAGCCAAAGGCCGATGCAATCACCCGCAATCAGTGTGCAGGCCCCTGATTCCAGCCGGCGATCAAGAACACGCGCGTCGGATTCGCCGGGCGTAGTATCGCGTCGAACATCGTCTCCAGTGCAGACGTGTCGCCCCGATATGCCGAGTGCTTGGCGGAGCGATACTCTTCGCGCGTCACTGAGCCCCAGTCGAGATCCCAGCCGGCGTCATGTGCCAAGCGTGAACCGAATATACGCAGCACCATCGCATTGCCGCCACGGAACGGATGCAGATAACCGAGCTCATCATAAATAGAAGCAAACGCGTGAACGAACACGTCGCGATCCAACGCATGCAGGTTGCGCTTGTCCGCCAACTCCATCGCGATGTTGTGCGCGCCGGTCTCAATGAGCCCAGCCGGGAAGAACGCCTCAGGATTCGCGGCCCGAGCCCGGTCGTTCGTCACCTCGCGTGTGGTGTTTGAGGTACGCAACTTGCCCGCATCCTCAAACACGCCTTCGAACAGCCCCTTATGAATGGCGGTCAACTCATCCAAGTCGCCAGACGGATTCCATCGACGTTCCGCCAACAATACGGTACGTGCGAACACCGCATCCGCGCGATCCGTGGCATGATCATCCAGACTGCCGGCAGCCAGACGATCCTTTCCGGCAGGGTCGGCGGCGGCGCGCAGACGCATGGCGGTCTGCTCGTCCGCCACGTCGATGAGATGGGTCACGGGCTCCAAGCCACGTTCGTAGGCAACCGCGGCGCGCATCGTTGCCTCGCCCGGCGTCATCGCTTCCAGTGCGCAGTTCTTGAGTGCAAATGCGACTGCGCTCGCACGCTCTGCGGGTGTCATGCAACCCATGATAAGGCATATTCGCGCTCCAGCGGGGAATCGACTCGGACGAACCGCGGCGAATCGGCTGTCGGGATTCGTCAATCGACCATATCGTCACGGTGTCGTCACCAACCATGCACCCCCGTACTAGTAGAATCAGACCCGATATGGCACGAACAGCATCCTCCAACAGCACCAAACCCCGTAAATCCAAAGACAATGGGTCTACCCATGATGGCGAAACCAAGGTCCAGCCCGAGCTTGACCTCGAACCTGAGCCGTTGTGGAAGAAGATCCTGCTCGCGATTCCGCGCGCGTTCGGCTCCGGCGTACGCGCCGTCACCGGCGTCGGCGAATACGACCCAGCCTACCGTCGTGACGGTTTGTGCTTCCTGCTGCTCGTGCTCGCCGTACTGTTCTGCGCGTCCGAATGGTTCCGTGTCAGCGGTCCATTCGGCCAGCTGCTTCACGCCATCGCGGCCGGTGTGCTTGGTCTGATGAGCGTCGTGCTGCCGGTGTTGCTCGCCGCCGTGGCCTTCCGACTCATGCGCAATTCCGGTAAAGGGTCCAATAACCCGCGTGTGGTCACCGGTTGGGTGCTGCTCATGTGGTCGATCTGTTCGATCATCGACGTGGCGATCGCCGCCGACCACACCGGATTCGACATCACGATTCTGCAATCCGCCGGCGGCCTGTTCGGCTTCTTCCTCGGCTCACCGCTCGCCTGGGGCCTTTCCAACGTGTTCGCCATCATCATTTTCGTGGTCGTCGGCCTGTTCTCCTTGCTGATGATTACCGGCACCCACGTCACCGATTTGCCGGAGGATGCGCGCAAAATCGCCGCTAAGATCCAGCGCAAACCGTATGTGCCGATGGGCCAGGAGACGGATGGGAGCGCCAGCCAGTTCCCCAACGAGGTCCGTGTGGGAGATACCACACTCGCCTTTGCCGACGGTGTTCCCTCGCATGACGGCGACGACGACGGCAACGACAACGATCAGGCCGGCGATGCACGGCCCAGCCTGTTCGCACGACTGTTCGGCCGCAAATCCAAGACCGAAGACGACAAAACCCTTGACAAGTATGCTGCCGACGATCCGTTCGACCGTGCCGCCAGCCAGCATGGTGCCACCGACGAAACCCCGGTGGTCGATCCGATGACCGGCGAGATTACCGGTGCGCGAACCATTGCATCGTCTTCGTACGACGGTCGTCCGCACCTATCCAGCCCTGCGCCTGCTGCCGATGCGGATGATGGCGACGCTTCCCGAACCCGCGTCATCACCAGTGGCCAGCCCGTCGCCATGCCCGGTGGGGGAGCGGTAGACGATCCGTGGGCACCCAGTGCCGCCCAGGCCGGTACTGTCGCGCTCGCGGGGGCAGCCGGGGCGATGGGAGCAGTCGGAGCCGCCGGTGCCGCGGCCGCGGCAGCCGCGACCGGAGCCTACGCAGGCGCCGATGCGGATGGCAGCGGAGTCGGCCAGGGCGTGCCCAATACGGACGGACAGCCGAATGCCGATGCCGGCAGCGACATCGACGACGATGCCAATAGGCCGTATCAGTTGCCCGACCTGAACCTGCTGACCAAAGGTCAGCCCCATGCGATGCGTACCCCGGCCAACGATCGCGTGATTCGGGCATTGACTTCCACCTTCGAACAGTTCAACGTGGACGCCAAAGTCGTCGGCTTCCTGCGTGGCCCTTCGGTCACCCAATATGAGGTCGAGCTTGGCCCCGGCGTCAAGGTGGAGAAAGTCACCAACCTGCAGCGCAACATCGCCTACGCGGTGGCCAGTTCGGATGTGCGCATCCTTTCACCGATTCCAGGCAAGTCCGCCATCGGCATCGAAATCCCGAACGAGGATCGCGAAATCGTGCACTTGGGCGACGTATTGCGCTCCGACAAGGCCGTGGGCGACCCGAACCCGATGCTCTCCGGCATCGGCAAGGACGTCGAAGGCCACTTCGTGACCGCCGACCTGACCAAGATGCCGCACCTGCTGGTGGCAGGTGCCACCGGTTCCGGTAAGTCGAGTTTTATCAACTCGATGCTCACTTCGATCATCATGCGTGCCACGCCCGAACAGGTGCGTCTGATCATGGTGGACCCCAAGCGCGTGGAACTGTCCGCCTACGCAGGCATCCCGCACCTGCTGACCCCGATCATCACCGATCCGAAGAAAGCCGCACAGGCCCTCGAATGGGTGGTCAAGGAGATGGATGCACGCTACTCCGACCTCGAATTCTTCGGATTCCGCCACGTCAAGGACTTCAACGAGGCCGTGCGCGCCGGCAAGGTACATGCGCCCGCCGGCTCCCAGCGCAAGGTGGCCCCCTATCCGTACATCCTCGTGGTGGTCGACGAGATGGCCGACCTTATGATGGTGGCCAAGAACGATGTGGAAAGCTCCATCCAGCGCATCACCCAGCTGGCACGAGCCGCCGGTGTGCATCTGGTGCTCGCCACCCAGCGTCCGTCGGTGGACGTGGTCACCGGTCTGATCAAGGCCAACATTCCATCCCGACTGGCGTTCGCCACCTCGTCCGCCACCGATTCGCGAGTTATTCTCGACACGGTCGGTGCCGAGACCCTGATTGGCCAGGGCGATGCGTTGTTCCTGCCGATGGGTTCCGCCAAGCCGATTCGTGTGCAGGGCTCGTGGGTGTCCGAATCCGAGATTCGCAAGGCCGTGGAGTTCGTGCGCACCCAGCGCAAGCCGAAGTATCGTGAGGACATCGAGCAGATGGCCAAGGAAGCCGAAAAGAAAGACAGCATGGAGCCGGACGAGCAGATCGGCGACGACATGGACGTGCTGCTGCAGGCCGCCGAACTCGTGGTCACCAGCCAATTCGGCTCCACCTCGATGCTGCAGCGCAAGCTCAGGGTCGGCTTCGCCAAGGCCGGCCGACTCATGGACCTGCTCGAATCGCGTGGCGTGGTCGGGCCGTCCGAAGGCTCGAAGGCCCGCGAAGTGCTCGTCCAGCCGCAGGACCTGCCGCAGGTGCTCGCCTTCATCCGAGGCGAAACCAGCTCGCTTGAAGCCACCGCCCCGCAACAGCCCGAACTCGGCGAGTAATTCACCCATCGACCTTCCTCTGATGAGGGAGGTGTCCCCGAAGGGGCGGAGGGAGAGAAGCGCCGCCACGCGGCCATCAGCACGCAACCTGATTCCCGAATAATAGCAGTCAATATCCAGCCACCACTCACTCAAGGTAGGAGTATGGGGGTAACGTGAACACTATGGATGAGAACACAATGGACAAGCAGTCATCGCCCAAATCATCGCTGTTCGACGGATGGAACGCGCCGCCGAACCTGGTCACCTACTCGCGCATCGTACTCGTGGTGATTTTCCTGACACTCGACATTCTCGCCGGCGCCTGGGGTGAGAGCAACCTGACCATGCGCTGGGTCGCCGCGGTACTGTTCATCATCGCCGCGTCCACCGATAAGATCGACGGTTGGATGGCCCGCAAATACAATCAGGTCACCGAAATGGGCAAGCTCATGGATCCGATCGCGGACAAGCTGCTCACTTGCGGCGCAATGATTGTATGCTCCGCGTTCGGCGAGCTCGGCTGGTGGGTGACCATCCTGTTCCTGATTCGCGAAATCGGTATCACCGTTATGCGCTTCTTCGTCATGGAGCGTCCGGGCGGCAAGGTCATCGCCGCCGCATGGCCCGGCAAGCTCAAGACCGTATTCCAGTGCGTGGGTCTGTCCATGCTGCTGCTGCCGTTCTGGTCATTGGGTAACGGACAGGCCACGCCGTTCTGGATGACCGCTTACTACTTCCTGACCTACGCCATCATCTACGTGGCATTGGTCCTGTGCCTCTACTCGGGTGCCGTGTACCTGTACAACACGTTCGTCGCCCCGAAGCGGAAGTGACGGATATTCCAATGCAGGAATTGTGCGACAGTCTCGCGGCCGGCATCCTCAAGATCTGCGAGGCGAACAATACGAAAATCTCCTGCGCTGAATCCCTGACCGGTGGCCTGCTCGCCGATGCGTTCGTGCGTATTCCCGGTGCCTCCAACGTGTTGCTGGGCTCCGCTGTCACCTACGACATCAATGCCAAGGCCTCGATCCTGCACGTGGACAAGGCCCTATTGGATCGAGAAGGTGCCGTACGCCCCGAAGTCGCCCGGCAGATGGCCATCGGTACCGCTCGTCTATACAGCCAGCCGGAATACGGCGACCGAATCATCGGCCTTTCCACCACCGGCGTGGCCGGCCCCGGTCCGGACGGTGACAAGCCGGCTGGACTGGTGTATGTGGGCCTGCGTATCCCCGCAAGCCTCACCGCGGACCATGTCGAAGTGCTCAAAGCCGTCGAACTCCATCTTGACGGCATGCGCGAAGAGGTTCGTCGCCTCACCGTATTCCACGTTCTGCAAAACTTGAGTCTATTCACAGCAAGTTTTAAGGAATAAAACCGCGGGACCGTCGTGTTGTACATAGTGGAAACACTGAACCGACCTTGGAAGGGCGATGGCGATGGAAACGATGACCCGAGTGAACGAACAGATGGATGTGGCCGCCAAGAAGCCGATGGCTGTGCAGCCGGGTGTCGCCCGTATGCGTGAACTGACTCCGGCCCAGCGCCGTGCGGTGATGTTCGCCCAGCAGCAGGTGCTCAAGGCGCAGGCCGCCAAGAAGGCCAAGGATCAGCGTCAAGCCGTTCGTGAACGTATGTGGGATGAGGATTCGCCGTCGTACAAGCCGACTGCCGCCGCCGAGCCCGTGGTGGTTGAGGAGGAGCCTCGCGAGGTTTCGCTGCGTGGTGCTATCGGTCATGTGCTGCGCGAACTGCGCACGCGCGATCGCCGTACGTTGCGTGAGGTCTCCGAGAAGGCGGGCGTTTCGCTGGGCTACCTTTCCGAAGTCGAACGTGGGCAGAAGGAAGCCAGCTCCGAACTGCTGAGCTCCATCGCCGATGCGCTCGGAGTCTCCACTTCGCGCATGCTGCGCATGGTGGCTGATTATCTCGACTCGGTCGAGGGCTGATCGGTTGGCGGTGTGAAGCCGCGTACAGTAGTCTATGTCTAGCTGTGAACCCGTATCGCTTGTGGCGATGCGGGTTTTGCTGTCCTGCGGGTGGTGGCACACTGGCGTGTATGCGTGAACGGGAATTCTGGGAATTACTTGAAGAGGTGTTCGGTCGGACCTACGGTCGTTCGCTGTCGCGTGATCAACGGATGCCCAAACTGGCGAATATGACTGTGGTCGAGGCGTTGGACGCGGGGGAGGAGCCACGCGTGGTCTGGAATGTGCTCTGCGACCAGATGGAGGTTCCGGACTCCAAGCGTTGGGGCCACGATCATAACGCGCCGCCCATGCCCGCCGTCTGACACTGCGGGATTACGGAGTCGCTGAATCGTGAAATTGGCGATTTCGGCGTGTTGCACGCCAAATTCGAACAGATGTTCGTGTGTGTGGTTATAGTTATCCACAGTGACAAGAAGCCGCATACGTGTGCACAGGGTGCTTGCCATCCGCCATAAGCCTTATCGCAGTAGGGCTTAAGGAGGCCAGGCGGCCGAGCTTGGGCAAGCTGGAACCACAATGGTTGGTCTGGATTGCCTCGCATGGCATGTCCGTCATACGGTGGAGGCATCCGATTCGCACACGACTTCGACAAGGAGAAGATCATGGCACTTGAGACCAAGCCGGCCAAGGACCCGGCAGCCGAGGACAAGCACGAGCTCGATCCCAAGCGCAAGGCGGCGCTGGACACCGCGCTGGCGCAGGTCGAGAAGAGCTTTGGCAAAGGTTCCGCAATGCGACTGGGCGACCAGCCCGAGCAGAACGTCGAGGTGATTCCCACCGGTTCGTTGGCCCTCGATATGGCGCTCGGCATCGGCGGCCTGCCCAAGGGCCGCATCGTGGAGATCTACGGCCCCGAATCATCCGGTAAGACCACGCTCGCATTGCATGTGGTGGCCAATGCCCAGAAGAAGGGCGGCGTGGCGGCCTACATCGATGCCGAACACGCACTCGACCCGGCCTACGCCCGCAAGCTCGGCGTGGACACCGACTCGCTCATCGTCTCCCAGCCGGATAACGGCGAGCAGGCCCTCGAAATCGCCGACATGCTGATTCGCTCCGGTGCACTTGACGTCATTGTCATCGACTCGGTCGCCGCCCTAGTGCCGAAGGCCGAAATCGAAGGCGAAATGGGAGACAGCCATGTTGGTTTGCAGGCCCGACTCATGAGTCAGGCGCTGCGCAAGATGACCGGCGCGTTGGCTCAGGCCGGCACCACCGCCATCTTCATCAACCAGCTGCGTGAGAAGATCGGCGTGTTCTTCGGCAACCCTGAAACCACCACCGGTGGTAAAGCTCTGAAGTTCTACGCCTCCGTGCGTCTCGACATCCGCCGCATCCAGACCTTGAAGAACGGCGACGAAGCGGTGGGCAACCGCACGCGCGTCAAGGTGGTCAAGAACAAGATGGCCCCGCCTTTCAAGTCCGCCGAATTCGACATGCTCTACGGTGAAGGCATTTCCCGTGAGGGCTCGGTGATCGACATGGCCCAGCAGGTTGGCGTGGTCAAGAAGTCCGGTTCGTGGTTCACCTATGAGGGTGATCAGCTCGGTCAGGGACGAGAGAAGGTCCGTCAGTTCCTTAAGGACAACCCGGCCATCACCGAGGAGATTGAGAACAAGGTCAAGGCCGAGTTCGGTCTGATCGGTTCCGCCGATCAGTTCGCGGAAGATGGCGAAGCCGCAGCAGCGGCCGCCGTCAGCGAGGCCGCTGCGGCCGACGTGGCCAAGGACAGCAAGGCCGCAGCGGCGTCTGCTGCCAAAACGACCCGTGCCAAGGCCGGCACGGCGAAGGCCTGAACATGATTAGTGCCGAAGCGTTCTTGCGGCGCAATCCTGTTGCGTCGCAAGACATGCCCATTGCCGAGCAGCGTGTTCAGTCGAAACCGTCGGGACGTTTTTCTCGACGGGGGAGAGGCGCTGCCGTTGTCGAAGATCCCAATGATTTGGACGCTTGCCGCGAGGCTGCCTTGCGTTTGCTGGACGCGGCCCCGCGTGCATCCGGCGCGTTACGCGAACGATTGCTTGCCAAAGGGTACGGCGAGGCGATCGTGGACGAGGTCATCGAACGGCTGATTCGCGTGCAACTGATTGACGACCGCGCTTATGCCGAATCGGCCGTACGCTATTGTGCCGGTCGCATGATGGGCCGTCGTGGTGCGGTCCTGGAACTTGCTCGCAAAGGCGTGGACCGCAAACTGGCTGAACAGGTGTGTGGCGAAGCTGAGCAAAATGGCATCTTTGAAGATGCCGCATGGGAATTGGGCCGCCAGATAGCCCGCAAAACCCATGGCCTCGATCATCAGGTCCGTCAGCGTCGGTTTTGGTCCGCAGGCGGCCGCAAAGGACACAGCCCCGAAACCCTCCGCCGAGTCGCCGCCGAATTGTTGGCGTAGCCAAGAAAAAAAAATGAGACCTCTCATACCCCGGGTTCTGTCGTGCCGTGCGCGAACGCGCAGCACGGATGGCCATCCATCTCGACCTGACGTTACCGCCAGGCTCTAGCAGCCTACCCGATGACACGGGCGAGCAGCCCTTACCGCCATCTGCTTGGCCTTGCTCCCGATGAGGCTTGCCATGCGACCTACTGTTACCAGAGGCCCGGTGGTCTCTTACACCGCCGTTTCACCCTTACCCGTCGAGGACGGGCGGTCTGTTCTCTGTTGCGCTATCTCTCAGGTCACCCTGGGCGGACGTTATCCGCCATCGTGCTCTATGGAGCCCGGAAGTTCCTCAGCCGATCCCAATGAAGATCACGGCCGCGGCCATCAAGAGGTCTCAAGCTTGCAATTATACATAAGGTGCGGAAAAGGCGGCATCCCGCCCTGCGGTGAGGCCATGACGTTGCCCGGTTATCCTGTTTTCTCCATAGTTGGGCGATTCGTGAACGACGCGCCGAATATCGGATGGGGCGTGTCGGGCGTGTCGTATGGAGACGAATCAAATCTGTAAGAGCTTGGTATGTGCGAGAAAGAGCAAGAAAACGCTGCCTATCCATTGCAGTATTTACCATGACGAACAAACAAGCCAGCCTGATAAACCGGTATCAAATCTTCTTATAGGAGACTGCTGCCAAAAGCCCAGTATATACATCGTTTCATTGCAGAGAAAAGCCCGGAGACAAACATATATTCTCTGGGCGAGTTTCCGGCCGTTCACCCATTGTTCGTCTACAATGAAACATACCCGGTCGGTGATGATGCCGTTCGGAACACATATAGCGGGTTACACCGCTTGAGTTAGAGGAGGTCAACATGGAAATCGTCGTTACCGGACGCCACACGCAGGTCAAGCAAAGGTTCCGTGATGTGGTCGAGACCAAGATGAATCGTGTGACCGCTATCGCCCCGGATGCTCAGCGCGCGCAGATTGTGCTGACCCATGAGGGCAACCCGCGTCAGGCCGATACCGCCAAGCGCGTGGAAATCACCGTTATCGCCGGACGTACCGTGGTGCGTGCGGAGGCTTCCAGCACCGATGAATTCAGCGCGCTGGACATGGCGCTGGATAAGTTGACGCTGCGTCTGCGTCGTACTCGTGACCGTCGCAAGGATCACCGTCGTGGTTACGCGAACCCGGTCCCGGTGGATCTGGGTGTTATCGCCCCGGAGACCGAGCCGGAGGAGTCGGAGGAAGAGCCGAACAACAGCCCGCAGGCTGCGGTCGCCTCCGATCTTGGCCCTGGCGAATCCGTGGAGGTCCAGGTTGGGGATACGCCGATTGTCATCCGTCGCAAGCTGCACATCGCCGAGCCTATGAGCATCGACGAGGCGCTGTACGAGATGGAACTGATCGGACACGACTTCTTCCTGTTCGTGAACAAGGAGACCGGACGCCCGTCCGTCGTCTACCACCGTCACGGTTGGAGCTACGGCGTGTTCGAAATCGATACTCCGGAGAATGTCAAGAAGGCCTGAAGGTAAGGCCTGCTGACACGATCAGCTGATACCGCATGGACCGCTTCCAATATGGAGGCGGTCCATTTTTTCGTAAGAAGGTCGAAAAAATCGACTGCTGACGGTGCGAGGCGCTATTCTGGTACGCGGACACCACCACTTATCAGTCAAGGGAGAACCCAGTGGTCGATATTGTTGACAAAGCCCTGCGAATGGGTGAAGGCCACCAGCTCAAGAAGCTGGAGAACGTGGCCAAGGCCGTGAACGCTCTGGAGGATGAGATCTCCGCCCTCTCTGACGAGGATCTGAAGGCCCAAACCCCGAAGTTCAAGCAGGAGATCGAAAACGGCAAGAGCCTGGACGAGATCATGCCCGAGGCGTTCGCCACCGTGCGCGAGGTTTCCAAGCGCACCCTTGGCCAGCGTCACTTCGACGTGCAGCTCATGGGCGGTGCCGCCCTACACTGGGGCAACATCGCCGAAATGAAGACCGGTGAAGGCAAGACCCTGGTCGCCACCCTGCCCACCTATCTGAACGCCCTCGAAGGCAAGGGCGTGCACGTGGTCACCGTCAACGACTACCTTGCCAGCTACCAGAGCGAGCTGATGGGCCGTATCTACCGTTTCCTCGGCATGAACGTCGGCTGCATCATCACCGAGCAGAAGCCGCCGGAGCGCCGCAAGCAGTACAACGCCGACATCACCTATGGCACCAACAACGAGTTCGGCTTCGACTACCTGCGTGACAACATGGCCTGGGAGAAGGCCGACCTCGTGCAACGCGGCCACCACTACGCCATCGTCGATGAGGTCGATTCCATCCTCATCGACGAGGCCCGTACCCCGCTTATCATCTCCGGCCCGGCCGAAGGCGACGTGACCCGCTGGTACCGTCAGTTCGCCAAGCTGGTGCTGAAGCTCACCCGCGACGAGGACTACGACGTCGACGAGAAGAAGAAGGTCGTCGGCATCCTGGACCCGGGCATCACCAAGGTCGAGGACTTCCTCGGCATCGACAACCTGTATGAGCCGGCCAACACCGCCCTGATCGGCTACCTCAACAACGCCATCAAGGCCAAGGAACTGTTCCTGCGTGACAAGGACTACGTCGTCACCCAAGGCGAGGTGCTCATCGTCGACGAGCACACCGGCCGTATCCTGCCGGGCCGCCGCTACAACGAGGGCCTGCACCAGGCCATCGAAGCCAAGGAAGGCGTGGAGGTCAAGGCCGAGAACCAGACCTTCGCCACCATCACCCTGCAGAACTACTTCCGTATGTACGACAAGCTCGCGGGCATGACCGGTACGGCCGAAACCGAGGCCGCCGAGTTCATGAACACCTACAAGCTGGGCGTGCTGCCGATCAAGACCAACAAGCCGATGATCCGCAAGGACCAGGACGACCTCATCTACCGCACCAAGAAGGAGAAGCTGGCCGCCATCGTCAAGGACGTGGCCAAGCGTCACGCCGAGGGCCAGCCGGTGCTGCTCGGCACCGCCTCCGTGGAAAGCTCCGAAGTGGTCTCCGCCCTGCTCGACGTGGCGAAGATCCCGCACCAGGTCCTGAACGCCAAGCAGCACGAGAAGGAAGCCGCCGTGGTCGCCGTCGCCGGCCGCAAGGGCGCCGTCACCGTGGCCACCAACATGGCCGGCCGTGGTACCGACATCATGCTCGGCGGCAACGTCGAGTTCCTTGCCGACGCCAAACTGAAGTCCGAGGGCTACTCTCCGGAGGACACCCCGGAGGAGTATGAGAAGCGTTGGCCGGGCACCCTGAACGAGATCAAGGCCCAGGTCAAGGACGAGCATGAGGAGGTCAAGGAACTGGGCGGCCTGTATGTGCTCGGCACCGAACGCCACGAGTCCCGTCGAATCGACAACCAGTTGCGCGGTCGTTCCGGCCGCCAGGGCGACCCGGGTGAATCCCGCTTCTACCTGTCGCTGGAAGATGACCTGATGCGTCTGTTCAACACCCAGCTGGTGGCCCAGGTCATGGCCAGGGGCATGGAGGAAGGCCAACCGATCGAGGCCAAGTCCGTCACCAAGGGCGTGCGCACCGCGCAGAAGGCCGTCGAATCCCGTAACTATGAGATTCGCAAGAACGTGTTGAAGTATGACGACGTGATGAACAAGCAGCGCACGGTCATCTACTCCGAGCGCCAGGCCGTGCTCAAGGGCGAAGACATCCACAAGGACATCCTGCGTTTCATTTCCGACACCGTCGAGTCCTACATCAAGGGTGCCAACAAGGGATCCGAGAAACCGAAGGACTGGGATTGGGAGGGCCTGTTCAAGGCGCTCAACACCGTGATTCCCACCAAGGTCGACGAAGACGAGGTCAGGAAGATCGTCGGCGGCCTCAAGGGTGCGAAGGCCGTCGAGGCCGTGCGCGACCTGATCGTCGAGGACGCCAGGCAGCAGTACGGCGAAATGGAGGAGACCATCGGCGAGACCGGCTTGCGCGATCTCGAACGTCGCGTGGTGCTCGCCGTGCTCGACCGCAAGTGGCGCGAGCACCTTTACGAGATGGATTACCTCAAGGACGGCATCGGCCTGCGTGGCATGGGCCAGCGCGACCCGCTGGTCGAATACCAGCGCGAAGGCTACCAGATGTACAACTCCATGATCGAGGCCATCAAGGAGGAGACCGTCCAGCTGCTGTTCCACATCGACATCAAGCAGGTCGCCACCACCGACGATGCCGTTGACGAGGTCGAGGAGACCGCCGAAAGCGCCGACACCATCGCCGTGGCCTCCGGCCCCGACGAGAACGGCGAATCCGTGGTCGAGGCCGCCGAGGGCGAAGTCGAAGAAGAGGACGAGGATACGGACGCCAAGCAGGCGATTGCCGAATCCGCAGCCGCCTCCGAGGCCGGCGAGTCCACGCTGCCTGTTGCCGGCCCGGCTCCGGTCAGCCACGCCGAAGGCAAGGTTCCGGTTTCCAAGCGTCCGAAGAGCGAAGAGCTCAAGACGCCATGGGCCGACGGCCGCACCTTCCCTGGCACCGGCAAGAACGCCCCGTGCCCGTGCGGTTCCGGCCGCAAGTACAAGATGTGCCACGGCCAGAACGAAGCGTGACGGTGACGATGAATCGGCATTGACCATCCGATGGTTCGACGACCGAACGGATATACGCCGGGGCCGGCGCCCAATGATATGGGTGCCGGCCCCGGCGTTATTCACGATCGGTATGATGGTCCTGCATTATCTGGCGGCGTCCGCCAACAGTATCCCGGCGATTGCATCGGCGAGTCTCGCGTGGCCTTCCGGATTCATGTGCAGTTTATCGAGATCGCTGGGTTCGGCGACCGTCGCGGCGTCGAGGAACAGCCACCCATTACGTTCGGCGGCCTTGCGGTACCAGCGAGACAGTTCGTGCGAGCGTTCGACGGCGCTCTGCGCGAAACTGGCATAGGGAACTCCGGGTTTGATGTGGATGGGGGAGACGAGAAGGATTCTCGGCGCCGGCCCGCAACCCGCATAGTCGTAATCGCGAATCGTGCGTGCGACCATTTCGGCGCCTGCCGCGACGATGCGCGATGATGCATTGAACATCTCTTTGAGGTCATTGGTACCCAGCATCACAATCGCGTAATCGAGCGGACAGTGCGATTGCAATACGATCGGAAGTGCCTCCATACCGGAACGATGCGGCTCCAAAGGGTTGTCGAACACGGAGGTGCGACCGCTCATACCCTCTTCGATGACATGCCATCCATCCCCCAACAGCGAGGCCAGACGCCCCGGCCATCGCACGTCGAGAGGGTGCCTGGTTCCGGGATCCGCGGGATCGGTGCCGAAGGTGTTGGAGTCGCCGAAACATAATACGTTCTTCATAGATGAATCCTTCTTGAAGACGGGCAGCAACGCACACATCATACATCGATCGGCGCCAAGCGTTCCCGACGTTTGCCGTAGCCCGCCCGGGCGCACACGGTGCGAGGTGCCGGCCGATGGATGTTCGTGATACGGACGGGAACACATGAGGGAGCGCCGAGCCGTTACAATTGGCGGCACAATGACAATGACACGGGCGCCCGGAAGCGTCGAGGAGGGCATCATGGCCGATATCACATGGAAGTCGATTCTCACCAAGCTGGTCGGGGGAGACCATCTCACAGCCGGGGAATCGGAGTGGTTTGTGGACGATCTGATGCAGGGCAACGCGGACCCCGCCGCCGTCGGTGCTGCGCTCGCCATGCAGGAGCAGCTGGGTCTGACCGCCGAGGAGGTTCGCGGTGCCGCCAAAGCCATGGTTCGCCATGCCGTGCCGCTGCACGTGTCCGGTGAGAGCACCGACATCGTGGGCACCGGCGGAGACGGATTCGCCACCGTGAACCTGTCCACCATGGGTTCCGTGGCCGCTGCAGCCGCCGGCGTGACAATCGTCAAGCACGGCAACCGCGCGGCGTCTTCGAAGTGCGGTGCCGCCGACGTGCTCGAGGACCTCGGACTGCCGTTGGATCTGAAGCCCGAGGCGGTCGCGGAAGTCGGCGACGAGGTGGGTATCACCTTCGCATTCGCCCGCACCTTCCACCCGGCCATGCGTTTCGTGGGCCCGATCCGCTCCGCGTTGGGCATCCCGTGCGTGTTCAACGTTTTGGGGCCGCTGACCAATCCGGCCAATCCCGCACATGTGGCCGTCGGATGCGCCGACCGGTCGATGAGTCCGATCATGGCCGCCGTGTATGCCAGCCGCGGCCAGTCAGGTCTGGTCTACACCTCGCATGAGGGTATGGATGAGCTCGCTCCCACCGGCCCGGTGAGCGTATGGGAGATTCGTGACGGCAGGGTCGACGAATCCGAGTTCGACCCCACCGTGGATCTGGGTTTGGAAGCCATCACCGTCGGGCAACTCAAAGGTGGGACGCCGGATACGAACGCCAACGCATTCAGGGAATTCCTGGCCGCCAAGGACGTTCCTTCCCGCACCACCGCGCTGCTGAACGCTGCCTCCGCCATCGTGGCTGACGGCAATCTGGTCGGCAACGGCACACTGGCCGAGCGCTTCGCCGAGGCCTACAAACTGGCCGAGGATGCTGTCGACTCCGGCAAGGCTGAAGCCCTGTTCAACAAGTGGATCGAAACCGCCCAGTCCAAGCGTTAGACCCGTGCGCCGTCGTCGTAGTATCCGCCCCGGTTCCCTGGGTGGTCTTTGCGGTTGAGGATTCCCGCCACCAGACCACCCAAGCCGAGAAGGACGCCCAATCCGAAGAGGATGTTGAGCAACGGGCCCAATAGCGGAATCGAATTCAAACCGGGAACGAGCACCATCACCATCTCGCCCACGAGACCGACGACGAGCAGCGTCACCAGCAGCATCGTGGACGTCCTGACCGGCCCGAGGTCGGGGTTCGGGGGAGTGAAGCCGCCATCGTCATGCGCGTCCATGCCGTTGTCGACGTCCAGCCAGCTGGAACCGGTGAAATCGCGCGGGCCAGAACGTCTGCCACCGCGGCCGGGACGGACGTCATCGGTGAACGATCCGATGTCCAGATCGTTCACGGAAAGCAGGGCCTCCTTCTCGCGTTTTTTGGCCTGCTTCTCGAACTTTCTGGCCTGGCGCGAGGAAGCCACGTCGTGCAGGTCGGCCTGATGTTCGGCTTCGAATGCGGCCCACGCCGAATCCAGATCGTTCGTGCCATGCGACCCGTCGTCGCCGTCTCCGGGCGTCCGGGGCGAAATGCCGTAATCCTGTCCGTTGCCCGGCGTGGGGGTTGGCCGCTTTCCGTCGGCATTGCTATTCTGGTTCTCAGTCATAACTGTCACTCTAATCAGGCGACCGGCCAATGGCTAGTTCGTCTGCGGGAGGAATGCCAAGTGCTCTACTGGTTCTTCGTCAAAGGTCTCGGCCCTATTGCTCGTCATCGTTTGAGCCCTGCTGTCAGCGGACTGAATAACGTGCCTCGAGAGGGTGGCGCGATTATCGCAGCCAACCATCTGGCGGTGATTGATGATGCTTTGATTCCGATTACCTGCCCGCGCATGGTGCACTTCATGGGCAAAGCCGAATACTTCGAGGGCAAGGGATTGAAGGGCAAGTTCAAGAAGTGGTGGTTCACGTCCGTGGGCGTGTTCCCGGTTGATCGTTCCGGTGGCAGCAAGTCGCTTGGCGCACTCGAGCACGCACGCGAGATTATCGAGGATGGGCACCTGTTCGGTATCCACATTGAAGGCACGCGCAGCCCGGACGGTCGACTGTACAAGGGACACACCGGTGCCGCACGACTTGCGCTCGAGACCGGTTGCCCGATTGTGCCGACCGCCATCATCGGCTCGGACAAGCTGCAGCCGATTGGCACGTCGATTCCCAAGAAGGGCAAGACCAAGGTGCTGTATGGTAAGCCGATTGAGGTTGCGAAGAAGCCGGTCGATGAGATTACACATGATGATTTGCGCTCGCTGACCGATCGTGTTTCCGCCGCAATCCAGAAAATGAGCGGTCAGGAATTCGTGAACGAATACGCCCAGAAGGTCAAGGCCGAGCTCAAGGCCCAGCAGGCCGCCGAAGAAGCCGAATAATGTGTGTTGGCTCCCCTCAGCGAGGGGAGCCAGTCGATTACTCTCACACGATGGTGAGGGTGATGACGGTGGGGTTGCCGTTGGCGTCGCGCAAGCGAGTCTTGCCGCCGTTGGAGAGGTCCGTATCGCCGCTTTTCACGGTACGTACCGTGCCGAACAGGCCACCGAGCACCTTGTCGGCTTTCACCTTGAACCCGAGACTCTCAAGCGTCTTGGTCACGGCGCTTTCCTGTTTGCCGACAAGGCCGGACGGTATCGTCGCCATCTCCGGACCCTTGGAAATCACCACGTCCACGCTATCTCCCCACTTCAGCTGGGCTCCGGCTTCCTGAGACGCGGAAATGACTTGACCAGCCTCGACCTTGTCATCGTACTGTTCGGTGACATTGGCCGTGAGCTTCAACTCGCCGAGCGCGGCTTGCATCTCATACTGGGTCTTACCGACGATGTCAGGCATGGTCACCGGCATCGGTCCCTTGCTCAAAGTAATCGTCACCTCATCGTTGTGCTTGGCCGTGGTACCGGGATCAGGGGAAATCGTCAACGCCACACCCTGCGGCGTGTCCATCGAATACTCATCCTTCGACTCGTCATGCTTGACATTATCGAAGCCAGCTTTCTTGAGCGCGTTCAACGGATTCTTGCCATTGGCCGAATTCGCGTCGAGAATATCCTTCGGGATGGTGGCCATCCGTACGCCCTTGGACACCACCACCGTAAGCTCCTGATTGGCTCGCTTGCTTATGTGGCTGTTCACAACGGCCTTGGTCTTGTTCACGGAAGAAGAGATGATCTTGCCTTCCGCCACGTCGTCGCTGTATTCCTCGTGCGTCTTGTAGGGGATGCCGAAAGCCTTCAACGTGCTTTCATACGTGGCCCAATCCGCGCCGGTCAGCGAACATTCGGTGCCTGCATTCGCATCGCAGGTCACGTCATCCGGCTTGGGCACACTCCAATAGCTGCCCGGTCCGGCAAACCACCACCAGCCGGCGGTTCCGCCGATTGCAGCCAGTACCAGCACGATCACCAGTACGATGAAGCGGTTTTTGCTGCGCTGCTTCTTTGGCCCGGTGCCATTGGAAGCGACGTCCGGCTCATCGGAAAGGGCAGGCGCTCGGGTGAAGGCATCGCCGGCCTGAGGCAGCACTTGTGTCTCGCTGCCGGACTGTGCCATGATTTGCGTCTTATGGGGAGCCGAAGCATCGGCTGGCGTCGACGAATCAAGTGCCGTGGTGGGGGCGACCGGAGGAGCCGGAGGATTGACGTCTGCGGCGCCACCGGTATCGGCGGTATTGCTTGCGACATCATCGGCCAAAAACGCCGGTACGGACGGCTCGAACGTTGCTGCACCGGCAGGTACGCCGGTCAGCGGGGCCTGCTCGGCGATATTGCCTACCAGCGCTGCAGCGGTGGCATCGGTATGATCACCTCCAATGGGTTCGGCATGCAAACGGTATTGCCACGCCTCCAGCGGCAATTTGGCGGCCAACTGGCTCAATTCCTCAGCTGCTGCCGCGCCATCGGTGGGGCGGACATCCACCTGACGCGCGGTCAGATGGGCGATGAACGCCGCCACGGACGGATCAATGCCCTGACAGACCGTGGCCACGGACGGCACGTCCTCATGAACATGCTTGAAGACAAGCGTCACCGGATTATCCGAATCGAACGGCACTTTGCCGGTCAGCATCTCCCATGCCATGATGCCCACGGAATACAGGTCGCCTTGCGCGGTGGCCTGATTGTTCTCGATCATTTCGGGAGCCAGATAAGCGGCGGTGCCCAATAGCATGCCGGTGGAGCTCAATGTGGCTTGGCTGGCGGCCTTGGCCAGACCGAAATCAGTGATCTGCACATGGCCGCGATCATTGATCAAAATGTTCTCGGGCTTGATGTCACGGTGGACCACGCCGGCGCGATGCGCGGAAGCCAGACCATCCAGCGTTTCCGCGACCACGCGCAGTGTCTCACGCACGGAGAATGTGCCTTGGGCGTTCATCTCATGCCGCAGATTGACGCCATGCACATATTCCATGACCAGAAAATCAAGTCCATTGAACTCGCCGGTGTCATACACCTGAACGATGTGCGGGTTGGCGATGGACGCGGCCGAATTGGCTTCGCGGCGGAACCGTTCGACGAACTGCTCCCGATGCGGGCCTTTGGCGAGTTGTGTGTGCATGACCTTAATCGCCACGGTGCGCCCCAGACGCTCATCGATGGCCTCATACACGGTGGCCATACCACCCTCGGCGATATTGCGCACGATGCGGTAGCGTCCCTCAATCATCTGTGCGGGCTCGTTCTCACTCATGTTGTATCGTACGGTTCCTTTAATCACGACTGAACATGTTCAGTGTACATGGCCCCGGTTACGCGGCCGGAGCATCAGCGCATAGCTTTCACGGGTTTTCACCGGTGTTTATGGTCTCATGGTCCGGCGGCTCGCATTGTGGACTATCG
Organism: Bifidobacterium longum subsp. infantis ATCC 15697 = JCM 1222 = DSM 20088; assembly: GCF_000269965.1. Classification (NCBI taxonomy): domain Bacteria; kingdom Bacillati; phylum Actinomycetota; class Actinomycetes; order Bifidobacteriales; family Bifidobacteriaceae; genus Bifidobacterium; species Bifidobacterium longum. The sequence goes on from NC_017219.1 coordinate 1,132,125, forward strand.
CAAGGATTCGGGGACGAATCGCGCACAAGCCTCGGTCAGACGGCGTTGCGCTTCGGAATTCAGCTCAAGACCGGCAATCGCCTTACGGGACTCACCCCATAGGGCAGCGATGCGCTCGCGGGATCGATCAAGAGCACCGGTCGACGTGAACAGTTCAATGGTGCGGGCCACCTGGTTGTCATTGCGACAATCTTCTTCGAAGATGGCAATCAGATCGGCCTTATCCGCCGTATCTGCCGCAGACAGAGCATCAGCCAACAGCACTGTGCGTTTGCCTTCTCGGATGTCTCCGCCAACTGGTTTTCCGGTATTGCGGCTTGATCCGACGACATCCAACAGGTCATCCGCCAGTTGGAACGCCAGTCCGAGCGGCCGGCCGACGGCCAACGCGCAATGCCTGGCCTGATCCGGGCTCTCTCCTGCGGCCAGCAGTGCAAGCAGCAGTGGAGCGATGGTGGTGTAACTGGCTGTCTTCCAGCGGAATACGTTCAATGAGGCGTTCGCCAGAGCTTCGGGATTAGACAGTGGGGTCATCTCGACGGCCAAGTCCAGTACCTGGCCGATTTCCACCTCACGCTGCATGGTAAGAAACGCCTCGTTCAGGGCATCGGTGTTGGGAAGACGGCTGGCGGACCGGCGTGTGATTTCAATGCAGGCAGTGGCCAGAATGTCGCCGAGCATCAGGCCCAAGCCACGGCCTATGGCACCGCTGTGTACGGCCTGTTCCAAGGCACGATGTGCGGAAGGCCTGCCCCGGCGCAGATCGGATTCGTCAATGATGTCGTCATGCACCAGTGCGGCCGTCTGAAACACTTCAATGGCGCAGGCCAGGTCGATCATGGCGTCACGCCGATCAGGCGTCACGTCGCCGGCAAGAATATCGAAGGCGTCCAATGCGAGCAGCGCACGCAGTCGTTTGCCGCCTTCGCTGGAGGAGGCGGCTTGGTCCACAACCTGTTCCATCACCGGTTTCAGGGCGTCGGTAACCTCGTCGGTGGCGGGGGCGGCAGTCAGTTCCCGCACCAACTGAATGATGCGTGGCTCGATGATTTCGCGGTTGTTAGCAGTTGTGCACATGCCTAATAACTTATCCACAGGGTTTGAAGAACACAAGAACGTTGGGAATCAAGGGTTTTGAAGCTAGAACCACAATGGTCGTTTTTTCCTGCGTCATACGGCGTTTTCAGCCATAGTGGGCACACACCCCCTCGGCGCATGAGCTATCTGGCTCGGCGCGCACCACAACACCAATAGATTGCACACCGTTAGTCAAGGAGGACATGATGAACAACAACACGCCGCACAAGCCGCGTAAGAGCCGACACGCCAAACGGCACGCCGCCGAGCAGACGGAGCCCTTTGGCTTTGACGAGTTGGAGACGAGATCACAGGAATTTCGCAATGATCGCCGACTTCGAGGCGCGCAACAGGCTAATGCCGACTGGGTGGCCGAACCATTGGACGAATGGCTGTCTTGTCTCGATGCCGGGAACACCGACCTAGGCCGAGAGACGATGGCCGCGTTTGCGGTGGGCATGCGCGAGACCTTATCGATTCGTGATGCGCTGATTCTCTCGTTGGTTATTGATGAAAGCCGTTGCCCCAAGTCATGGCTCATGGAATTCGCGGCGCGACCGCATCTGGCACGTACGAGAACACGAATGGGCGAGCTGCTGACCTGCGCATTCGAGGATGAAGGCATGATGCCGGATAAGGAGCGTTGCCATGCCGGCATCGGTATGTTGCTCGATATCGCGGAAGCCTCACCGGTGCCGTACTGCATACAGCCATTGGCCGTGATCGCTTACACCTTATGGTGGCTGGGCGATCCACGAGCAATGGTGTTCGCCTTGCGATGCCTGCTGCTCGATGAGGATTGTTCGCTGGCGGCGATGATATTCTCAGCCGCCGATCGAGGCGTGGCGCCGGCATGGTGCTCGGGCTGAGTGAACAGAAACGGCGGATCTCCGAGGTTTTACGCGCGATGCGCGGAAGGAAAGCGTGTGGTGATCGGCAACACGTCGGGCAACGATGTGGGAATAATCGTCCGTGGAGGGTGGTTTACTCACATAGTTGACGATTTGCCCTTGCTAGAAGTGGGCCCATGTGGTATATGCGCTTCACGGCGAGAGATCAGAAGGAGCAGTTTTGGCCACGAAGGAAACGACGGCAACCAAGCAGACAGCCGAGTCCAGCGAGGAGACCGAGAAGAAGGCCAGCTCTACGACCACCGCACGCAAGACTTCCGTCAAGAAGTCCAAGTCCGCAGAGCCCTCGGAAAAGACCACGCGCAAGTCCGCCGCGAAGAAAACCGCGAAGAAGGCCAAGGACGATGAACTCGTCAAAGACGAGGACACTCAGGTCGATGACGGGCTTGATGACGATGCCGAGGTCAACGACGACGATTTGGACGTCGACGATCTCGACGAGGATCTGGACGACGTTGACGAAGACGATGCCGACGACGACGATGTGGAAGAGGATGAGGACGAGGACGAGGAAGAAGCCAAGTCCACGGCACCCGAGCAGCCCAAGGAAAAGGGTGCCTACGTGGTCTCCGACACGGATGATGAGGAAGAAAACATCATCCCTTCGGGCAATCCGAAGCGTCGTGTGATTGCGGCCGGCGCAACCGCCGACCCGGTCAAGGACTACCTGAAGCAGATCGGCCGCGTGAGCCTGCTGAACGCCGAGCAGGAAGTCGACCTGTCCGAGCGCATCGAGGCCGGCCTGTACGCCCAGCACCTGCTCGACACCGAAAGCGAAGGCATGGAGTTCAAGCGCAAGCGTGAACTCAAGTGGGCCGCCGCCGACGGCAAGAAGGCTAAGGACCATCTGCTGGAAGCCAACCTACGACTTGTGGTCTCGCTCGCCAAGCGCTACACGGGTCGCGGCATGCTCTTCCTTGATTTGATCCAGGAAGGCAACCTTGGTCTGATTCGTGCCGTCGAGAAGTTCGACTGGAAGAAGGGCTTCAAGTTCTCCACCTACGCCACGTGGTGGATTCGTCAGGCCATCACCCGTGCCATGGCCGATCAAGCCCGCACCATTCGCGTGCCTGTGCACATGGTTGAAGTGATCAACAAGCTGTCCCGTGTACAGCGCCAGATGCTGCAGGATCTGGGGCGTGAACCTACGCCGGACGAGCTGGCCCGCGAGCTGGATATGCCGGTTGAGAAGGTGCAGGAAGTGCAGAAGTACGGGCGCGAGCCGATTTCCCTGCACACCCCGCTTGGCGAGGATGGCGATTCCGAGTTCGGTGACCTCATTGAGGATACCGACGCCATCGCTCCGTCCGACGCCGTGGCCTTCTCCCTGCTGCAGGAACAGTTCAAGCAGGTGCTGGAAACCCTGTCTCCGCGTGAGGCCGGCGTCATCAAGATGCGCTATGGCCTGGAAGACGGCCAGCCGAAGACGCTGGACGACATCGGCCGTGTGTATGGCGTGACCCGTGAACGAATCCGTCAGATCGAGTCCAAGACCATGTCCAAGCTGCGCCACCCGTCCCGTTCACAGACCCTGCGCGACTTCCTGGATCAATGATCATCTGGCTCCCCTCTGTGAGGGGAGCCAAGCATTTGAAGAGAAAAATAGGACTGTATGCCCAAAGAAGAATACGGCGCCAAGGACCTAGCTGTTCTTGAGGGCTTGGATGCGGTACGCAAGCGTCCGGGCATGTACATCGGCACCACCGACTCGCAGGGGCTTATGCACTGCTTGTGGGAGATCATCGACAACTCCGTGGATGAGGCCTTGGCCGGCTTCTGCAACGATATCGTAGTCACCTTGCACACCGACGGTTCCGTGGAAGTTGCGGACAATGGCCGAGGCATTCCGGTGGATAAGGAACCGAAAACCGGCCTGTCCGGCGTGGAGGTCGTACTGACCAAACTGCACGCCGGTGCCAAGTTCGGCAATTCGTCTTATAACGCCGTCGGTGGCCTGCACGGCGTGGGCTCCTCCGTGGTCAATGCCCTGAGCTCCCGACTGGACGTCGAAGTGGATCGTGACGGCAAGACGCACCACATGACCTTCCACCAAGGTCACCCTGGCGTATACACGGATGCCGACCCGGCCAATCCGTCTCCCGATTCCCCGTTCAAGCGCACTCGCAAGAACCGACCCACCGAGCTGGAAATCATCGGCAAGGTATCTCCCAAAACCACTGGTACCCGTATTCGCTACTGGTATGATCCGGAGATCTTCAACAAAACCGCCGAGTTCTCATACGAACAGCTCATCGACCGCGTGCGTCAGACCAGCTTCCTGGTGCCCGGCCTCAAAATCACCATCATCGACGAAAACGTACCCGAAACGGCGGCGACTGACACCGTCGAGGCCGCTGATACCGCCACAGTCGAACCCGTGCAAGAGCAGGTGCCGGCTTTGGACGTCTCGTCCAACGATGCCGAACTCTTCGGCGACTCCACCGAAACCCAAGTCGACAGTACCGGGAGCCTGACCGAGGAGAATTTCTCACTGACGGCCAGCGACCAGGTCGTCGACGGCGCGTTCGGCGAACAGCCCGCGCACCCGCGCGTCGTGGAATTCCTGCACACCGGCGGCGTCAAGGACTTCGTCGACTTCCTGTCCAAAGGCGAGCCGATCTCCGACATCTGGCGCATCCAAGGCGAGGGCACCTATAAGGAGGAGACCCAGGCCGTGGGTGAGGGCGGCGAACTGCACGCCCAGGAAATCGAACGCACCTGCGGCTTGGACATCGCCCTGCGATGGGTCAACGGCTATGACACCACAATCATGAGCTTCGTGAACATCGTGGAGACGCCCGGCGGCGGTACTCACGTGGACGGTTTCATGAACGCCATCACCAAGCAGATTCGCAAGGCGGTGGAAGACAACGCCCGCAAGCTCAAGGTGAACATGAAGGACTCCGCCATGAAGGTGGAGCGCGACGATATCCAAGCCGGACTCGTGGCCGTGGTCACCGCACGCGTGGCCGAACCTCAGTTCCAAGGCCAGACCAAGGATGTACTCGGCACCGCGCAGGTCAAGCCGATCGTCACCCGGCTCACCGACAAGCAATTCGGTGAGATGATCACCGGCTCCAAGCGCGGGTACAAGGAACAATCCGGCCGCGTGCTGGAGAAAATCGTCGGCGAAATGCACGCACGCATCCAGTCGCGCAAGGCCAAGGAGGTCACGCGCCGCAAGAACGCGCTCGAATCCGCCTCGATGCCGGCCAAACTCTCCGACTGCCAGCCGGGCAATGACGACGTGGCCGAACTGTTCATCGTCGAGGGTGATTCCGCACTCGGTACCGCCAAAGCCGCACGCAACGCCGGTTTCCAGGCACTGCTGCCGATTCGAGGCAAGATCCTGAACGTGCAGAAGGCGTCGATCACGCAGATGCTCTCCAACAAGGAGTGCGCAGCCATCATCCAGGTGGTGGGCGCCGGCTCCGGCCAGAGCTTTGACATCGAACAGTCGCGCTACCACAAGATCATCATGATGACCGATGCCGATGTGGATGGTGCTCATATCCGTATCCTGTTGCTGACGCTGTTCTACCGATACATGCGTCCGCTCATCGAACACGGCTACGTGTATGCCGCAGTGCCGCCGCTGCACCGCATCGCGTTGACCGGCTCGCACAAGGGCGAATACATCTACACGTATTCCGATGACGAGCTGGCCGGCAAACTGGCCGACCTCGACAAGAAGCACATCGGATACAACGACGACATCCAGCGATACAAGGGTCTGGGCGAGATGGACGCCGACCAGCTGGCGGACACCACCATGGACCCGCGCACGCGCATGCTGCGCCGCATCCGTATGGAGGACGCCGCCCAGGCATCCGAGATTTTCAGCCTGCTGATGGGCGACGACGTGCCGCCGCGCAAGCAGTTCATCGTCGACAACGCCGACGATTTCGATCGCTCCAAGATCGATACCTGATCGAAGACGTCGCTGATAATGACATCGTGCTTACCGAGAATTTCCGTAATTGGCGTTTGAGGTGAGCACGTTGTCATATGTTTTATTCGTGTTGCCCATGAGTTATTCGATAGACTGATGACATCGTTATCACAACCGATGCCGTACTGTGAATGGGAGATGGAACATGGCCATTCTGTTGCTTGCCGTCATCTATGTGGCGTTTATCAGTCTGGGGTTGCCGGATTCGCTACTCGGGTCCGCGTGGCCCACCATGAGCCAGAATCTGAACGTGCCGGTGGCGTGGGCTGGCGGCATCTCCGCAGTGATTTCCATGTTCACGATTGTTTCGGCGCTGCTTTCGGACCGAATGACATTGAAATTCGGGGCCGGTAAGGTCACCGCCGTTTCGGTGGCGTTGACTGCGGCGGCCTTGGCCGGTTTCTCCATTGCCCCGAATTACTGGGTGCTGTTGGCCATCGCCATACCGTACGGCCTTGGCGCGGGCGGCGTGGATGCGGCGCTCAATAACTACGTAGCCATTCACTACGAAAGCCGGCATATGAGCTGGCTGCACTGCATGTGGGGCGTCGGCGCATCGGTCGGCCCCTATATCATGGGCTATGCGCTCTCTCAAGGCCAAGGCTGGCCGTGGGGCTATCGGTACATCGCGATTCTGCAGGTGATGCTGACCGTCATTCTGGTGCTGAGCCTGCCGCTGTGGAAGAAACGTGGCACGACTGGGGGTGGCGAATCGACCGATGGCGCCGCATCATCTGACGGCAATGCCGAGGGATGTGGTAATGCTGAAGGGGCGTCTGTTGCTGAACGCAAACCGCTCGGCGTGGCCGGCGTGCTCGCCATTCGCGGTGCCAAGGAAATCCTCGTGATGTTCTTCTGCTACTGCGCCATCGAATCCACGGCGGGCCTGTGGGCCTCCAGCTACATGGTGATGCACAGCGGCATCGACAAGATCACCGCCGCCAGCTGGGCCGGTCTATTCTACGTAGGCATCACCGTGGGGCGTGCGCTTTCCGGCTTTCTGAGCATGCGATTCAAGGACCCGGTCATGATTCGCCTCGGCCAAGTGCTGGTGCTCGCCGGCATCCTCACCATGTTCGTGCCATTGCCTCACCACCTTGGCGTGGTCGTTGGGCTGGTGGTCATCGGCTTCGGGTGCGCGCCGATTTATCCGTGCGTCATCCACTCGACGCCGGCCTACTTCGGCGAAGACAAATCGCAGGCCGTCGTCGGCGTGCAGATGGCCTGTGCCTATGTGGGCTCACTGCTCATGCCGCCACTGTTCGGCATCATCGCGCAATATGTGACAATCAGTCTCTACCCGTGGTATTTGCTGGTGCTCTTGGTGCTGATGGTGGCCATGCACGAGCGTCTTCGTAAGTTGCGCGGCTGATCATGCGCGCATTTGGGCCCGCCGCCTACTATGCTTGGAGCCCATGGTGATAAGTGAAGAAGAACATAAACAGATGCCCGAGCCCGTACGGGAACGATTGGAAGCGCTGAAGGATGCGCCGGGCTCGGTAATCGTGGTCGGCTCGATGAACGCCGATTACACCGTGACCACCAAACGACTGCCCAAGCCAGGCGAAACCGTCAATGGTGGTGCCATGAAAGTGCTGCCGGGCGGCAAAGGCGCGAATCAGGCGTCTGCCGCTGCTCGCCTCGGTGTCAATGTCCAGTTGCTGGGCGCGGTGGGCGAGGACTCCAACGCGGACTTCCTATTAGGCAAGCTGGATGAGGCCGGCGTCGACACCGCCGATATCCTGCACGTTGAAGGCCCCAGCGGCACCACGGTAATCACCGTGAGCGCTGAGGGCGAGAACACCATCGTCTATTCGCCGGGTTCCAATGCCAAGGCAAGTGCCAGCTATGTGCAATCACATCGCACGACCATCGCCGAATGCGCGGTATTGGGACTGTGTTTGGAGAGCCCGATTTCCACCGTTATCGCCGCCGCGCAGACCGCGCATGACGCTGGCGTGACCGTGCTGCTCAACGACTCGCCATTTATGGACGAGCTTCCTCACGAACTGGTGGAAGCCACGGATATTCTTCTGGTCAACCAGCATGAAGCGGCTCAACTGCTGGGTCTACCGGACGGCGATGTGGAATCACTCGACTGGTATGAGGTCGCCGAACGATTCACCGATTACGGATTCGACCGGGCGATAGTGACGCTTGGTGCGTCGGGGGCGGTGGTGATCGAGAACGGACGTTGGCATCGCGTATCCGCCGCGCAAGTCAATGCGGTGGACACCACCGGTTGCGGCGACTCGTTCATGGGAACTGTGCTGGCTGGCTTGGCCGCTGGCCATACGCTGCTGCAATCCGCGCAAATCGGCTCCTATGTCTCCGCCTATGCGGCCACCAAGCTTGGTGCCCAAAGCGCCTACGGCACCGCCGAAGAAGTCATCGCCTACTTCAGCTGACCTATAATCGTACATATGTACGAAACCCTGAGCCTGTTTTCCGAACCCACCAAGGTGTGGTTCGAGCATGCCTTCGGTCAGCCGACCGAGGCACAGGCTCAGGCATGGCCGGCAATCCATTCCGGTCGTAATGTCTTGGTCATCGCACCTACCGGCTCCGGCAAAACATTGGCCGCGTTTCTCTCGGCCATTGACCGGCTGATGACCGTGCCACGTACGCGGCGTGCCGGTGTGCGTGTGCTGTATATCTCGCCGTTAAAGGCGCTCGCGGTCGATGTGGCCAAGAACCTAGAACAGCCTTTGGAGGGCATTGCCGCACAATGCGAGGCGCAAGGGCTGCCCGTGCCGAAGATCGCGGTCGCCACTCGTTCAGGCGACACCACCGCACAGGAGCGGCGGCGCATAGCCTCCCATCCACCGGATATCCTCGTTACCACGCCAGAATCGTTGTACTTGTTGCTCACTTCGAAAGCAGGGCGGATTCTCGGCACTGTCGATACGGTGATCGTCGATGAGATTCATGCAGTAGCGGGCACCAAGCGCGGCGCACATTTGGCGGTAAGCCTTGAACGGCTGGAGAACCTTGTCGCAGAATCGCGCAAGCGAGATGCGATCGTTGCAGATGCTGATGAGGGCGGTGATGCCGCCGTTGATGCTGGCCGCGGCGATCGTCATATGCAGCGCATTGGTCTATCCGCTACGGTGAATCCGCCTGAAGAGGCGGCGCGATTCCTGGGCGGCGGGCAACCGGTTACCATCGTGAATCCCGGTGGGCGGCCTGCAATGGATCTGCGCATGATTGAGCCGTTGGAAAACATGCGTGATTTGCAGTCCGTGAATGCCAAGCAGCGTGTCGGTGGCGTGGAGGCTGAACGGTCCGCTCCGCATATCAGCGGTGTCACGCCGGCCATGCAGCGACTTGCCGAACGCAGGGGCATTGTGCCGGTGGATGATAGAGATGTTTCTTCCACTTCTGGGGACGATTCTGATGCGAGTGATGCGTTCGATTCCTCCGCGTTGGTTGGAGCGGCGGGCGACCGTACCTCCGGTTCCATTTGGCCCGTGGTGGAACGCAGCATTTTGGATGAGATTCTCGCGCACCGCACTACATTGGTCTTCGTCAATTCGCGTGGTGTGGCCGAAAAGCTCACCGCGCGCCTCAATGATCTCTATGCGCAGACCCGGCATGGCACCAATCCCGACACTGTGCGTGATCCGGGCTCTCCGGAAGGCCGCGAAGGGTTCTCCACACATTACGATGCTGTGGTCGGCTCCACCACCATGCTTGTCGGCTCACATGAGGGCGACGATGTCATCGCCATGGCTCATCATGGGTCGGTCTCCAAAGATCGCCGCAAAATGATTGAGGAACGGCTTAAGCGTGGTGAATTGCGCTGCGTGGTGGCCACCTCCAGTTTGGAGCTTGGCATTGATATGGGTTCGGTCGACTTGGTGATTCAAGTCGATACGCCATTGTCGGTCTCCTCCGGATTGCAGCGTGTAGGCCGTGCCGATCATCAGGTCGGTGGCGTCTCTCACGCATTGTTCTACCCGCTCACCCGTCAGCAGATTGTCACTGGGGCCGCAAGTCTGGAAGCCATGATTGCCGGCGATATAGAACCATTGGCCGTGCCGCGCAATCCGCTCGATATTCTTGCCCAGCAGACCGTGGCCGCTGCCGCGATGCACGATTTGAACGCTGATGACTGGTATGCCACGGTGCGCCGTGCTGCGCCGTTTGCCGAACTGCCACGTGACATGTTCGATGCGGCAATCGGCATGATGTCCGGCGAATACAACAGCGAGGAATTCTCGGCCTTCCGGCCGCGACTGGTATGGAATCAGGATAATGGCCTGATTTCCGCCCGTCCCGGTTCGCAGAAAGTGGCCATTACCTCTGGCGGTACGATTCCCGATCGAGGGCTGTACACCGTGGTCCTGCCTGAGGCGGACGCCGGCAAAGGCCAGCGTCGCGTCGGCGAGTTGGATGAGGAGATGGTCTACGAATCGCGCGTGGGCGATGTCATTACGCTCGGCACCTCCACATGGCAGATTCAGGAGATCACCCGTGATCGTGTGGTCGTGACTCCGGCTCCGGGCCGCACCGCCCGTCTGCCGTTCTGGCACGGTGAAGGCGCTGGCCGTGACTACGGTTTCAGCCGTACCATAGCCCGCTTCACCCGAGAAATCGCCGCCGGATTAGACGTGAAGCGGACTGAGGGGAGGTCTGCCGCAGAAGGTCCAGCTGTCCCAACCTTCATCCCAACAATTCTCACTCGCCTCCACCGAGATGGCCTAGACCCCAATGCCATCACCAACCTGGCCCGCCTGCTCTCCGAGCAACAAGCCATCACCGGCACAGTTCCCAGCGACCAAACCCTCATCGTGGAACGGACCCGCGATGAAGACGGCGGATGGCGCATCGTGCTGTTATGCCCCTTTGGCCGCCGCGTTCACGAACCGTGGTCCATGGCCATCAGCCGCAGACTGCGCCAACGCTACGGTTTCGATGGGCAGGTATATGCCGCCGATGACGGTATCGTCATTCAGCTACCGGACGGTGACGGACATATTCCTGTTCAAGACCTGGTCCTTTTCGACCCAGAAGACCTCAAAGCAGATGTAGAACGTCAAGTGGGCGAGTCCGTGCTATTCGCCGCACGATTCCGCGAATGCGCCACCCGATCACTGTTCATGCCGCGATCCGACCCGGGCCGTCGCGTGCCCCTATGGCAGCAGCGACTGCGCGCCGCACAGCTCCTGCAATCCGCACGCATGGCCAAGAACTTCCCGCTGCTGCTGGAAACCGCGCGCGAATGTCTGCAAGACGTATACGACATGCCTGCCCTGAACGAGGTGATGACCGGATTGCAATCCGGCATCATTACCGTGAAGGACGTGGAGACCGAATCGCCATCGCCTTTCGCCGAGAACATTCTCTTTGGCTTCGTCGGCGTGGTGATGTACCAGTATGACCAACCTCAGGCCGAGCGCAGCGCGCGACTGTTGTCTCTCGATCCGCACGTGCTCGAACGCTTGCTCGGCACCACCGACATGGCACAAGTGCTGAATCCGGACGTGATTCGCGAAGTCGAACAGGAACTGGGGGAGCGCACTTTCTGGAATGAACTTGCCGACGATGATGTGACTGGTCGCGTGACCCGTTACGCCAAAACCCATGGTCCTTTCACCGCCGATCAGCTCATAACCGACCTACACCTCGATGCTACGGATGCCGTGCACACTCTGGATGTGCTGGCTGCCAAAGGCGAGTTGCTGCAAGGCCACTTTGTAGATGATGACGAGCAAGGCCAACAGTGGCTCCATAAGGACGTATTCCGTCGCATTCGGTCTCGCTCATTGGCCAAGGCGCGTAAAGCAGTCCAGCCAGTAGAACCAGAGGCGTTCCAGATGTTTCTTATCGACCGACAAGGTATCGGGCCGGTCGGCGGCGAACGATATGAAGGTGCTGACGGGCTCATGCGCGTTATCGAGCAGCTGGAGGGCATATCACTGCCCACTGCACTCTGGGAGTCGGCGGTATTCCCCGCACGAGTACGAGACTACCAACCTGCATTGCTGGATGAGTTGCTGACCAGCGGCGATGTGGTCTGGGTCGGCTCAAAAACCGGGGGAACCAGTGCGATGGACCCCGGTGAGGTTGCTTTCTATCCGGCGGATTCAATATTGCTCAGCGATGTGGAACATGGTACGACATCGAACGCCTCAGACGCCACCATGCCGGAAGCGATTCTGGCCGCACTGGACTCAGGGGGAGCGTTCCATGCCCGTCAACTGATGGATGCCGCCAAACGTGTGTGGAATGAGGCCGCGGAGCCGGACATCAATCCAAACACCGGCGAAATCATTCCGCAAGAGTGGAGCGAACAGCAGTTCAAGGATGCCTTGTGGAGCTTGGTCTGGCAAGGTAAGGTCACCAATTCCAGCTTCGCGCCGGTGCGTGCATTAACCGCAGGCGCAGCAAGCCCGCGTAAATCCACTACATCACGTCGTCGTGGGCGTGTCGCTCCGATTCGCCGAGCCACGACGGATATGACGTTAGGAGGTTTGTGGTCTGCCGTGATCGGGCAAGCTGAAGGCGAAGACACTGACCAGACCGAACGGGCACTCGCACTGGTCGAGACGTTGCTGGACAGGTATGGCGTCATCGCGCAGCCGGTGATTGACAAGGATAATATTCCGGGTGGCTACTCAGCGTTGTATCCGGTATTGAAGCGCATGGAGGAGCATGGTCGACTGGTACGAGGCATGTTCGTCCGTGGTTTCGGTGCGGCCCAATTTGCCGAGCACGACACCGTGGATGCGTTGCGTCATCCGTCAGAGCATCGCGGCCAGTCCGTGGTGGCATTGAGTGTGCTCGACCCCGCAAATCTCAGTGGCTCCGCCATCGCGTGGCCGGACGCGCCTGCCGGTGCGGGTAAACCGGCACGCCGTATCGGAGCCATGGTCGTGCTCAATGCGCAAGGCACGCTACTATACGCGGCTGCCAAAGCCAAGCACCTGACGGCGTTCGATCAATCGGTCGACCATGAACCCGCTGCCAACGATTCCGACGAACAGATGCGCAAGGCCGCCACAGAACTGGCCTACGCCCTCAAACGCAATGGCACCGGTTCCGTGACGTTCAGCGACATCAATGGCGAACCCCTCAACGCGCGTCACCCCTTCGCCCGCATCCTCCACCAGTCCGGCTTCACCCCCGTTCCCCGAGGCATGCGGCTGTACTGATTGAGCCCAACTATCGAATGCGGTAGTTGGAGCCGCGTTGGGTCATGATGAGGCCGGCGCGGGTGAGCTTCTTATCCAGTGTGTAGAGGGCGTTCTTGAGGAGCCCTTGTTGCTCGAAGAATGGGCCACCGACGAGCTTGACCAATTCGCTGGTGTTGACGAACTGACCATCAGCCTTGACCAGTGCTTCAAGCAAACTGTATTCCAGACGGGACAGTGAGATTGCGCTGCGCGTGGATGCGTAGTAGGCCTTGTGATTCGTGGTGTCCAACGTGAGATTGCCACGAATGATCATGGCGGGGGAGTCGGTGGCAAGCGAGCCGACGTATGAGAGCAGTTCGCCATCGGAGAATGGTTTGCTCAGCGCGGCATCCGGGCGTCGTACGTTAGCTTGTGCGCTAGCGGCGGCATTGTCCGAGCGTTGTTCGGCTTCGGCATCTGAGTTGTTTGCGCGTGAATCCGCGCTGAAGGAGCTGTAGGGCGTCTCTTCGATAGGGGCGTACTCGTCAGGCAGCGCTCGCCAGCGGCTGCCTTCGCCAATGGTTTTGCTGAGTGGCGTCGAAGTCAGCAGCAGAATCTTGACGGAGGCACGGGCATTGCGTAGGGATTCGATGAGCTGCTTGGTGGAACTGCCGAGCAGGGATTCATCAAGAATCACTGCGTCAAATGACTCCTTGGCGACAGCGGCGAGCGCGATACTACCGGTGCTTGCCAAAGACACTTCATGACGACCGGCAAGTAGGGCACCACGAATGGCGCGGGCCAACGGTTCATTGGATACGGCAACCAGTAGTCTCATCGCCACCTCCTTGATGCTTAGTGTAGGTCGGGTTTAGGGTCTCTTCTCTATTGTTTGGCTCACTGTCGTTCGTTCCTCGCCTACAAACACCCCACTGGGGGTGTTTGCTTTACGGCTCGGCCCATCAGAGGGAGCTTAATTGAGGTTACGCAATGAAGGCGATGGGGGAGGCGAGGTCCACTCCGGAACCGTCTCGGCGCATATCGGGCTTGGGAAGCTCGACCGGGGAGCCTGCGGATGTGGAAGCGTGCAACGGGTAGAGGCCCACCCAGGCAAGAATCAGCGTGTTCTGGCCCTTGAGGAAGCGCTGGGAACGCACGCCGCCGGTAGCACGACCCTTGGTGGGGTACATTTCCAGCGGAGTGACCTTCGCCGCGCCGTTTTCGGTGCCGGGCAGTGCATCGGAATCGCCGGCCACGGTGAGCACCACTGCACCGGATCCGGAAGTCAAGCCGTTCTCGCCCTCTTCATAGGTCCATGCCACCTTGCCGGCGGGAACCACGTTGAAGGCCGCCACACGGGCACCCTCGGCCAGCTTGATGCCGGCCATACCGCCCGCGGTACGACCCTGCGGGCGCACGTTCTTCGCCTCAAAGGTCAGTAGCGAGGAATCGGAGGAGATGAACACCAGACGGTCGTCATCCTCGGCCACGGCGGCGAATACCACTTCATCGCCATCTTTCAGATCAATGACGGGCCAGGAATCCATGGTGGTGGGTGCCTCACGATTCCAACGCTTGATGACACCGTTACGGGTACCGATAGCCAGCGACGGCAACGGCTTGGCCTCGGCGGCCCCGCCATCCTCGCTCTCATCCTTGGCACTGGCCTTGCCGGACGTCGGCTGCTCCATGGCAATCGCCGTAATCACACGCTCACCGCGAATCGGATCGGTGGATTCGGTCATGCCGATCAGTTCGTCGGCCTGAACTCCGCCCTTCAGCGACAATGTGGCGGCAGCGGGCAAGGCAGGCAAATCAACCACATGCGCGAGCACCAGGCGGCCGGCCGACGTGACCAGCCCGTACGTGGCGCGCGTGGAAGTCTCGAAGATTGTGGTGATCTGATCGTCTCGCAGACGTTCATCGGATGCGGACCGTGCATTGAACACGTCCATCGCGCTTGGCGTGGTACGGGCAATCAAACCGGTGGCGCTCATCATCACCACGCACGGCTCGTCCTCGATCTTCAAGGCTCCGGTCAGCGCGGACTGTTCGCCGGTCTTCTTGGCTGCTGCTGCGGCTGCGGCCACATCGGCTTCGGCGGAGGAAATCGTGGTGGCGGCCTTCACTGCTTCGAGTGCGGACTTGGACACACCCGAAGCCCCGGCGCCCTGCGCCACGACCGGCGTCAGCGTGCCATCCGGGTCGGCGTCCAGCAGCACGGTGCGACGCGGCGAGCCCCACTTGGCGACCGCCTCGTCCATCTCGTCGGTGACCACCTGGTCGAGCGCTTCGGCGGAGGCCAGAATGCGGGTGAGCTCCTCGATGCGCTTCTTCAGGTCATCGCGTTCGGCCTCAAGTTCGATGCGGTTCATCTTGGTCAGTCGGCGCAGACGCAGGTCGAGGATGTACTGAGCCTGGACCTCGTCCAAATCGAAAACGACCATCAAACGGCTCTTCGCGGCATCCGCATCATCCGAGGTGCGGATTACCTGAATCACCTCGTCGATGTCCAGCATGGCCAGCAGCAGGCCCTCGACCAGGTGCAGGCGTTCCAGCGCCTTCTTCTTGCGATATTCACTGCGGCGGCGAATCACCACACGGCGGTGGTCCACCCACACCTGAAGCATCTCCTTCAGACCCATCGTGTGCGGGCGGCCCTCCACCAACGCCACGTTGTTCATGGCGAAGTTGTCTTGCAACGGTGTGTGCTTGAACAACTGCACCAGAACCGCATGCGGGTCGAAACCAGTCTTGATTTCGATGACGATACGCGTGCCGTTATGACGATCGGTCAGATCGAACGCGCCGGAAATCCCCTCCAGCTTGCGGTTCTTCACACCGTCGGAAATACGTTCGATTACCTTCTCTGGGCCCACCATGTACGGCAGCTCGGTGACCACGATGGCCTGCTTGCGGGCCGTGACATGCTCGATATGCGTGGCGGCGCGCGTGGTGAACGTACCACGGCCGGTGGCGTAGGCCTCACGGATGCCGTCGCGGCCGATGATCGTGCCGCCGGTGGGCCAGTCGGGGCCGGGCACGTAACGCATCAGTTGTTCCAGGGTGGCGTCCGAATGCGCCATGAGGAACTTGGCGGCGTTCACCACCTCGCCCAGATTGTGGGTGGCCAGGTTCGTGGCCATGCCCACGGCGATGCCCGAGCCGCCGTTGACCAGCAGATTTGGGATGGCGGCCGGCAGCACGGTCGGTTCCTTGAGCTTGTTGTCATAGTTCGGCGTGAAGTCGACGGTGTCCTCATCGATATCCGCGTTCATGCCGAGAGCCGCCGGGCCAAGCCTGGCCTCGGTGTAACGGGAGGCCGCGGGGCCGTCATCCAGCGAGCCGAAATTGCCGTGGCCGTCTACCAGCGGCAGACGCATCGCGAACGGCTGTGCCAAACGCACCATGGCCTCGTAGATCGCGGAATCACCGTGCGGGTGGAGCTTGCCCATCACCTCGCCCACCACGCGGGCGGACTTCATATACGGGTGGTCGGGAGTCAGGTTCATCTCGCCCATCTGGTAGACGATGCGGCGCTGCACCGGCTTCAAGCCATCGCGCGCATCGGGCAGTGCGCGTGCGTAAATCACCGAATACGCATACTCGAGGAAGGACTTGCTCATCTCCTCGTTCAGCGGCGTCTCGACGATATGCTCCTTGACCGTGCGCGGATCGTAGGTTTGCGCGGACGGTTTGCGGTGTGATGCCATGAAACTCCCTTTCGAACGCCCCCATATTAGCGGGAGGGCGCGAAACAGTGCGCAGAGAACGGTTCTCGATAACAACTGTGCGCTGGTTTCGATGCGCCAATCGCACATGTCTGCCGATAGAACGGCGTGATTCCAGTGTTTCAGTCGATGTGCGTTTGTTTGATTATGTGCGTTGGAGCGCACGGTTGTTATCGAGAACCGTTCTCTGCGCACTGAGCCAAGGGGAGGGGTGCTACTTGAATGGGCAACTATGAGTGTTGAGACGCCGGATATGGACGAGTTGCTGCGGCTGGTGCCCACTGTGGGCTATGGGGATGACGTCCCGGCCGATCGGCGTGGGGGAGCGCTGCACCTGTCCGCCGTGCTGCCCGCCTTGTCCGCCGCCATCGGACATCCGACTCCCACCAAGGTCCACGCCGATCCCAAGGCCTGCCAGCGCGCGTTGGGACTGCCCGACGCCGAATCGGCCATCGTGGTGCTCGTGGACGGCCTCGGCTTCTGGAACCTCGCCATGCGCCTCGGCCACGCGCCCTATCTGCGTTCGCTGATGAACGAAAGCGCCAATCAGCGTCCCGTCGCCACCTGCGCTCCAAGCACCACTGTGGCGGCCATGGCCGCATTCGGTACCGGAACCTGCCCGGGACTGACCGCAATGGCGGGCTATACGCAGCTCGAACCCGCCAGCCATAAGCTCATCCAACTCATCCAGTTCAAAGACGCGCTGGCAACCAGACCAGCCAATCCGCACATTCCTGTGCCGCCCATGGTCGATCCGTTCGACCTGCAGCGCGAGGAGACGGTGTTCGAGAAACTTGCGGCTCAAGAGGTGCGTGTCACGAGCTCGGGGTTGCCCAAGTTCTCCAGATCACCATTGACCGAAGCCGCATTGCGAGGCACCGACTATCAAGGCAACGTCACCCCACGTGATCGTGTGCTGGCCGCCTCACGCGCCTCACGCACCCCCGGCCTGACCTACCTGTACATCCGTGACGCCGACAAAGTCGGCCACAATTACGGGTGGGATTCCGAACACTGGGTGGCCGCATTCGAACATATCGACGCCCAGCTCGCGCTCCTGAAACGCAGCGCACCCAAAGGCACGCTGATCGTCATCGTGGCCGACCACGGCATGGTGCAAACCGACATGGACCAGCGGATTGACATCGCCGTTGAACCGCAGCTCACCCGAGGCGTGTCACTGGTCGGGGGAGAGCCGCGCTCGCTGATGCTGTATGCCGAGCCGGATGAACGACCTGAGGATATAGCTTGCCGGTGGCGCGATTACCTGCAAGACCGAGCCTTGGTGCGAACCAGGGATGAGGCCATCGCGGACGGATTGTTTGGACCGGTCTGCGAGCGAGTCCGGCCGATGCTTGGCGATGTGGTCGTGCAGGCAGCGGGAGCCGTGACCCTCGTCGATTCGCGTACGCAAGGAGACAAAGCCACTCACCTGCCGAGCGTGCATGGCTCCCAAACGGCATTGGAAATGGATATTCCCTGCCTGATCGATATGGCCTGATTCGGAAATTCAGTCTCCGAACAGAATCTCGTCCCAGCTTGGTACGGCCGAACGCCCTGATTTACGCTTGGCCGGTTTGGCTGGTGCCTCGTGTTTGGTGGCGGCGGATTCGGCCGCCCGCTCCTGCTCGGTGGCTACCAGCTGTGCATCGGGGCCACGCCGTATGGTCTTGTCCGAAATATTGTCAGAACCCTGCTCTGGTGCCGTGGCAGGCGATTGCTGCAATCCTGCGGCAGATGACGAAACAGAGCTGGCGGTCTGCGAAGAGACCGGGCTTGGGGCCGTAGCGTCATGAGCCTGGTTCGTGGCCGGTGAGATGGACGTGGATAGGTCCACCGGGGGCATGGAACCTGTGGAAGTGACGGAGGGCCGGATTGCGGCAGGCCGTGCGGCCGGAATCGAAGGCGTAGGTGCAGCCCAAGCAGACACGGCGCGCTCGATACGCGCGGAACGTACGGAGTCGCCGGGCAGTTCAGGAATCGTCGGCTTGAGTTTGGAATCCGTGGCTGATTCCGGATTCTGTTCGCCGAGCAGTTTTCGAGCGGCATTGTTCAGGCTCATTACGGAATTGTCGTGCATATTCCACGTCCATTCGGCATGGATCTCACGGCCCGCGGAAGTGAATATCGCCACGATGCGCCAAGGCTCAAGTCCGCGTCGGGTGGATTTCCAGGTCACTGATTCCATGCCGATTCCCGCAGAGGCCAGCGTGCGTTCCACCAGTTCGCTGATGGTGCGCACCCTGCTGTCTTTGGGTGCCGCCACGGCAAGGAACTGTTCGATGGCATACTGTTTCTCGGTCTCCACGGCCATGGAGAAACGACGTACCAGCGTTTCGCTCAGATGATATTTCTCCGCGACGCGGGCCGGATCGGCACCGGCGCGAATCAGCGACTGTATCTGGGAAATCGGCAAAGTGGACTGCTGATGCGGCTGGGGAGCCTGTCGCATCTCGCTTCTGACCTGCTTGGCCTCAAGAATCGCCCGTTCGAGCGTGTCGTCCACGCTCACAGCCATTTCCCCGCCGCCAATGGAGAATACGAGGTCCCCCGTCTTGCTCACGCGTACGAAACGGGCTTTTTCAAGCCGATCATCTGGCATATTCGCACCACTTTCCGTCGCAAAGACATTACTTCTTTTAAGTATGCCCCACGTGTCGAACTTTACGAGTATTTCAAATCGTGTATCCTATGGGCGAGTACGGCGCTGACCGTGCTATATATATCGACTTACGAACCAAAGACGACGAAAGGACCATGATGGCTCAGGATTATGATTCCCCCCGCAATAAGGATGAGGACGAGGAATCGCTGCAGGCGCTGGGGAAGTCCTCGCAGAACGCCTCGGGCGACATCGACGACGATGAGAACGCCATCGCCGAAGACTACGAACTGCCGGGCGCCGATTTGAGCAACGAGGATTCCTCGGTGACCGTCATCCCCATGCAGGGTGACGAGTTCGTCTGCTCGCAGTGCTTCCTGGTCAAGCATCGTAGCCAGCTCGCCTACACGGACGAGGATGGCCAGCCGGTGTGTGAGGAGTGCGCCGCCTGATGGCGTTCGACGAGACCTACAACGAGCCCGAATCCACCGAGGTCCTGGTCAAAAGCCTCGACCCCGAACACCCGGCCCTGCTCCGGTACGCGCATGCGGGCGATGCCGGCGCCGATCTCATCACCACCGTCGACGTGACCCTCAAGCCCTTCGAGCGGGCATTGGTGCCCACCGGCGTGGCCATCGCCCTGCCTGCGGGTTACGTGGCGTTGGTGCACCCGCGTTCCGGGCTGGCGGCCAAGCAGGGCGTCACCGTGCTCAACGCGCCTGGCACCGTTGATGCAGGCTACCGTGGCGAAATCAAGGTGCCGCTGATCAACCTCGATCCGAAGCACACCGCCGTCTTCCATCCGGGCGATCGCATCGCTCAATTGGTGATTCAGCGGTATGTTGAGGCTCGGTTCATCCCGGCCGAGACACTGCCCGGATCCGATCGCGCCGAACGCGGGTTCGGTTCGACGGGAGTGGCGTCCTGACCGGATTAGGCCGGTTGAATGACCAAGGTGATGACGGCAACAACGGTTGCGGAACCAATGATGGCGGACGGGTGCGTGCGCATGGCACTGGTTCGCGGTTACAATGAACTTCATGACGAGGGAGGTGACTGGCATGGCAGAGATTGATGGCGAGCAGTACGCCGCCCGTAAACTGGGTTGCGAGATCAGCGCTGATCCGCTCAATCCGCTGGAACCAATCAAGAAAGTGTGCAAGTCCCACCATCCCGGTGAGGATTTGTCCATCCTCGACCGCGCGTACCGGCGCGCCGTCATCCAGCATTGCACGCAACGGCGCAAGTCGGGCGAACCATACATCGTCCATCCGTTGGCCGTTTCCCAGATTCTCGCGGATCTGGGCATGGGGCCGATTGTGGTGGCGGCCGGTCTGCTGCATGACACGGTGGAGGACACCGACTACACGTTGGATCAATGCCGTGCCGAGTTCGGCGACACCGTGGCCGGTCTGGTCGATGGCGTCACCAAGCTCAGCCAGCTTGAAGTGGGCGACTCCGCCCAGGCCGAAACGATTCGCAAGCTGGTGGTGGCCATGAGCCGTGATGTGCGCACCCTGGTGGTCAAGCTGGCCGACCGTGTGCACAACGCCCGCACCTGGCGCTATGTGAAGACCACGTCGGCGCAGAGGAAGGCGCGCGAAACCCTCGACGTATACGCCCCTTTGGCCAATCGTCTCGGTATGAACGCCATCAAGACGGAGCTTGAGGAACTGAGCTTCAAAGTGCTCTATCCGAAGATCTATAACGAGATCGTTGTGCTGGTGGCCCGCCGGGCCGGTCAGCGCGACGTGTATCTGGCGCAGATTCTGGCGGAGATCAACGAGGATCTCGATGAGCAGAGCATCAAGGCATACGTCACCGGCCGCCCGAAGGACTACTTCTCGATTTATCAGAAGATGATCGTGCGCGGGCATGATTTCGCGAACATCTACGATCTGGTCGGCGTGCGCATCATCGTCGACACGATTCAGGATTGCTATGCGGCGCTCGGTGCCGTGCATGCGCGGTGGAACCCGGTTCCCGGCCGGTTCAAGGACTACATCGCCATGCCGAAGCTCAACATGTACCAGTCGCTGCATACCACGGTGGTGGGTCCGGGCGGCAAACCGGTGGAAATCCAGATTCGCACCTGGGACATGCACCGCCGCGCCGAGTTCGGCATCGCCGCGCATTGGAAATACAAGGAAAACGGTCAGGCCGGGCGTGCCTTGAGCTCGCCGGACAAGTCCGACCGCAGGCGTGACGAGAAGAACCAGGAGCTTTCCGAAGCCGACAATCTCAAATGGATTCAGCAGCTTGCCGATTGGACCAGCGAAACCCCCGACTCCAATGAGTTTCTGGGGTCGCTCAAGGAGGATCTCGGCTCGTCCGAAGTCTACGTGTTCACGCCGAAAGGCAAGATCGTATCCCTGCCCGCTCATGCCACGCCCGTCGACTTCGCGTATGCCGTGCACACCGAAGTGGGTCATCGCACGATGGGCGCACGTGTCAACGGACGTCTGGTGCCGCTTGACACCACGCTCGACAATGGGGACACCGTCGAGATTCTGACGTCCAAGTCCGATACGGCCGGGCCTTCGCGCGACTGGCTGAGTTTCGTCAAGAGTCCGAAGGCGCGCAATAAGATTCGTCAATGGTTCTCCAAGGAACGCCGCACTGAGGCCATCGAGGAGGGTCGCGACGAGCTGACTCGGGCGATGCGCAAACGCAACCTGCCGGTCAACACGCTGTTGACCCCGGAAGCGTTGGTGGGTGTGGCCGACGATCTCAACTTCCCGAACGCGGACGCCGTGTTCGCGGCCATCGGGGACGGTCAGGTCTCCACGCAGAACGTCATTTCGCATTTGGTCAAGGACGCGGGTGCCGACGAGGTCGATGAAGAGGTCGAGCAGGAGGTTCTGCCGCTCAAGCCCGTGGAGCGCAAGACTTCCAGCAGCTCCACCGGGGTATCCGTCAAGGGCGTGGGCGATGTGTGGATCAAACTCGCCCGTTGTTGCATGCCGGTGCCCGGTGATGACATCATCGGATTCATCACCCGCAACCAGGGTGTGTCCGTGCATCGCACCGATTGTCAGAATATGATCGACTTGAAGAGCAAGCAGCCCGAGCGTGTGGTCGAGGTCGAATGGACCAGCACCAAGGGTCTGTTCATGGTCAAGATTCAAGTCGAGGCATTGGATCGCCGCAACCTGCTGTCGGATGTGACGCGCGTGCTTTCCGATCATGGCGTGAATATCATCTCGGGTACGATCGCCACGGGTTCCGATCGAGTGGCCACCAGCCAGTTCAGCTTCGAGATGGCGGATCCGCAGCATCTCAACTCGCTGTTGGCTGCCGTGCGCAAGATTGACGGTGTGTTCGACGTATACCGCATCACCGGTGCCAAGGAATCCGCCGAACCCCGTCTGCGCAAGATGAAGTAGGGATGTGGGTGGCATACGGCGGGGCCCCGGTCCGAATCGTCGGATCGGGGCCCCGCCTTGTGGCACTTATGGCATGAAGGTATGGGCGGTTTTTACCGCTTCACTTCGATGGAGAGGATTCCTGCGGGCTCGGTCGGACGGTCGGACGAATCGGTGCCCAGTGCTTCGAGCTTGTCGACGACCTTCTTGGAGGCGTCGTCGGCGACTTCGCCGAAGATGGTGTGATGGCCGTTGAGCCAAGGGGTCGGTACGGTGGTGATGAAGAACTGCGAGCCGTTGGTCCCGTGGATTTTGCCGTCCATGCCACGGCGGAGCCCGGCATTGGCCATGGCCAACAGGTACGGCTTGTCGAATTGCAGGCCGGGGTCGATCTCATCGTCGAATTCGTAGCCGGGTCCGCCGGTGCCGGTGCCCAGCGGGCAGCCGCCCTGGATCATGAAATCCTTGATGATGCGGTGGAAGGTCAGACCGTTGTAGAAGGGTTCATGGGAAGGCTGGCCGGTGTACGGGTCGGCCCATTCCTTCTCGCCGGTGGCGAGGCCCAGGAAGTTGGCCACGGTGTTCGGTGCCTTGTCGTCGAACAGGTTGATGGTGATGTCGCCCTCGGAGGTGCGCATGATAATGGTAGTCATGGCTCCAAGTGTCTCATGGGCTTGAGACCGGACAGTGGGTGCATGAGCTATGCTCCTTGTGGGACCTGCCCTGTTGTGAGGACTACTCTCGGGAGAGACATGATGTTCGGAGCGGTTATTTCCAGTTGAATGTGTAGCTTTGGTCCGGCTGTTCCTCGCCATGGGTGGTGACGGTCGGGATGTTGCCGTGCCAGGTGACGGTGAAGTTGCCCGAGTCTAATGATTTGCCGTCGTTGTGCAGATCCGTTTTGATTTCCGTGACGTTCTCGGAACCGATAACACCGGGATCGGTGTCCCAAGAGACTTTGACCGTGATGCTGCTTGGGCCGAAGAATATGGGCGAGCCGAGTTCGCTGATGGTCACTTCGCAGGTGCCGTCAGCGGATTTCGCGTTTACGATGCGATGCGACATATCCGTTTGCATCCATATGAGAGTGCAGCCTCCAGCCCAGATCAGCGCGATTGCGAGAATGATATGCTCAACGATGTGTGCCGCTTTATGCGAGTATCCTTCGGTCATAAATGTCCCCACGCTCGTGTCATCATGCCATAGCCTTCAACCGGAGCCTTTTCATCGGTCGTTGAAAAGATGGTTGGCGATATCGCCCCGACCGCCGAAGCCGGACGGCACGTCACCCAAAGAGTTCTTAGCGAAGTCGAACAATCCCATGGTCATGCCTCTTTACCTTTGGGAAACCAATATGACTACCGTATCAGTTGTCGGCGTCATCGCCGAGGCTTGCGATTTGCGGAAGTGGCCCATATCCATGCATCGCGTCATGAAACGGGACGCCGTCTCGCGCGTAATTCGTGCCTGTAGAATCTTTAAAGACCAAGTTTGGAGGGAGCGGGATCATGCCACGCAAGCTGATCATGTGCGGGGACCATCCGGTCCTTGCGTTCGAATACGATCCCGAGTCCGGTCGCGCGTGCTCCTCTGGCGAGGTCCTTGACCATGATCGTCTGCCCCTGGAATTCACCACGCACGGCAAGAGCGCGCTGTATGCCAAGAGGATCGACGAATGGTGGAGGTCCCGCGCCATCCCCTCCACCCGCGACGGCATCCGCCGCGTGCTCGAATCGCTTGGCGCGGCATCGACCGACGAACTGCTCGACAGGACCTACGGGCTGAGCCTGTCGGACCAGTACTGGGTCAGACACGAGGACGACCCGGCCGAATGGAAGGACGTCAACTTCTTCGACAATTCCTTCGACGAGGCGCTGGGCGAGATCCTGCTCACCTCGTACTCGTCGTCCCATGACATCAGCCTCAACGTCCCCGACGTGTCCACTGGCGGCGATCTTCCCAAACGCTGGACGATCGACAGGGCCACCGGCAGGAGACTGCTCGTCAAGTCGGGGCGTACTGGCCAGGAGCCGATGAACGAGGTCATCGCCTCGAGGCTCTGCATGCGATTGGGCGTTCCGGCCGTCCGGTATTCCCTGGCACGCAACGGCAACCGTCTGGTCTGCCCGTGCGAGGACATGCTCACCAGCCATGAGGAGATGGTCTCCGCCTGGCAGGTGCTCCAATCCGCCAGAACCGTCAATGGACTCAACTCGCATGACCAGTGGATCCATGCCGCCGTCGGCTTCGGAGCTGACGAGCGCGCCGTGCGCGACGCCGCGGACGACTGGCTCGTGGTCGATTATCTCATGCGCAACACCGACCGGCACTATAACAACTTCGGTCTGATCCGCGACATCGAGACCCTTGAGATCCGTCCGGCGCCGATCTACGACACCGGCGCGAGTCTGTGGAGCGGCGAGCTCGATGTGGACGGCCGCGACTGGTTCGCCAAGCCGTTCTACACCGCGACCGGCAAGCCCTCGGCTTTGCGGCAGCTCAGACTGGTGGAGGATTGGAGCCGGTTCGACCTGGATGCTCTGTCGGACTGGCCCGACGAGGCGGCGCACGAGTTGTCGCGCATGCGCATGTTCGCGCCCGAACGCCTCGACGCCATCCGGGTACAGTTGGTAAAGCGTATCGGGATGCTCCGCAGAATCAGCGAAGGTGAGGTCCTTCGTGTTTCTGACCCGATTCGCAATAAAACGGATTTGATGGACAGATTCGGCGAGACGTTGCGGAAGAACCTTGGACAACGGGACGGGGATGCCAGAAGCGTCGGAACCGGACCGGATGCGTTGAGCCGTCATCTGAACCGCTAGCGCAACGAATCACTACTGGAATAATGGACTTTGCAACCGGAACACGAAAAGAGGAGCATGATGGCCAATCCCGAGCTGTCACGGCACATCCAGGCCCTTCCCGACGAGCTGAACGCCCTTGAAGGGGGACGGGAGATTTCCGAACACCTGCGGAGGGTCGACGCGCTGAAGGACCGGGCCCGCTCGCTGGAGCCGTTGGACGGTGTCGAGGACATGGCGTTGGCGGATTACGACCGCGACTGGCTGGTGCGCTACACCTACAACTCGAACGCCATTGAGGGATCCACGCTGACCCTGGAGGACACGTCGCTGGTGTTGGAGGGCGAGTTCGTCCCATCGGACTCGCCGGCCAGATACGTGTTCGCAGCGCGAGGGGTCGCTGACGGCATGGCCTACGTGCGCGAATATGCCAAGGAGGGGCGGAAGCTGAACGAGGAGCTGATCCGTCGTCTACACGAGGTGACCGCATTGGATCTCCAGCCGTTCGCCCGCGGCACGTTCCGTCCTTATGGCTATTTGGCGCGGATCACCGCCACCCGAGTCAAGACCGCGGACCCGCTGGAGATCCGCGACGACCTGCGATCCTTGATCGACGGGTTGGATGGCTGCGCAGCGCATCCGCTGCTCAGGGCCGCCGGTTTCCACGCGATGTTCGAGAACATCCATCCATTCATGGACGGCAACGGGCGGACCGGCCGCCAGCTGCTCAACTTCGTGCTGCTGCGGAACGGATACCGTCCCGTGGCCATCAAATACGATGCGGGTCGGTCATATGCGCGAGGCCTGGAGGCATGGCAGGTGGACGGCAAGCCGGATTCGTTCTGCTCCATTTTCCTAGACTGCGTGGAACAGGAGGAACAGACGCTCGTCGATCTGATCGAGCGGCTTCGCCATCTGAGATAGGTCGCAGGAACACTCGCATGCTTCTTTCGTGTGCGTCGGTAAGCCGCTGATATGCACAGAAGAATGAGATTATTCTTGGGTGCCTGTAGGTGCCTCGTGGAAAACGAGCGTAACCGGCAGGTTTCCCAAAAATCGAAAACCTTGGAATAAAGCAAAAAACAGTTGGCTACTATTATCATGCGAGGTGCGCATGATGATGGTAGTCATGGTTCCAAGTGTCTCATGGGCTTGAGACCGGGGAAGAGACGTGATTGCGGGAATGGCGCGGAGAGCCGTGGACTGGCTGCGGCCGATAGCCGGGAAGCCGAGCCGCAGCGTGAAGCGTCATGCGAGTTGGCTCGCGATGATCAACGCGCCGGCAACGACCATGAGCGCCGAGAAGACACGCAGAAGAGTCCTTTTGCGTTCTCTTCCCGGTTTTTGGATCCAATCACGACGTATATCAGGACTAATCCGACGGCCAGCGGCACCAAGGCCAGTAGAAGCAGTGGCTTTTCCATGGCGCCTCCTTTCTGAACGCTGTGATTCAGAGATATCTTTAGCTAATCATGGGATATGGGCGGCTTGGCGCCGATTGGTGATGGGGCTCGATCCTGATGTTCGTCGGTGCCGGAATATGGTGCATTCCGTCAAATAGAGGTGGGCACTTGGATACGGTGTCGCTTTATTGGATTTCTTTGTTTCTATGGTTTGATTATGCCACGAGTCCAACAAAACGTTACCGGCCCCCAGCGAGGTGGTGACGTTTTCTTGGACTTCCTGGCCGGGAAGGAGAACCCCCTTATGGCGAAGTACAGCAAGGAGCAGCGTGACAGGGCCGTGGATCTGTACGTCAGATACGAGCGCTGCGCCGCGGACGTGATCCGCGAGCTCGGCTATCCCAGCAGTGGGATGCTGCCGGTGTGGTACCGGGAACGCCTCGAGGAGGAACGCGCCGGAAGACAGTCCACTCGCGGGAAACGGTACCGGCGGTACACGGACGAGCAGAAACAGGCCGCGGTGGACCATTACCTCGGACACGGCAGGCGTCTGAGACGCGCTATGCGCGCGCTCGGCTATCCGAAAAGCCATGAGCTGCTCACCGCGTGGATCGACGAGCTGGTGCCCGGCCGACGCAGGCTGAGGCACGGCCCGGTTCCCGAGGAATTGAAGCGGAAGGCGGTGGTCGCGGTCGCGTCCGGACGGCTGAAATCACGTGAGGCGGCCGCCGAGCTGGGCGTGGAGGCGTCCGTCGTCGGGAAACTGGAAACGGCAGATGCTCGCCGGATCCAAGGAGACGCACGTGACGAAGACACCTGGAGAGAAGCCCCCGACGGCCGGGGAGGGGAAAACCGGCGTGGAGCCCTCTACGCCGGCGGTCCGCGGGACGCGGCCGGCCTGGCGGACGCGGTGGCGGCGCTGGAGAAGAGGCTGGCGGAGACGCGGGCCCGTCTGGACGAGCTGGACGCCGATGTCGAACGGCAACGACGGGAGAAGAGGGAACTGGACATCGAGATCGCGATCCGGAAGGGCGCGTTGGAGCTGTTGGGAAAAGAGCCGGGCGCAGACCCGGAAAACCTGACCAACCGAGAGAAGACACTCCTCGTCAAGACCGTTAGCGAGACGCTGGGCGTGACGGCCAGGAGCCTCTTGCCCGTGGTCGGCATCGCGCGCAGCACGTACCATTACCAGCTCAAGTCCATGAAACGTCCCGACAAGGACTCCGGTCTACTGGAGCTCGTGCGCGAGGCGCTCCGGGAACAGCAAGCGCAGGTACGGGTACAAGCGGATCCACCTGGAGCTGAAAGGCATGGGCGTCAGGGTATCGGCCAAACGGATCATGCGGCTGATGACCTCACATGGCCTGGTGCCCCTGTTCAAGAGCGCGAAGCGGTACAGCTCGTACAAGGGCGAGCTCACCAAGGCGCCGAAGAACCTGGTGAACCGCGATTTCCACGCCGAGCGGCCGAACATGCTGTGGGTCACGGACCTCACGGAATTCTCGATCCCCGCGGGCAAGGCCTACCTGTCGCCGGTCATCGACTGCTACGACGGGCTTCCCGTCGCGTGGACGATCGGCACGAGCCCGAACGCGGCGTTGGCCAACGGCATGCTGCTGGACGCGTGCTCCACGCTCAAGGACGGAGAGAAGCCGATCATCCACAGTGACCGCGGCTGCCACTACCGGTGGCCGGAATGGATCCGCATCTGCAAGGACAACAACCTGACGCGTTCGACGGGCGCGAAAGGCTGTTCTCCGGACAACGCGGCCGCGGAGGGGTTCTTCGGCCGTCCCAGGCAGGAGTTCTTCCACAAGCGCAGCTTCGCGGGCGTCTCGATGGACGGGTTCATCAACATGCTCAACGACTACATGGTCTGGTACCGGGACAGGCGGATCAAGACGGAGTTCGGCATGAGCATCATGGATCGTCGACGCGGGCTCGGTCTTGTGGCATGATTGGTGGTGATGGAATCAACGACGAGTCCAACAAAACGGCACCAGCCCCTGCTCATTATGGAGAAAAGGGTTACTTCGATATATATGATTATGCTTGGCATACTGAGCAAGTTTGTAAAGAACCAGTGCCGCCTAATCTTCTGTAGGATTCCAGTACTGGTAGGGTAAGGATAAATTATTAGATGAGTAATTCGTTAAAGCTCGTTTCTGCTCCTGTGCGCGAAAGCAGGTTGTGGGATATCCCAGGTTACGTGCCATGGTTCACGGCGGACAGCGCGACGGCCATCGGCGTGGCCCTGCGGTATCTGGCGGTCTCTCTGATCGGATACAAGCTCACCGGATCGACCACAGCAGCGGGTTGGTTGGGCTCGCTGGCCGCGATCGCACAGCAGGCGGCCGCCGTGTTCGGCGGGACATTCGCCGACCGTCACGATCGCAAGACACTGATCATCGTGAACGCGACAGCGGGCGTCATCTGTTGGGGGTCAGTCGCTGCGCTGCTCATGGCCGGCAAGCTGGTCTTCCCCGTGCTGCTTGCCATCGCGGTGTTCGAGTCTGCGGTCAACGGGTTTCTCGGCCCCGCCTCGGATGCGATGCTCAAATCCATCGTCGATATTCGCTCATATCCGAAAGCGCGCAGTCTCAACGAAGGCCGTGACGCGACCATCAACATGGCCGGCAGCCCAGTCGGCGGCCTGCTGTACGGCATCGCCCCGTGGTTGCCGTTCCTGTCGGCTGCGGTCATGTACCTGCTGGCAGGCGTGGCTGCGACACGTATCCGAGTCGGCGGAAATCCGCGGAACGGCAGCGATAGCGGCAACGGCGATAGCGACGATGACGGTGGGAAAGCGGGCGGCGCGTCATTTTTCCGTGATTTCGCCGAAGGATGGTCGTGGTCGCTGCACCGCAGGATGCTGGTGTTGACGATGGTGTCGTCCGCGCTGGCGAATTTCGGGGTCAATGGCTTCCAGTATGCGATTCAGCTGCATCTGATGCGCACCGGCGTGAACGCGACGCTCATCGGATTCGTGAATACGGGCGTATTCCTCGCGATGCTGGCGGGTGCGTTCATCGCCGGACGGATCAGCGATACCGCACCGGTCGGGCCGGTGACATGCTGCGGATTCGTGTTCATCTGCATCGCTTCGCTGCCGATGCTGCTGACCGACAACTACTGGGTGCTGCTTATCGCCAACGCCGTGATGTGCCTGCCGTTCCCGATCATCAACGCGTTGCAGCTCGGGTTCATTTTCGGTAAGACGCCCGACACGATGCAGGGGCGTATCACCGTGACGCTTACCGTACCGGCCCAGGCACTGTCCGCGTTCTGCTCAGCGACGGCCGGAAGTCTGCTGCCCGCTTTCGGATTCAGCGGGACTATGCTGGTGTTCTGGGCGGTGATGCTCGTCAGTATGCTGCTAATCGTCAGTTCGCGCAGCCTGCGCACCATTCCACGCGCCGACCAGTGGGATCGCACACCGCTGGAGTAGCCGCGGACGGCCACCAACCATGGGGACTATGCACCGCTGCGCGCTGCTCTCCGCACACGTCTTCCATTCCGCAAACCGGCTGCGCTGACAGGACGATGAGTGCGGTCAGTTTGCGGCAGTCAGTTTGGGAAGAACTCAAAATCTCGATTCAGCAGGCTCAAATCACGAGTTTTCAGATTGTGGTCTGGAAAACTCGGTGGAAGAGGCTGATCCCGGGAGAAATTGAGAAATCCGGATGTCCGTTTGCGCGACCGATTCTATGAAAACTTCCGGATGCGCGCGGGAGTTTAGCGCGAAACATGAATCCGGCGAAGTTCTCCCGGGAACGGCTTCAAGGTCGATTTTTGAGAATCGCGGAATTCCAACGTTTTTGTTGAGAGATTATGCATGAGAGTACCGGATTCTCGTAAACTCCCGCGTCCGGCACGGGAGTTCAGCGGCGAATTCCCGAAGTCAGCGTAAACTCCCGCAGAATCTGGGAGATTATGGCCCGACGAGGTCTACCAGAACGAACTCCCAGATTGACCGCCGTTCAGCCAGACGAAAACGACCCAGCACCGGCGGAATCGAACAAACAAGCGCCACAACCACCATCAAGCAGTCGGCAACGTCATTATGAGCTGATAGGAACCAACCTTCTTGTCCGTCATCCCAGTAAACGTTGCGTTAGTTGACATGTCAGGGTATTATTCTCGAACAGTGTGTAAACACACTATTCACGTATACCTCTGGCGTGTCCGGCGATGGGATGCCCGCGGCGGATATCGGACACGATCTTCCCGATCCAGCACTGTTCCCGGACCACGCAGTCCGCGACCATGCACGCCAGGGGAACCGGATCGCCGTACGCCTGCCACTGCTCGAGCCGTCCGGCGTAGGTGCTGCCGGCATCATGCCTGATGGCGATGGGCTCGTACCCCGCCTGCATGAGCATCATGTTGAGGATCTGGCGTCCGGTACGCCCGTTGTCGTCGGCGAACGGGTGGATGTTTTCGAGTGCCTCCGCGGAGGCGCGCTCCGACGGGGGGTACCATCATCGGAAAGTCCGCCGGAAACGGCGGACTTTTCCATATCCGCCTCCGCATCGTCCGAAACGCCCATTCTCCTCATCAGAGAATCATCAAGAAGTTGTTCCGTGCTTACTTTCAAGAATCTTGATGCATTAACCAGGTCGTATACAGACCAGCCTGTTTTCCCCGACATCTTTAGGGACATGGCCGAACGGCCAATTCCCATCGCTTCGGCCAAGCTGGACTGCGAATAACCATAAGCCGTCAATAGCATTTTGACATTGAAGGTGATTGTCGACTCCAGCTGCTTTTGATAACGCCCGGTTTGTTGCGCACTTTGGTTGAGGTCTGAATGAAGGGACATGGTCCGTCGCCGGGGTACGATTTCAGTCGCCAAACATAAAACCGCTATGGAAAGAGGCGACGAACCATGTCGAACCAGATTCTACAGGTCGACGAGAACATGCTCGAGACGAAGCTGGACCGTCTCGTGTCCCGGAAGGGCGAGGAGCTGTTGAACGCGATGCTGGACGCGGAGGCCGACGAGATCACCGGGGCCGCGAGATACGAGCGTGCGTCCGGTCGGAGGGCCTACCGTGCGGGCCACTACGAGCGGAACCTGACCGTGAAGGCCGGGACGATGACGCTCAGGGTGCCGAAGCTGAAGGGCGCGGTCTTCGAGTCGGCGGTCATCGAACGCTACCGGCGTCGCGAGCAGAGCGTCGAGGAGGCGCTGATCGACATGTACCTGGCCGGCGTCAGCACGCGTCAGGTCGACGACATCAGCCGCCTGCTGTGGGGCGAGCGGATGCCCTCCCAGACGCTCTCCGACAAGCTCAAGCGCGTGTACGAGGACATCGATCAATGGCGGAACCGTCCCCTGGCGGCCCATTCGTACCCGTACCTGTTCGTGGACGGCGTGTGGCACAAGCGCACGTGGGGCGGGTCGGTCGAGAACGTGAGCGTGCTGGTCGCCATCGGCGTGGACGACACCGGCCACCGTGAGGTCGTCGGCGTCGCGGAGGGCATGAAGGAGGACAAGGCCAGCTGGGAGCAGTTCGTCAGGAGCATGATCGAACGCGGTCTCAGGGGCGTGCGGCTCGTGGTCGGCGACCGGTGCGCCGGGCTCGTCTCCACCGTGAACTCGATGCTGCCGGACGCGCGCTACCAGCGGTGCATGGTCCACTTCATGCGCAACGTCCTGTCCAAGGTCAGCCACAAGCACGCGGCATGGGCCGCGTCCGCCCTGAAGGCCGTGTTCGCCATGGAAAGCCGGCAGGCCGCGTTGGAGAAGGCCGAACAGGTCGCCACCGAAATGGAGTCCAAGGGGCTGAAGGCCGCCGCCTCCTGCCTCAGGGAAGGCATCAGCGAGACCACGACCTACCTGCTCGACGACTATCCCGTCGAGCATCGGCGGCGGATCCGCACGAACAACATGATCGAACGGCTCAACCGCGAGATCCGCCGGCGCACCAGAGTGGTCGGCAGCTTCCCGGACGGCAGGAGCGCGCTCATGCTCGTCTGCGCCAGGATCCGCTACGTCACCGCCAACCAATGGAGCGCACGCCGCTACCTGGACATGTCCCGGCTCGACGGCATCATGCAATCAACCGACTGAAGTTGTCCTCCCGGCAACGGGCCGAACCGCTTTTGCGCAAGAATTCGGGCGTTATCCATTGCCGTTCTGGGACAGGCTGTAACGGATCGCCACCTAGGTCACGCTCTCATCGTCCGCGTCGGTCATGCCATTCGCTGTAGGAAATCCCTAACGATTGAATCCCACTGCGCGTCGGTCAGAATACTTTCGCCCGCGCGTCATATGAGCCATTAGGCCGATATACTCTGAGTATACCAATTCCATGAAGTAGCGAGGAGAACAGGTCATGCCGACTTTGGAATGGATGGGAAAGAACAAGGTGGTCGCCTACCACCGTCAGGTGCCGTACCGTGTTCTTGACCGCGTTCCTGAAAAAAGCGTCCTGGATTCACGTGGATCCGATTGCGGTATATTGTTTTTTGGTATTTACTGATTTCAGTATTTCCGTATTCCGGTATTGCTTATTTGTCTACATTTTTTTGGTAAACGTAGACTTCGTCATTAACTGGAATGTATCCCTTCAGGATTTTATCCTTACGAATTTCCTTCCCGATTATCTTGGACGAATAGGCCAGTAGATAATCAAGAGTCGCCTGATACGGTTCGAGTATGAAGATGCATCGGCTCAGCGACTCCAGGTAATGAAGCTGCTTTCTGCATTCCCTCTTATTGAACCAATGGCGCCATCTTATCGAGAACTTCTTTTGCTCACTCTGCGAAGAGTCATAGATAAGCGGAAATGGTAATGGTTTCAAACCTGGTTCAGCCATTCCGTTGCGAAAATACTTATGCCACTTGCGCGACAATGAGGGGAATCTGATTTTAATCCATGCTCTTTGTGCCCAGGTTGGGGATACGCGTGCTGCCGGAAGCGTTATAAAACATTCATCGTAGAATATGGAATTCTTATATATGGCTTCCCATATCGGCATACGTCCTTCAGCGTCTTTCATGGTCTGATTAACTCGGTCGGCCCATTTGCGGAATTTCTCATATACAGAAGAGGCCAACCCGAGGAAGAAACCAAACAGTGCGCTGAAGAAATTCTGGAAAACCGGATTCGAACCATCTGGAATCAAGAAAATGGCAATCAGGCAAATGGCACTCAGCCCGACGGCAATCGCGGCCGTCCTAATGCGGCGGATCCGTCGTCTATAGAAATCCGGATTCATATTCAGCAACTTGCCCAAGTCGTTAATCAAACATCCCGAAGCGGACTCAGGATACACCTTTATATCGCTGGCTGAATCCGCGGTTTGGTTTCCTCCATCGGTGTCATGTCTATCGAAACCGTCCATGCCGAATACTGTCTTGTATGAGATGGGATTCTCCTTACCGAGATAAATAAGCGAAACCATCATACATAACTTTCTGATTGACGCTCATTCCGTCCAAAACGATATAAGCAGTCTCAAAGCGCGATCACCATCGGTTCGCGGGTCTTCTCGTTCATCGGTTTCTCCTTGTCTCGGTTTTCCAGTGTTTCCATATCCCGGTTTTTCGGTATGTAGTTCTTTCGGTATTTCGGTTTTTAGGTAAAACGGTTTCCCGGTTTTCACCGGTTCCGGTATCCCGCTCCAGCAGGATCTTCCTGAGCCTTTCCACCTCGTCCCGGAGCTTGCCGATCTGATGCTCCTTCTGGGCGATGACGGTGCGGTGGCGTGCCTGACGTGTCATGCGTGGCATCTGGCGAAAGGATTGCGACTGGAATGAAGGACTTTAGGAGCGGAATCAGGCGCGGCTCCGTCTAAGGGCCGTCGGTTTTGCTAGAATCTAAAGAGAAAAGGAGGTGCAATGTTCGGAACGATATCTGAATCCGAGATGCGCCGCCGCACGGAGAACGTCGGACTGTCGGTGCAGTCCGTGCGGCTGGAAGGCGGCGACGTGACGAGGGCCTTCATACGCGATGCCGGAGAATATGCGCGGGGGAGCATCGGCAGCGCCGAGCTTCTTTCCCGCACCCGTCGCCGTTACGGATTGGAGTGACGATGGCGCGTGTCTTCGATCCCTACCTGATTCCGGGAACGAACGTGCTGCGGAACCTTGTGGGCGCCACGGACAAGGATGCGCTGGCGGCTGCGGAGAACGATCTCTGCTCCGCCCGCGCCGCCATTCTGAGAGAGAATCTCCCACCTGCGGAGGGGACGCTGGAACAGCTTCGCCGCATACACCGGTTCCTCTTCCAGGACGTGTACGACTGGGCGGGGGAGATACGAACCATCGACATGGGCAAGGGCGAGGGGCTTCCCTTCCAACCGTTGGAGCTGTTTAGCATAGGGGTGCACTACTCCGAGGGGGTGCTTCGCGGTGACGATCTTCTCAAAGGCCTCGGTCATGAAGAATTCGTGAAGCGTCTGAGCGTCAGCTACAACAACTTCAACATCCTTCACCCGTTCCGTGAGGGCAACGGACGGACGCAACGCATTTTCTGGGAGATCATCGCGCGCGAGGCCGGCTGGCATTTCGACTGGGGACTCATCGACAAAAGGACGAACGATCAAGCCTCGATCGCGGGGATGCAGCGAAACGATCTGCGTCCTCTCGAGGATATGTTCGGGAGAATCGTCAAGCCGGTGTCCGAACCGTTGACCATGTCGAATGACCTGGCCCATCTTGGTGAGTATGCGCAACCGGCGAACAAGGCATACGACATGTCTCCCGCACAGAGACAACATGTGTGCGAGCATTACTCCTATCAGCGTGCCATCGTTCCTCCAGGGCAGGAAAAGCCGAAACTCAGGCACAGGTCGAGATGATTTTCGGATAACGCCTCACGTATCTAAGTGTTGCGACGGCAGATGCCGCAACGCTTAGATGCGTGGGCCTGTTCCGTTTGATGCCGGTCTCCACCGGTTTTGGTTTTTCATTATTTCGGTTTTTCGGTTTTTCGGTTTTGGGTATGCTTATCCGGACTGGCTCCGCCCGTCTCCGTCGTCTTCGAGCTCTTCCAGTCTTCTTCGGAGTCCGGCGACGGTCTGTCGCAGCTGGTCGATTTCCTCTTCCTTCTGGGCTATCTGCGCCTTGATGCCGGCCGGATCCCCGGCGGGGAGATATTCGAGCGCCAGTCGTTCGGCGACGTCGCGCCTGTGTCTCGGCACCACGCGTTGGTAGCATCGGACGGCCACGTCGACGTCCACATGGCCGAGCTCGTCCAT
Organism: Bifidobacterium longum subsp. infantis ATCC 15697 = JCM 1222 = DSM 20088; assembly: GCF_000269965.1. Classification (NCBI taxonomy): domain Bacteria; kingdom Bacillati; phylum Actinomycetota; class Actinomycetes; order Bifidobacteriales; family Bifidobacteriaceae; genus Bifidobacterium; species Bifidobacterium longum. The sequence continues at coordinate 1,168,295 of NC_017219.1, forward strand.
GGTCTCGCGCAGTGTGCCGCCCTGGATCATGAACATCGTCGCGTGTGTCGCGCGCAGGGAGTGGAACGTCACGTCCTCGCGGTTGATTCTTTTCCTCGCGGTGCGGAACTGCCGTTGGATCGTCGTCGGGTTCAGGACCCGTTCCGGGTGCCTGATCGCGTGGAAGAGCATCGTGTCGGGATCCCTGTCGGGACAGAACCTGTCGATATGTTCCCTGATGAGACGGCAGACCGGTGCGGGGATGGGTACGACTCGGTGGCTTTCCGGGGTCTTCGTCTCGTCGAGCCGGTATTCGCCCAGATCGTCCGGACCTTGCGTCACGGAATGCCGCACGTACAGCAGTCTGTGGTCGAGGTCGATGTCCCTGAGTTGCAGTCCGCAGACCTCTCCGATGCGCAGCCCGCCCACCAGCAGCGCGAGATGGATCGACAGGCGGTAGTATTCCGGGAAGCCCTCGACCAGCGTGTCGATCTCCTGCCTGGTCATCGGCGCCTGCTCGCGTCTTTTGGACGGTCTCTTCCTCGTGACGAGATTGCATGGATTCGAGAACAATAGCGGCGGACCTCCGTCCGGCTGCCGCTCGGTCGCGGCCCTCATCAGGCGCTTGAGCAGCCAGACCGCGTGCTCGAGCGCGGAGGGACGCACCTCGTCGCATGCCTTCGCGTACCATTCGTTGACGAATTCCTCGGTGATGTCGCACATGGGCGTCTCGCCGAACCAGGGGAGCAGTTTGTCCAACGCCGCCTTCTGGATCCGCTTGCTTCTGCCGCTCAGCTCCGACCCGTCCTTCTTCCGCAGGTTGGCGACGAAACGCGTCGCGTATGAGGAGAACAGGACCCTGCCGTGCATCGTCCTTGCAGACGGGTGCGTCCACCTGCGGATTCCCTTTTTATGGTCGATGACGAGCGCGTGCTCCTCGTCGAGCCAGCGGTACGCCTCGGTCTGGAATTCCAATCCGAATCGGCGGTAGATTCTTTGCCTGGGATTGACGGGACTCTGGTATCGGGCCTGCCAGGAGACGATCCTTCCGTCCGCGTCCTTGCAGGCGACGACGCATCCCCATTTCCGTCTTTTCCTGTCTCCATTGGACATCGGTTGTTTTGTCTTTCTCTACTTCTTGAAAAACCATTAGAAGAAAGAGTAATTGCCTACGCCGGTGATTTTGAATAAGGTGCTATCCTTCGACCGTGGGGATTCTATCTTTCGGGAAAATCGGGATTGTTCAGGGCTCTTGGAGTGGTTTTGACTGGAATTTCAACAATCTTCAGTGATCTGTTTCCTGATGTCACATCCCAAAGAAGAAGCATCATGCGCATGTCACCTTCGGAGGTGCGCATGATAACTGTAGTCATGGTCCCCAGTGTCTCATGGGCTTGAGACCGGGTGGGAATGCTGTGGCTCTTGCTTATCGTGCGTATGAGCCGCAAGCGCTATGCCAACACTTGCGGCTCACATTATAGATAAAACTGGTCTGGCTTTACCGGACAGATTTGGTTGTCTAATTATTGTTATTACTCTTTATGGGAGGATAGCCGTAATATACGGAATCGTAATGCGGTGAAGAAGTATTGTACTTTAACAATGTATATGATTCTGCCTCACCAACTTTTGTAATACTTTTTGCTAGACTGGCTGGTGTATTCATGGCTCCAGCGTCAACTTTACTGCTGTCACTAGCAATTGAATTTCAAATTTTTGAAGCGAAAGTAGAACAGTTGTTAAGATAGCCCCATTTATCGTTATTTTTAATATTAGAATTCACTGTATCTAAATCAATTTGCCTTAAGGGTAATTGAATGGAAACATTCTGAAGATTAATACCATTGGAATTAAGCTTCGAATCAAGATTGAGCCACAGACCCTTATATTCTCTACTGACATCTACGGATTCATCCCAAGTGCTTGCTGTTATAGATTTACCATCAGCAACGTTAATCCCAGCAATGTCTGCCGTAGAACCAGACAGGTTTGTGATCATAAGCCAAGAATGACCGAGATTCGTGAAACTAGATGACGAGCCGGATCCTGTAGTAGAATAAATCTGCAGTAAAGCTACAGCCTCTGCAGCGCACGTTTTGTAATTAGCGCCCCGAGAAGGAGATGAGATAATTCTCAGATCTTCGTTATCTGAGGTTTTCTCAAAATCTTCCAGAGAAGCATTAGACGGAAAGCTAGATAGGGTAGGACTCCTATAGGGAGTTTCCATAGATTCTGCTGCCGACGCATTTACTGTTACAGTTCCAGCCAATATTACAGATACTAGAGCAGTGACAATTTGTTTGAGTTTCTTTATTTATTTCTCCTTTTTATCAGGAATAAAATAGTTTCGACAGCACCAGCAGCGACAAGGAAGGGGGCTGCTCGTAAAAAATAAAGATATGAAGGAAAGCTAGACACGTATTCTGGATGCAGGTAGTCAAAAATAAAGCCGCTTACTGTGCGTAGGAGTCCGGCACACACTAGGAGACCTGCAAGAATGTGGCAAATTCGGCGCATATTGACTCGATTCTCGAACTGCGGAGGAATGAGTCCTATTGTAGTAGGGCTTGTCGGAGAGGCCAGGCCCAGTTCAAGGAGCGGAAGGCTTGCGTCGCTCCTGCGGCATCGACGAGAAAGTGTTCCAGCCTCCTGGTGAAGAGCCACGAGCACCCTGCTTGGGGACCCGACATCATCGATGTACGACATACGGCATCTACGACTTCGCCCGGTTCGTGCAGACGCTTGAAAGAGCGAGGGTCATACAGGCCTCGTGGAGGCACGCGTCTTCTCCTTTGTAGGCGTTTGGGTTTTTCTGGTGGTGGTCTTGATGGACCGGCGTGTGCCTCTGGAATGATGATATGGAGGTTTCATTATATCGTCCGCCGTCTGGCTGGGTTGCATTCGCGGGGGATTGGCGCTATTCTGTAACAGCGAAATAAGCTGGACTTCGTTCGGTTCGCTGAGGCCATTCCGTGGACGCGGGGTGGCCTCAGTGCTTTCATCGCTGGATTGGGGGAGGTCGGACCCATGTCGTTGCGCAAACCCTACAGGAGTGTGAACGAACAGCTGCGCATTCTGCGCTCCCGTGGCATGGCCGTCGATGCCGGTGCGGGTCATGTGCTCAGGCGCGAGGGCTATTATCCGATCGTCAATGGCTATAAGGATTTGTTCCTCGACCGAAAGGCATGCCTGACCGCTGGTGATGACCGGTACGGAACGGGCGCGCGTTTCGATGATCTGTACGCCCTGTTCCTGTTCGACCGTGAGTTGCGTGAACTGTTGTTTTCCTCCATCACACGGGCGGAGGCCGCGCTCAAGGCAGTGTGCGCGCATGAGTTCACCGGGCTGCACCCCGACGAGGTCAACCCGTATCTCAATCCCGACTATTATGATTCCAGGTGCCGTCCGAGCGCCATGGCATTGATCGACAAGGTCTTCAAGCGGATACTTGAGTTGGACGGCAACCCGCGCAACAGGGGCGACTATGGCGGCAAGGCGTATATCCGCCATTGCATGGAAGACCACAACGGCCAGGTCCCGTTGTGGGTGCTGGCCAACGATCTTTCCTTCGGCCAGACGGTATGGTTCTTCCAAGTCCAGTCCCCGGCCGTCCGATTGGCGGTCGCCGAAAGTTTCACCGGTTTGTATGCGGACACGCACGACAGGCCACGGCGCATCACCATCAAGCGGCTGGACAGCATCTTCAACAGACTGGTGTTCTACCGCAACCTGTGCGCGCATGACGAGCGCTGCTATTGTGCCCGGTACGATGGGCGCGCTAACGAGAACGTGTATCAGGCCATCGGGGATCTTGGTTATTTGCTTGACAAGGACGATTACTTGGAATTGTTCGGTCGCTTCTCCGCATTGGTCGCACGGGTGACCTCCACCATGCCATCGCGGAGCCAAGCGATCCTGTCTGCCATGGGTGTGCGCGAACGGGAACTGGCCGACAGGGCGGAAATCATACTGCGCAGCTGACCGTTCCTGCTATTGGGACGGTGGCGTCGCAGGCGGCTTTGGACCATGAGCCAGCTGATCTGGGCTGTCTGCAATGGGCCTGTGGGATTCGGGATGGATTTGGATGCCATTGGCGGCTGGGACGGTTGCACGGGCTGCGTATCGTTCTGTCTATTGTCCGCCATGGAGACATGCTGCCGGGTGAATGCTTCTGGGCACCACCCATGCGGAACATCATGAAACCACAGGGGGTATTGCACTTTTCCGTGCCGGTCGGCGAAGACGCTGAGCGCCGGCAGGGTGGTGGAACGTTCCCGGATTATTCTTGGGTGCCTGTAGGTGCCTCGTGGAAAACGAGCGTAACCGGCAGGTTTCCCAAAAATCGAAAACCTTGGAATAAAGCAAAAAACAGTTGGCTACTATTATCATGCGAGGTGCGCATGATGATGGTAGTCATGGTTCCAAGTGTCTCATGGGCTTGAGACCGGGGAAGAGACGTGATTGCGGGAATGGCGCGGAGAGCCGTGGACTGGCTGCGGCCGATAGCCGGGAAGCCGAGCCGCAGCGTGAAGCGTCATGCGAGTTGGCTCGCGATGATCAACGCGCCGGCAACGACCATGAGCGCCGAGAAGACACGCAGAAGAGTCCTTTTGCGTTCTCTTCCCGGTTTTTGGATCCAATCACGACGTATATCAGGACTAATCCGACGGCCAGCGGCACCAAGGCCAGTAGAAGCAGTGGCTTTTCCATGGCATCTCATCTCGAACGCTGTGGTTCAGATGTTTCGATGTTCGGTTTTTCTGCGCTTGCTGACAAGAGCCATGGAGCAGCATGCCGATACGCACAGATTCACTATGCAGGTCGCCGCCGGCAGTAGCCGTATGAACGGCTGACTGTAGAAATCGAGGACATCCGGATCCATGAATCCTGAGTACATTTCAAAAACCGGATATGATGCGAGAGCCGGCGCCGAACTCACGAGGAACAGTATCCAAATGACGGGTAATCTCAGGATGGATACTGTTCGGCCTTTCCGATGGACTTCTTTCGAGAACATGAAAAGAGCCCAAGAGGCCACTGCGATTAATGCACCCGCGCAATACAACAGACAGGGAACTCGCTACGCATGATTCCGTCCTCACTTCAGTCGCAGGTAATTTGGCTTATCGATCTTCTGGCAGGTTCGAGATTATACGGTGTTTTGAGATTACCATACCTGACATGGCAGTCGAATTGCCCGTTGTCTATTGGCAGAGCATCCGACTGTTAATCGGACGGTCGCTGGTTCAAGCCCAGCCGCAGGAGCCAGACAAAAACCCGGAACTTCGGTTCCGGGTTTTTGTTACCCGCCCCCCGAAACTCCTTTATCAAGGAATCATCCATAAGGGATGCCGCAGCAGACGGTCTCCAAGGCGTACTGCACCGTGCTCATCCCCATGGACGACGGCAACTGGCACGTCACCGTGTACTGTCCCGCTTCGCTGGACGGCCCACTGCTCGACAAGGATTCCAACGAATTCGACACGGACGACGTGAAACCCGGCGACAAGTCGTACACCGTTGCCAATCCATTCCACCTGGATCACGCACCCGGAACAGACGGTTTCATCTTCGGCCCTGACACCCTCCGACGATAGCGATGGACTAACCATTCAACCGCACGCGTAGGAGGAGCGCATTCCAACCATGAATGAATGACATATAGACGTCAAGGGCTTGCGGACATCGTGTCCGCAAGCCCTTGACGTCTCAATCCAACGAAATATCGACTTTTACCCGTTTGTCGGATTCAGGCTTTCGCGCAAGTCCGGCGATGAGGAGGGCCACCAGCAGGGGGATCGTCGTCAGTGTACCCCAGGAAATCGAGAACGTGTCGGCGATGTAGCCGCACAGCGGGGTGACGACCGCGGTGAAGGCCATCAATACGAGCGATCCCACGGAGAACGCGGTCGCGCGGATCGAATCGTCAATGCTCTCGTGCAAGCTGCTGGAGATCGTGTTCGCCACGTACATCTGCGCGCAGGAGAACACGAAGAACGCCAGGATCCTCACCGCCGGCATCGGCGTGGCCGCAAGCACCACCGCCGACACGATGAGCACGAGGATCGCAATGTCGCCGGAACGTGGATGCAGCCGCAGCATACCCAGACGACTGCCGACGATCTGCGCGATATTAGTGAACACTAGGCCGGCGAACTGCCACCAGACCCCGGTCTGGTGGCCCATCAGCAGCAACTGCCAGAACGTCAGCACCGACAACGTACCCAGATTGAACACCACCATATTCCATATCTCCGGCTTCCGCAGCAGCACGGCCGCGGCCGCCACGGTCTGCCTGACATGATCCAACACCGTCAGCGAGGTCCCGGACTCGCCCGGCTCGGCGGATCCATCGGATTCGACGGACGCCTCGGCCTGCCGTTCCGTCGTCCCGCTCCCATCCGTCGCTGCGGCCTTGGTGCGCGACCCGGCCCTCATCAGACCGAGAAGCGGGATGATCGCCAATACGTAGAACACCGTCGCGCCCAGCCAGATCAGCTGGGAGTCAAGCAGGAACAGCACGGCACCGACCGCACCGCCGCATATCGTGCACACACCGATCATCGCCGACAGTCTTGACACCAAGGTCTTCATACCCAGCGAGGGATCGTACTTGCGGGCGTATTCGATGTACAGCGAGGACGCCGCGCCGCTTTCGACCGCGGCCCCGATGCCGGCCAGCACGTTGGCCAGGCACAGCACGGCGAAGTTCGCGGACCAGAACAGCATCAATATGAATCCCGCGACGCGGCACAACACGCCGATGATCAGCGTCCGTTCCCGGGACCACCGGTCGAACAGCACGGACGTGGGCAGCTCGCTGGCCGATTCGCTGACGTCGAACACCACATTGACGATGGAGATCAGCAGCACCGACAGGCCCACATCATGATAGGCCACCATATAGTAGACCGAAAAACATCCGGCACCAAGATAAATAAGCGCATTATACAAACAGGCAAACCGAACCATCAATCATTCCCTTACATAAACAAAGAACCGGTATACGTCGATCTATGTATATTAAATCCCATAGCCTTAGCAAAATCCTCCAGACGATTGGAGTTTGTAAAATACGTCGAATCACAAGGTGCGATATTCGTCGCTATACATTTGAGAGCCTTCTGCTGTTTTCGTGGGTTAGAGGATGGGTGTTGGTAGGTGGATGGGTAGGCCGCTGCATCGGAGTTTGATCATGGCGATGAGATTGTCGACGTGGCGGAAGCCGTAGGCCATGTGGATGGTGACCTTGATCTTGTCGTTGAATGCCTCGGGCCTGGCGTTGGAGTGGCCGAGTCCGATGGCCCCGAGGATGTCGTCCTCGCGTCCGTGGGTCTTCCCGCATGGTTCGACGATCTCGGGGATGCGGCTGTGTGAGGCCCGGAAGATCCATCGTTCCAGCCCGGCCCCGGCTTGGTCGATGGGCCGTCGCCGTTCGCCGCCCCCGTCGTCGTACTCAGGGCACTTGCGCCCGCAGTGCGAACACCCGGGTGCCGCCTTCTGGCACCGCACCCGGACCACCGGCGCGGGAGCGGGACACAACGGCGAATCGTCCGCCGGCACGTCCTCGACGACCATTTGGGATTCAACGGCTCACCGACGAACCACCACCCACGAAAACAACACAAGAGCCTGATTTAAACTGTAGTCTGCATGGTGGAATTATTCCCGTGTCTGTACCGCCAGAAGTACCGTTAAGGGAATTTCCGTATAATGCAGTTGTGGAGCTTGTCAATCCCGGAGCCGATACGGTATCAAGAAAGACCTATACGGGTGCAGATGCGGATTGGTATGTAAAAGTAGAGGACATTGTATTGAAGAACGCAGGCAATCCATGGAACCATACACCGCAGGGACAACCGAAAAAATAAATTTGGTGGGTAAATTTTTTATTGTAGCAGATATATGGAACTGTTATAATATGGATATGAAGGAAGCAACGCATTTGAAGTTGCAGAAGGAGTGAATCTGAAATGTGTATGGAATGTTATGTTGACGAGAATAGAATAACACCACTTTTAAATCCATTAGATTGTTTAGAAAATCATACACAATACATTTGTGGGACTTGCGGGAGGTGTATCTGCATTGAGCATGATCCCAAACGTGGATTACAACGGTGGAATTTCCCTTTTAGATCGTTAGAGATAGCGAAATTATATTTGCGTACTGCTGATTATAGTACTAAAAAGTCATGTGGTATTTACGAACTGAAAAGTGAGAATGGCAGACTTTCATACAAAATCTTTGCGGACGGTGAGGACTTGCTGTTATATCTAAAGAAGAACAAAGGAAAAACTTGCAAAGATATGAAACCGGTTTTCATGATTGAAGAATACAGAGAATATGCAAATACGCAAATAAGAAAATTGACCTCTGATGAAATACAGAGATATATGTCAGAGCGATAACTTCCAGTTTTGCAATTTCATATCTATGCATACATAGCAGTTAGTCTTAGGATTGACTGCTTTTTTTGTACTCAGAAAGGAGTGATTGATTTATGCAAAAGATTTGGAACAAAAGACACCGTATCAGTGCCGGCGACGAACACCTTGTCTATCCTTTTTCCATAGGGACGTTTCTGTTTTTGTTCGTGGCGGTTCTTCTGCTACTGAATATAAAACAGCTCGTGCGTACTGATTGGGAACGTCTCAGCTTGTTAGAGAACGGCTTGACGCTTTCCACATACAACTTTATAACCATACTTGGTGTGCCGACACTCCCGATTATATGATGCATTTCAACGGATTCAGGTTCATGGGCCCATACGGGTGCTGACCAGGATGGGAGCAAAGACATGTCAATGACCATGTCTCCTGATTGCTGAATCAGTATCTCCGACGAAGCCTTCGCAATAGACGATGAGGAAATGGAAGATGAACCCGTTCAAGATGAAGACTGACGCAGAACCTCAGGAAGCTTCGTCTTCCGAGTAAGCTCTGTGCTCCTCATGCAGACACGTGATACCGGAGCCCCTGCCTTCGCCAAGAAATACGGTCCCACGGTCGTCAGCAAGGTGGGCCACTTGGTCGTCAATGTGGTGAAGAAAAGATTCTAGCTGCATATCTGTCCGAGTCGGACACGATTTACGGCGTGTGTCCTGCGAGGGGCTGGTGATGTTTTGTCGTGCTCATCGTTGATTCCATGGCCTCCATCACCGGTGAAAGCGCGATATTGGAAAAACACCGTGAGGCCATCGAGCGTGATGGTCCCAGGATGGTGACGCAGGCCGTCGGGAAGAATACGTTCTACGGCGGATCCGTGAAACCGGATCGTGATGATAAGCAGTCCTCCAGTCCGAACAGCTACTTCCAGACCGGATACAAGAGCCTGATGGATTTGGCGATAAGGCGGATTCTAGTGGTGGTTGCAACACCTGAGGTTTGAGCGGCCTTCCATGGTCACGTTGTCGGTTGTTGAGGTTATCACGCGGCGTCGAGCAGTTCGATGATCTTCTCGCTTGGTTTCATGAACCCGAGGGTTTTGCGTGGCCGGTCGTTGAGTTCCTCGGCGACCGCGTCGAGGTGGTCCTCCGGGTAGACGGATGGGTCGGTGCCTTTGGGGAAGTACTGGCGCAGGAGCCCGTTGGTGTTCTCGTTGGTGCCGCGCTGCCACGGGGAGTGCGGGTCGCAGAAGTGGACGGCCTCCAGCGAGGCGCCGATCCGTTTGTGCAGGGCGAGTTCCGCTCCCTGGTCCCAGGTCAGGCTGTTGCGCAGGAGTTTGGGCAGGTGCTGCATCTTGTCGATGATGGCCTGCCGGGCGTGTTCGGCGTCGTGCCCGTCGGGCAGGTGCGGCAGGATCGTGAACCTGGTGGTGCGCTCGACGAGCGTGCCGATGGCGCTTTTGTTGCGGCTGCCGGTGATGAGATCGCCCTCCCAGTGGCCCGGGACCGCCCGGTCCTCGATCTCCGGGGGCCGCTCCGAGATCATGACCATGGGTTCGCGGAAACGGGGTTTGCGGCCTTGGCCGCCTCGGGGTCTGCGGGCGGTTCGCCCCTGCCTCATGGCGCGTTTCGGCTCCTGCCTGAGTTCGCCCCTGGCCTGCAGGTAGATGGGCTGGCAGATCGTCTCGACGCTCGCGTGCATATCCCCATTATCCGGGAGGTCCGGCCTCGGCCGGTTGGCTATCTGCTCCGGGCTCCAATGCCTGCGCAACCCGGCGGCGATCTCGTCCCACAGTCGCGTGTCCTCGGCCGCCTTGCGCGGTTTGGGGCGTTTGAGCCGGTCCGCGGCCTTCTGCCGGGCGCGGCAGGGCTCGTAACCGCCGGACTCGGGATTCCCGTCGCGCTCGACCTCGCGGCCGACCGTGCCGGGGTCGCGGCCCAGCAGGCGGGCGATGGCGCGGATCGAATCGCCCAGACACAGACGGTCCGCGATCTGGATGCGCTCCTCCTGGCTCAGGTAGCGCGGATGGAGGGTCCTGGGTTTGTCCATGGTGGAACGATACCGGTCCACCAGGGGTTTCTCGTTCCTTCCCGTGGCGCGCGTCCTGCCGTTGCGCCACGCCTTGCCGGTGCGTTTCGAGACGCCGACCGCGTGCGCGGCCTGGGTGAAGTTCATGCCTTCCTCGTCCAGCAGGCGCACGTACTCGGCGCGTCTCGCCTCGCACATCAGCTTCCTCGTCGGATATTCGACGCCGTTGAACGCCCAACGGTGTTCCCCGCCACGGTCTTCGTTTCGGTGGCTTGTGGTCACCTGACCCTCCTTGCGGTAGGTCAGGTGTTGCAACGATCACTAGAACCCGCCGGGCCGGTAGTATTCGGGGGCAATGGCACGAGTCGATCTATCTTGTCCTTGGTGAGCGGCGTCTGGTTGCGCCGGGCGCTCGGCTTGCGCAGGGTGATGGGCGCCACGGGCAAGGCCGTGGGACGCATCTATTGAATCGGAGTCGCGGAGCAGTCCAGGCCGGCAAGGCAACGTGTGACCGCAAGGCGGCGGGGGCCTCTTATGCTGGGAACGCACCTCGATGATCCTCCGATCGGCGTTTGGAATGGGCCCATGCCGTTCTTCAGGAGGAGTCGAAGATGGATGGAAGCGCAGGCGACTAGCGGTGAATGTTTGTAGTTTTCAAAGGACAGGAGTGTTGGGAAAATCTACTGTAAGCAAAATCCGATACAGGGAATCTGATTATCTACATAAATACAGTATCTAAAGACTGTTTATTGCTTGGATGATAAGTGGTTCACCATGAATGTATCGTGATTGAATATGGGTCTTGATATGACGAGATGCAAAGGGAGATTGCACGCATGTAAGACCGTGTATCTCCCTTTGACAAACTATCTGAAGTTCTCTACATTTATAACTCTGGAAAAACAATCGAGCAAATTCATGTTGTGAGTGACCATGATTATAGTAATGCCATCTTCATTTAATTCTTTCAGAAGCTTCATCACTATCGATTCATTCTCTTTATCAAGTCCGGAAGTTGGCTCATCGGCTAATATGATCCGACTTCCTTGCAAAATCAACTTGATAATTGCAATTCGCTGTTGCTCTCCGCCGCTTAACTGGTATACTTTCTTGTCAAGCATATCAGTTAGCTCAAATTGCTTTAGATACTTATCGATTAGTTTGAGTTTTTCTTTCTTTTTTATTTTCTTATATTCAAGAGCCAATTTTAAATTCCATAACACGCTTTCATCTTCTATAAGTCCATAATTCTGAAACAGATAACCTATTGTGTATCTTCTCAAGATCATAGCATTTTTACTGTTTATGGACACATTTTGATGACCGTCAATAGTGATTGTTCCCGCAGATATATCAGTAATCAATCCTATTATATTTAGAAGTGTCGTTTTACCCGCACCGCTTTTCCCCACAAGCCCCACAAATTCGCCTTTTTCTATTTCCAAAGACAGATTTTCAAATAGAACCTGATTTTTTCCATATTGTTTCTTGATGTTCTTCAATGTAATCAATGACATAATTATGCTCCCTTTTCAATCTCATATAAAGTGTTTGAGATATAAGTTCTATAAAGCAATTCGCAAAATATGTAGTCAATAAATATGATCACGAAAATGAAAGCAAAATAATGATTTATAGCAGTCAATATGACTGATATAATGAGTCCAATTCCCCAAAGAATATAACGATTCTTTAGAGTTCTAGAATGAGAGAATCCCAAAATCTCTTTTGCCGCATATTTCTTTCGATTTACAAAGATGTCCACATAATTTGAAATATACAAAATAAATAGTAAAGACACTATAAATACAATCATGAACATGGTGAGTGTTTTAAGAACGAAAGTCACATTTTCGAGCTGCATTAAATAAGGTGTGAGCAATGTTCCAGCTGTAACTAATTGCTCTAAACCATATTCTGACAACAAGGAAGAAAAGTCTTCTCTTGATTCCATCTGGAAAAATAGACACCTTGTATTTAAGGAATCCAGATAGTAAAGTCCAGCAAAATCGCCTGTATCAACAATGATAATAGGATCGGCTATATCAGAAAAACCATTTTCTGTATTAGCTTTTATTGTGGAAGCATCGTCGATATAAACAATATTAAACTTGTCAATGGTTCTTTCTTCTCCTGGTATTCCATAGAATTGATTGTAATTCATCAATCGGAAATATTCTTGCTTGATATATTCTTTAATAGATTGTTCATCATTCTTGTATTTATGCGGAACCAATACGGTTGGTTCATTGAATTTATCTTCTTCCAATGGTTTTCCGTTGAGCTTAATATTTGAAAAATCATTCAGATAGTTCCTGTTTGCGATAGCAAGCTGTTGTTCATAATAGGGGCGTGATGTCTGCAAACCATCGTCTGTCTTAAAATCACACAGTAGTGAATGGTTATGATTGTACATCTCCGATGCTTGCTTGGAATAGTTTTCTAATATGTTTGTGTTTGCTAACGCATAGTCATACTTCGAGGAATTAAAACCATTGGCGGTATAATATCCATCCAGATACTTATAGTCTAAAACAGCTTGTTGGCTTTGTCTAAATGAGTTTCCTTGATTTAGTAATGAAATAATGGTAATAACGATTATTGCTGAAAAAGCTATCTTTATAACCTGAACTACAGCGTTTGTGCCGTTATTTAGAGTCTTATTTTTTATCATTGCTTCTAAAGAAACAAACTTAATTAGAATACTTGTCATTAAAACACAAAGTATATTTATAGCTAAAACTCCAATAAAGAATAGCACGCTTGTTATTAAATAAGAAGAAGCATACCTGTTTGTTAATGCGTAATAGGTATTTAACAACAACAGTAATACTAGGCATACTACAGAATAATATTTTATTATATTTGTAATTTGTTCCTTTAAAATATGTATAGTAGAAAAGCCCATGCTTTTTTTAATACCTATTTTTTTCAAACTATAGGAGGTATAAATACAGTATATGATTTGAATTACAATAAATAAAATTATGAAATTCACAAGATTTAGTTCCAATACCATACTGTACGGAATGGAGTCGCTTTCAAAGTTGTTTATCGCGACGGACAGTCGAGATGCTATCTCTTTGATTGCATCGGCTGGTAAATCTGTATAGAATACACCAACACTATCTAGAAAATCTTCCTTCTGCAATTCATGATATTGAAATAAGATAGAAGAAGATATAGGCTGTTTTTGTGTAAAAGAATTTAACGGAAAGCAATACAGATCATAAACAGATTTATCTGTGGAAGTGAGCGTATTGTTGATAAGCTCTAATTTATTATGAGAATACTCTTTTGTAAATAACGTATAAAACCTATCGAGAACTTCTGGCGATGTTTCCTCTAAGACGTACCCTTTTAGATTCTTGGCAGCAATGTTATTCTTTTCATAAATGTTGTAAATGGAAGTATTAAAAATATAGGCAAAGAGTATGACTTCAAGGAAAATAAAAATCTTTAAAAACTTTTTCATAGCATACGCCTCTTCTTTGAAGGGATCTATAAACTAGAGCGGGACAAATAGCCCCGCCCTAAATACTCGAACTACTTTGCTCAATATGGATAATAATCATAATAAGATGTTTCATCCGCCCACCAAACTCTCCTTGCGTCTTTGTAAGCGTAGTTTGATTTGAGGCCGCTGGTATGCGTATCTCCGCCAATTTTCACGGCCTACTTTACCATGTAGTTACGACCAATACCTGCTTTGCGTCCAATTTCGGAACATACAACGATAGTCGTGGCCTTAATGTCTCATGGGCTTGAGGCCGGGTGTCGGACGCACGATTCCCATGCGTATGCCTTGGTGTGGCCTGTCCGGTTGTGGGGATCTGAGAGAGGTGGTGTTCGGGGTGGCTCTTTCCAGTCGAACGTGTAGCTTTGGCCCGACTGTTCCTCGCCGTCGAGATGCTGCCATACCAAGTGATGGTGAAGTTGTCCGAGTTCAATGATTTGCCTTCGTCGTGCAGTTATGTCTTGATTTCTGTGACGTTCTCAGAGTCGATAACATTGGTATCGGTGCCCCAGGAGACTTTGACCGTGATGTTGCTTGGGCCGATGATCATGGTCGGCAAACTGCCGCCCGGATGGTGGTTGTGCACATCCATCGACAATGCGTTCGGGCTTGGTGCCGTGACCAGAGTGGATTACGGGGCATGGACGTCGTCGATTGGTCTGGTGGCGTTGTTCGACGTTGCATTCATCTGCCTTGGTCTGGCTTTGGGGCGCATTCGCCGTACGCGCCCGTCCCCATCTTCTCACGCCGCCACGCAGTCGGCCGGATGATCACGAACGTTTCGTTCCATTGACCGGTTCTCGATGGAACGAAACGTTCGTGATGACCCGGTGGACGGGCCCTTCCCTGATCCGTGGCCACGGTTTGCGTATATCGCAAGTTGAACGCTGCGGATGGATGGGTGCACGGTATCTTGAAATCTTCAAAAAGTCTTCAATTTTGCTGTTTATTCTCTACCCTGAAAACAAGGAAAGGGTATTGGCAAACATGGAAGCAATTCTACAGACGAATAACCTATGTAAGGATTTCAAGAAGCAAAGGGCTGTGAATAAGGGTTATAGGCCAAAATGTGTGTCCGTTTTGGCTTGTGTTCCTTTGTGGCGGTGGGCGTTCCTCCTGTTCGAGTTGTATGGGCGGGGAACTCGAGGTCGGCCAGAATGTGTGTCCGGAATGGCCGGTCAGGCCTTGCGGCACAACGGTTGAGTGACTTTCGAGTTGGCGTGGCAGATTGGGTGGATGAACACACCTTGTTGCGCCGTGTGCGGCGAGCCGATGAAGCGGAACGGAAGGACGAGCTCGGGACGGATCAGGTGGCGGTGCCGGAACGCCGGCTGTGGGAGCTCACGCACCCAGTCGCGCGACAACAGCGCCCGTGATCTGCGGTGCGGTCTGGATTGGCTGTTCTCGAAGCAGTCGCAGGCCGAGCACCGGCTGCCGGCACGCACGCTGCGCCGCAGGTGCGAGCTCATGTGGGGCCTGTGGCCGCCCGTGCCGCTGGTGGACGAGGTGCATCATGTGGTGCATGTGGACGGCATCCACCTGCACCGCGACGCGGTGGTCCTGATCGCGGTGGCCGGCGGGCACGTGATCGGCTGGCACGTCGCCAAAAGCGAGAAAGCGGCGGCATGGCAGTGCCTGATGGCGCGCATCGCGCCGCCCGACGTGCTCGTGTGCGACGGCGGGGGCGGCGTCCTCAAGGCCGCGAAGGCCATGTGGCCGGATACGAGGATCCAGCGGTGCCTGTTCCACGTGCAGGCCAACATCCTCGAGCTGACCGGCAGGCGGCCCCGTCTGGAGGCGGGCGGACGGCTGCGCCGGGTGGCCCTGTCCCTGCCCCGCGTCGGGGACGCGGGCGGCGCGGCCGAATGGCTGGTCTCCTACAACCAGTGGGAGCAGGACTTCCATTCGTTCCTCGACGAGAAGAGCGAATACGCCGACGGCGGCGTGAACGACATGCACCAAAGGCTCGTCAAGGCACGGCGCATGATCCGCAGACGCATCCGCGAGGGCCACCTGTTCACGTTCCTCGACGAGGGGCTCGCGTCCGTCGGCCCGGTGCCGTCCACCAACAACCTCGTCGAATCATGGAACGCGCGCCTGCGCGACATGCTGCGCCGCCACCGCGGACTGCGGCTGGTCAGACGGCTGAAGGCGATCTGCTGGTGGTGCCACCAGCACACGGCGCATCCCGAGACCGACGCGTGGCTCGCGGCCAACGCGATGACCGACGAACGACTCGAGCGCCTCTACCGGCAGGCATGGGAGAGAAGCCCGCAAGGCCAGTACGAGACGTTCGGCATCCCCGCAAGATACGGCACCGGCATCGACTGGAACGAGTTCCACACCAGGGTCGAATGGCAGTCGAACGACTAGACCACCAGACACACATTTTGGCCTATAACCCGTGAATAACGTATCTATAACCGTTCGGAGAGGTTCGATATACGGGCTGCTTGGCCCAAATGGCGCCGGTAAATCCACCACTCTGAAAATGATCACGGGCATGCTCCGTCCTACCAGTGGCAAGATTCTGTTTGATGGACATGAGTGGAGCAGAAGAGATCTGGAACAGATCGGAGCTTTGATTGAAACTCCTCCACTGTATGAGAATCTTTCCGCAACGGAGAATTTGGAAGTCCGTGTGAAGTTGCTGGATATTCCTAAAACCCGGATAGGTGAAGTTCTAAGAATAGTGGATCTGCAAGATACGGGACGGAAAAGAGCCGGACAATTCTCAATGGGTATGAAACAACGTTTGGGAATAGCCATCGCTCTGTTGAATAGTCCCGAATTGTTGATCCTGGATGAGCCGACAAACGGATTAGACCCTATCGGCATACAAGAACTACGTTCTCTTATCCGTTCCTTCTCATCTAAAGGGATCACTGTTATTCTATCCAGTCATATTCTATCGGAAGTTCAGCTTATTGCTGACGATATTGGTATCATCTCAAATGGTGTTTTGGGATATGAAGGACCAATGAATAAGGATCAGAACTTGGAAGAACTATTTGTCGAGGTTGTAAGGAAATCACAGGAAGAACGATAGTATGATCAATTATATAGCCTCTGAATACCTGAAACATAAAGGTACTTTCGTTAGGAAAATAGCATGGATAGCCCCTATGCTAACGGTATGTCTTAATGTGCTTGCTCCTATGTGGTATCAGCAGAATTCATATAACTGGTGGTATGTGTTCTTGTATCCCGGTTGCGTGACGCTATTATCAATCCTGATAATTCAAAGAGATGGCGGCAAATTACAGTTTAGGGCCATATTGTCGTTACCTGTCGACCTAGAGCGGGTATGGTATGCAAAGATAATCACCTGCATACTTTATGCGGCACTCGCCAATGCAATTCTGATGTTGTGCAATATTGCAGGTGGTTTCATTATTCAACGCATCTTCGGCATACCCATGACGATCAGACCGATGCAGGCATTGTTCGGAACGCTCTGCATCATTTTGGCAAGTGCATGGAATATACCGCTATGCTTATGGCTGACCAAGAAGGTGGGTGTATTCGCCACTCTCATATTGAATGTCGGAATGAGCCTGACGCTGGGGATATTGGGGGCGGACACAGGCCTTTGGTTCCTGTTCCCCTATAGTTGGGTTGATCGCCTTATGGTTCCCGCATTGGGAATATTGCCGAATGGGGCATCAGTACAAGGAAGTACCCTGTCGACTCCCTTACTGTTGGTCATCGCGGTACTGTGCCTGTCGGTGTTTCTACTATATGGCCTTGCGAAGTCAACGGCAAGATCCTTTATCAATCAGGAGGTTCTTTGATGTCGGGTATTATCAGATGTCTTCAAGCGGAATGGCTTAAAAGCAGGCATACGCCATTACTTCTGATCCATGTTCTCTTCCCTGTGATCGGGGCCTGTGTTTTTGCTGGATATTTCCGTATATCAGGTTGGGGATGGATGACGGCTGTGACGACTTTTTTAGAAGTTGTGGCAATTGTTTTTCCACTTGTTATCTCTCTCGTCGTAGGTATGACGGTCGAACTTGAAAATGAAGCAGGTCATTTTCAATCAATCCTTGGCGTGGTTCCTTCGCGCATGTCAGTATATATCGGAAAATTGGCATATCTTATCATTCTGGCAGCTTCCGCAACGGCGCTTTGTGTCTTCTTATTTGCTCTGCTTTATTCAAGCGTTCCATTCTCGTTCTATATACGACCACTTACCATGTTGATATTGTCTGCAATACCACTGTATCTTATTTCCATACTTGCTGGTTTCACTCTAGGTAAAAGTGTAGTTATGGGTATAGGTATTGCAGGAAGCCTATTATCGGCATTGCTGGCTACGGGACTTGGAGACTGTATCTGGAAGTTCATTCCGTGGGGCTGGGGAGTGCGGTTTATGGATTATTGTGTCTTGAGATATGTTAATGAGGAACAGTTTTATTCTGGATTATATGAACTCCAACTAGGATTCATGATCATGCTTGTCTCTTCAATGGTGCTATTCATCGTAAGCCTGATGTGGTTCCACAGATGGGAAGGAGCAAAGGGATATGAATAAGATGCTGCCGATGCTTTGTGCTGGTATCGCATGTCTATCTCTTACGGGCTGTTCGTTGCAAGAGGGGAACAGCGAATATCCCGGAGAGCAATGTTATTTGAACAAGGATAACGTGACGAAGTTCTCCTGTATGGGAAATGACTACACCATTCTAGAGGATACGGTCTCCAACAACGGTCTCGGGGCATGGGTCGGGTATGTCCGACAACTTGTTGCTGTGGACGAGACGGGAAAGGTAATACTTCAAGAGGATCTTAAGAATGGTACCTTGCAGACTCTGGCGAAGATATCGGATCTGGTGGATAAAGCCCCTGGTAAGTCCCATGTTCTTCCATTCGTAAATGTGTATGCAGCTTCTGATGCCGGCGACTATCTGATTGTGGATATAAATGGCGAGTATCACAAAGCTGTCATAGACGAAGATGTCAGAGACGTGGATAGGGTGTTTGATTTTAAGGACATGCGACAATCCACGAGTTGCGGATTCTCGGTCAATCCCCGAGATGCGACCCAGATTCTTTGTGATGGCGTAGTCTATCAAGTAACTTCTGATACTGTGTCAGATGGTGAACTAGGAAGTCGCATTGATCTTCTTGCTAAAAATGTCGTATTTGATGCAGAGACGAAGATTCCTTTGTCAGAGGAGGAATTGAGGGAGATTGACTGGTATGGGGAAACCTTCGGACGGCATCGGGAACAATGGGTGTACAAGGACGTTTATGAGATCAACCGTACAGAGAGGACTGAAGCCGTTGCGGTGCGGATAAATGGCGTCTTCTATGTTGCAAAGCGCCAATGACCGTTTTATTGCATGCGTGAATTATGGAATAGAAGAGGCAGGCAGGTGTATCATGGCGACAATCCTGATGATTGATGATGATCGACCCATCTTGGAACTTGTGAAGAACGGACTGGAAAAAGATGGACATTCAGTGACGATCCATACGTCCGCCGCCCATGTGCCCCTTGAAGGGCTGA
This sequence comes from Bifidobacterium longum subsp. infantis ATCC 15697 = JCM 1222 = DSM 20088, assembly GCF_000269965.1. Classification (NCBI taxonomy): domain Bacteria; kingdom Bacillati; phylum Actinomycetota; class Actinomycetes; order Bifidobacteriales; family Bifidobacteriaceae; genus Bifidobacterium; species Bifidobacterium longum. Next base: position 1,187,721 of record NC_017219.1, read on the forward strand.
ACGGGTATGATCTGATTATATTGGACATCATGATGCCTGATATGGACGGATTCACCTACTGCGGCAAGATACGTTCGTTGGTGGACTGTCCCATTCTCTTTCTGACCGCTAAGACAATGGAGAGAGACATTACATCCGGTCTTGGACTAGGAGCGGATGACTATCTGACAAAACCATTTCGTATTGCGGAATTACGTGCGAGAGTACATGCGCATCTACGCCGTGAACAGAGAGAACGACATGTGTCGCTTACGTTTGATCGGATAAAGATTGATCTATCCGCAAAAGAACTGCTGGTGGATAATATACCTGTACCTTTGACGAAAAGCGAATATCTGATCTGCGAATATCTTGCCGGCAACAGAGGGCAAGTTTTTTCAAAGAAACAAATATACGAAGCCGTTTTTCCCTTCTATGGGTATGGCGATGGTTCTACAATTTCGACGCATATAAAAAACATAAGGTCGAAGTTCGAGGAGGCCGGTGTTCAACCAATCGTAACGGTCTGGGGGATAGGCTATAAATGGGAACAAAGATGAAGACGACGCTTACAAGAACTTTTTATAGATTTCTTGTATGTCTGCTTTGCGGACTGTGTATGTCCGTAGTCATCCCCTTTGCCTGCATGATGTTCGCCTCCAGCATGGGGCTTGTAACGTTTGCGGATAATGCCGAACGGCAAGCGAAAAATCTGGTGCCGATACTCACCGCAACGCCAGATGTATCAGACGTGTATCTGCCCATTGGGATTAAATACCTTCGGTTGGATAGAAACTATGGATCCATAGATACGAATATGAACGAAGAAGAGAAAGAGAAGGCTCTGGCGTTTGCCGAGACGGGTCTCATAGATGCAGGCGGTAGAACACAGTTCATCTTCATCACTCGAGATGATGGGTACATTGTTCTGCAGTACGTCATAGGTTCTCAGTATCTCAATGCACAGTGCAACAAGTACCTACCGTCTCCGGAGATACTGCTGATTGCTTTGATCATCGCTAACAGCTTAGGCTTATGCGTCTACTTGACGGTTCATTTCGCCAGAGAGCTGAGAAAAGAATTGACGCCTATATTAGAAGCCACTAAAGAGATTGAAAATCACAACTTAGATTTTGCTATCAGGCATTCTCGAATACTTGAATTTGAAAACGTGGTTTCATCTTTTGATAGTATGCGAAACAGTTTGAAAGAGTCATTGGAACAGCAGTGGCGAAGTGAACAAGCGCAGAGAGAGCAGATCGCATCCTTGGCCCATGATCTGAAGACTCCATTGACTGTTATGCAGGGGAACATCGACCTGTTGGATGAGACGACGCTTGACGAAGAACAAAAGCTCTATCTGTCGTATGCGATGAGAAGCTCTGAGCAGATGAGACGGTACATAAAGATGATGATTGATATATCCCGAACATCCTGCGGATATCAATTGCAGATGGAAGACATATGCTTCCCGGAGTTCTGGAGACATGTCATATCTCAAGCTGAAATCATCTGTAGAGATAAAGGTATTGTGATTCAGCAGACGCAGCACGCTCTTCCGAAACATATAACTGGGGATGGAGTATTGTTGGAGCGGGCATTGATGAATGTGGTTTCAAATGCCGTAGAGCACTCGCCCGTAGACTCTCCGCTATATATGGATGCGGATGGCCAGGGTGATCACTTGAATGTCTGCATTACGGACTGTGGCTGTGGTTTTTCGCAAGAGGCATTGAAGCACGCGAAAGAGCGTTTCTATATGGCAGACCAGAGCAGAGGCTCCGAACTGCATTATGGGATGGGCCTATATATCGTTGACGTCATCATAAAACAGCATAGAGGAGAACTGCTCCTCAGTAATTCCGCAGAAACCAAAGGCGCCAGGGTCACGATACGGCTACCACGATAAGGGAACGACTCATGCGTCGTTCCCTTATCATATCTCCAAGCGATATTCGGCATGGTGGTCCCGGATTCAACTTAGCCGTCGACTGACGTCGCGGCCGTTGGGCTTTCCGCATGCGCTATTTGCCCGTGCTGCCGGCTCCGGTGCTTTGGCCGGTGGCCGGCGATCCGCTGGTGCCGTTGGTGTCGGTACTGGTTGAAGTCGATCCCGATGGATCTTTTTGCGTCGAGCCGGTGCCGGTGCCGTTCGAACCGGTCTGGCTGCCGCCGGTGCCTTGGCTGGTCAGGTCCTCGGTGGTCGGATTCTTTGAGGTGCCGGTGCCGTTCGAACCGTTGGCGGTGCCGTCGGTTTTCGAATCCGAGGCGCCGGCGCCGGTCGAACCCGAGGTGCCGTTGGCGTCGAGGTCGGTGGAGGGGGCGTCGGTTTTCGAATCCTTGCTGGTTCCCTTCGAATCATCGCCGGTGCCCGTCTGGGGCAGAGTGTTGTTCTGATCGGGTGTGCCCGTTCGCGTGCCGGTGTCGTTGCGCGCGGGCGTGGTCGTGGTGGGGGATACGAGATTGTCCGTGCCGCGTCCCTGCGTGGCCAGCATCACGACGCCGGCCGTCACCGCCACGGCGAGCAGGCCGGACACCAAGGTGACGATCATGGCGGTGTGCTTCGAAGCGCGGAAGCGGGACTTGCGCAGCTCATCGACCGAGTACGTCCTGCCGTTCGCCCGGCTGAACACGATTTCACGCGGTCTGCGTGTGGAGGAAGCATCATCGGCGGTCACGCCCGTCGCCGTATCGGGCTCGTCCCGAACGTCGGTCCGGCTGCCGGCCGTTCGGGGGGTACCGCCATCGGCATCGCCGTTCTCGGCGTCCTTCGTGATCCCGTTGCCGGAGGACGAGGCCGATTGGAGTTTTTCGCCGGAGGCGGTGAGCACGTTCTGGTAGATCTTGGTGGCCACGGCGGAGACGACGTAACTGGCCGCCGCTCCGATCACCGAACCGCCGATGCCGATCTTCGATGCGAGCAGGAACGAGGTGACGGCGGCAAGGGTGCCCGCCACGATGGATGAGAGGGAGATTCCTTCAAAAAACTTCTTCACAATGCACGACCGTAGGGTGTCGGGCTGACAGGTTGCCTGAGACTCGATGGAAGCGGGGCGAGGCCTACACGAGACCTTCAAAATCGGCCTTCGTACAGGTCGGACACGCCCTGCGGCGCACACACGTGCGTTTCGCGTCGCCGCAGGGCGCGGGACATCGTCAATTACGATGCAGCGACTGCCCGGTCGGTCTGATCACCGACATCAGTACGGCGGCGAAAATCAAAGCGAAACCCACCAGTGAACTCCACATGATCCTCTCGCCCCAGAACAAAGCGGAAAACGTGATGGCGAACAGACTCTCCGTGCACATGATGATCGAGGCCTGCGAGGCGGGCACGTGGGCCAGACCGATGTTCTGCATGATCTGGGCGCTCATCGTGGCGCCGAGGAACAGGTAGAGCACGCTGGCCACCACCGAGGGCGCCAGCCAACCGGCGTTCGGCGCGGGTTCGGTGAACGCCGCTCCTGCGATGAACAATACGCCGGCGACGCCGAACTGCACGAAGGTGACGGCGATCGGGTCGAACCGTTTGGTATAGATGCCCAGGAAAGTCAGGTTGAACGAGAAGATGACCGCGGTGGCGATGGTCAGCCAGTCGCCGGCGCCCAGCGACAACGAACCGCCCGGCTTCAACGAGACGAAGCCGACGCCGACCAGACAGATCACGCCGGCGACCAGGTTGATGGCCTTCGGCCGGGTCTTCGAGACGATCCATGTGGCGAACGGGGTGAGGACGCAATAGGCCGCCGTCAGAAACGCGCTGCGCCCGGGGTCGATGGTCCGCAACCCGACGGTCTGGGTGACCATCGTACCCCAATAGGTCAGGCCCGCCACCAGTGCCGGCACGATGATCTTCGGCGTCAGATACGGCACGATATGCCTATGGAACAACGCCAGCATGCACAGACAGGCACCGGTCATGCGCAGCCCCATCAGCCATTGGGGTGAAATCGCCTCCATGGCGATTTTGGCGAGCAGATAGCTGCCTCCCCACAACGCGGCGCAGCACAGCAGCATGAGTCTGGCGAGATTCGGGGGAAAGCTGCGTGACCAGCGGCTGCGCAACTTGTTGCAACGATCGACCAAACCCATGGTGCACCTCTGGACGGTTGGAAAAAACTTGTGGCTCTCTTGGCTCACAGATTACGGGGACTACCGGCCAAAACCGACCGGTCGGCGGGTATCGGGCGCGTATCGTCCCGTATTGCCGCCGGCGGGCGGAAGCGAGATGAAAACCATGTGAAGGTGAGGATACTCACAGTGAGCGCCCGGGCCGGTCGCGTGCGAAACCGGTATTCTGGAAAGGAACAGACATGGTTCCGCAACAATCTTGAAAGGATTCGACATGGCAGTCATCACACCGCAGATCAAGGAATTCATCGAGAACAACCTCGGCTGGATCACCACCGTCTCCAAGGACGGCGAACTGGACCTCGGCCCGAAGATGTCTCTGTTCGTTCTGGACGACACGCACATCGCCTACCATGAGCGCACCGCCGGCCAGCACTACGAGAACCTCAAGAACGGCTCTCCGTTGGTCATCGCCTTCGCCAACCTCGAGAAGAAGCAGGGCTACCGCTTCCGCGGCAACGTGGTGCTGCACGTTGACGACGACATCTACAACGAGCAGGTCAAGGTCGCCGAGGAAAAGGGCACCAAGAAGCCGGCCGTGATTCCGGTTCTCGAAGTCACCGAGATCCAGAACCTTGCCTCCGGCCCGACCGCCGGCAAGACCATCGCCAAGGACTGATTAGCTGACGTATTGGTGGCTTCCTCGTCAGAGGGAGCCACTTTTTCGCTTTTTAGTGCGCAGTACTAGGTGACGGCCTTGGGCGTCGGTGGTGGCGAAGAGGTAGGTGCTGCCGCCGTCCTTGAGTTTGAGTTTTTTGCGTAGCTGGGCCACGGTTAGGGGGAAATTGCGTACGGAGATGTTGGCGTGCGTGAGACCGGCCAATAGCTGCTTCAGTTCTCTCTTGTTCATGGTGGCGATGGATTCGATGACGAATGCTCTGCCTGGAAAATCGGAAATAGGTTCGGCCGCCACGAACAGGTGGCTATTCGGGCTGATGTGATGCACGGCGAAGCGCTGTTCGAGAACATCAAAGCACCCGGCCTTCATGATTGAGGCGTTGGGTTCGTAAAGGCACTTCCAATGCGAGGAATCGAAGCCGTTCGCGCTTTCCTCAGCCGGGAGATCCTCGGTATTACAGGTATTGCATGCAACTAAGGCAGAATCGCTGATAGGGGTTTGATTGTCGCTGTTATCGCCGGCCTTGTACGACAGCACCTGCCCGTCATTGACGCATACCACGAGCGGCGAGGCGCAACGGCCGCGCCCCAACACCAGCAACAATTCCTTGCATTCATTACCGGTGGAGACGATATGCACCTCGTGCACCGCGCCGGCGAAATCCGTAATGGTCTTATGCCAGTCGAGCATGGGGGAGAGCTTGACCATGACCGTCGGTGCCTTGGCCAGCAGCGTATCCTTCAGGGTCAGCACATCCGGCGTGCAATCGGCAATCGCGTAGGTACGCGAGCCATGATCGTCACGGCGGGCCGGATCGAGGAAGATCATGGAGGCTCGGCCAAGCGTATCAAGCACTGCTGTTGAATCATCATTGATGATTTCGGCGTGGCCAAGGCCGAGTATTGGGAAATTATGGCGAGCGATATCACATAAAGTGGATTGTTGTTCCACATATATGGCACGATTGAACACTCGGGACATGTAAGAAAAGTCGACGCCGAAACCGCCGGTCAGATCGACTAGGGATGTCGGGGAATCGTCGGCGTCGTCGACTGCTTCCCCGTCCAACAATCGCTGTGCTAACCGGGCTTTGTATTGAGCCGTGAACTGGCTGGAACATTGTTCCATTGGGACTTGCGGCGGGAAAATCAGCCCATCATGGGACGCCCAGTCAGGTAGCTTGAGTGAAGCACGCTGCCAGCCGGCAATCTGCTCCAGCGCGAACGGCACATCCACGTCGCCATCATGTTTGGCGTGCAAGGCCACATCACGCACATCTTCACGGCGGTGTTTGGCGATGAACGCCCAGGTCGACTCAGAAATCTCCATGCCGCCATTCTAGGGGTTGTGCTGAGATGAGTATGGCAAATCGCAAGAGAACGAGGTGGCGAAAACCGATGATCGATGAAGTGATGATGCTGCGTCATGGCCGTACGCGATACAATCTCGAACACCGTCTGCAGGGCCAGATCGATGTGCCGCTCGACATCGTGGGCCAATGGCAGGTCGATCAGACCGGATTCGCGCTCGCTTCACGGTATTACTGGGCCAAGGTGAACCGACTTGCCGAGCATCCCGAAGCCATCGCCCAGCCCGGTCCTGACGCCGCTGAACGCACTGATACGCGACAGTTCGAGGAGGCTCCCGCCGCCGGCCGGCGCATGGTGGTGATGACCTCCGACCTGTTCCGTGCCCAACAGACCGCACACGCCTTCGCCGATATTTTGGGATTGCCGGTCACCTGTGACCAACGACTGCGTGAACGCAGCTTCGGCGAGTGGGAAGGCATGACCCGCGCCGAAATCAAAGCCGTTGCAGCCGACGACTACGCCTCTTGGAAACAGCACACTGGGGGCGAAACCAAGCATGGTGTGGAAAGCCGTGCCGCCGTGGGCCAGCGAGGTGCCGATGCCGTGCGCGCACTGGTCATCGACTCCGCCTATTCAGACAGCATGCCCACCACGCTGATGCTCGTCACCCATGGCTCATGGATTACCGCCACCATCTCCAACCTGCTCGAACTCGACCCGGACGGCATGAACGCACTCGGCGGCATGCGCAACGCCTGTTGGTGCCGGCTCAAAGTGCGCCACAGCGTCAACGGCATCCCCGCCGAACAGCCCCTGTGGGAGTTGGAGGAATACAACAAGGCTCCCGCCATCGCCGACAGCGCCGACTGGGAGAACGGGCCGACCGATCTGCGCGGACCGCACATGCCAAGTTGGCAGCCAATCGTCTGGTGACGGTCGCTATGCGAAACCCCGCTCGCAAATTCGAACGGTGGGTCTAGACTGATTGCGGTTTGGAACCGTACAGCGATAGAACAGTAGGAAAGCGCGGAAGGCGGGTGAGGCGACATGCTGAGAATCTTCAGCTCAATCAATGGCCAGGTGGAGCAGATCGAGAAACCGGAAAACGGCTCCTGGTTATGTTTGAGCGAACCCACTGATGTGGAGCTCGCCACCGTCGCCTCGCAGACCGGCATCGACCTGGCCGACCTGCGCGCGCCCCTGGATGACGAGGAACGTTCACGTGTGGACGTCGAAGATGATTACACGATGATCATCGTCGACATCCCCACCGTGGAAGAGCGTGGCGGACGCGACTGGTACGAGACCATCCCGCTGTCGATCATCGTCACCGAAAACCTCATCATCACCGTCTGCATGCAGGACACGCCCGTGCTCCACCCATTCATGGAAGGCACGATCCGAGGCTTCAACACCTTCATGCGTTCGCGCTTCATCCTGCAGATCCTGTACCGCAACGCCACGATGTACCTGCGTTACCTGCGCATCATCGACCGCGAAAGCGACAAGCTCGAACTGAAGCTGCGCCACTCCATGCAGAACCGCGAAATCGTGATGCTCATGGAGCTGAGCAAGACCTTGGTGTACTTCACCACATCGCTGAAATCGAACGAAATCGTGATGGAGAAACTCACCACCCTGCAACGCATCAAGCAATACCCGGACGACGAGGACCTGCTCGACGACGTCATCACCGAAAACAAGCAGGCCATCGAGATGGCCAACATCTACAGCGGCGTTCTTGCGAACATGACCGACGCCTTCGCCTCGATCGTGTCCAACAACCTGAACAACGTGATGCGCATCTTCACCATCATCTCCATCACCCTGTCCATCCCGACGCTGATTTTCTCGATGTACGGCATGAACTTCGACGGCGGCATGATGGGCATGCCGTTCACCGACAAGCCTTGGGGCTTCCTGCTCATCATCGTGATCTCCATGGTGCTTTCCGGTGTGGTTGCCTGGTTCCTCACACGTTCGCGCATGTTCAAGTAAGGCGTTTGACGGTTATGCACCATTGGTCATCGTTCGCCAACCGTAGCATGCTCCGCGCTCGCCGCCCGATGCGGCGCGGATTTCGCTCTCGGCTGATGGCAGGATTCGCCGCGGCCTTTGGCATGATATTGCCATTATCTGGTCTGGCCGGTTGCGGCCAAATTCAAGTCACCACCGTCTCCGGAGCGCCGGAGGGACCCACCATCGCCATTGGGGTCGCAGCCGACGAACCATCGGTGGGAGCATGGCATGACGGCACATACCAGGGCTTCGACATCACCATCGCCAAATACGTGGCCGCCAAACTCGGCTATGCGAACAAGCAGATCGTCTTCAAGCAGGTTCGCCCCGAAAACCGGCGCTCCATGCTGGACAATGGACAGGTCGACATGGTCGTCGCCTCTTGGCCTATCACCGATGGGTCCAGCGCGATCGTTGATTTTGCCGGACCATACCTCACGACCAGCGTCGGTTTGCTGGTCAGGTCGGATGAGCGTGGCCGATTCACCAATGACGCAGGTTCGGTGGGCGATGTAGGCGACGGCACGGTGTGCGCAGTGAAAGGTGACGAGACAGTCGGCATCTTCCGCGGCAACCACCCGCAGGCTCGGATTCAGGAGCGTAGCAGTTATGCGCAGTGCGTCACGGCCGTGCAAGTAGGGTCGGCGGATGCCATAGCCTCCGATATGGCGGTGCTTTCCGGTCTTCAAGCGGCCAACGGGCCCCAGTATATGGACGTGATTGCGGACAAGGGCGAGGTCAGTTATGGCATCGCCGTGAGTCAAGGCATCAGCCAATTGGCGCAGAAAATCGCGGAAGCATTGGAAGACATGGTTGAGGATGGCAGCTGGACGGCCGCCAAGGATACGTTCACAAGCCAAACAAAGCTCACGGTTTCGCTGAACGGTGACCCCAAAGCCATCGTCTCGGATGCTGAATAACGATTGACGACGTGTCCAGTTGCGAGGCTACCTTGCTGATTTATGAGTGACAACGAGAAGAGCACGCAAACCGAAGAGCCCAACTTCCGCTACAACGCCGCACTGGCGCAGGACATCGAAAACAAGTGGCAGAAGATCTGGGATGAGCAAGGCACCTTCTGGGCGGCCAACGTCAACGGCGATTTGAAGGACGGCAAGGGCCGCAACGCCGAGGGGCGCACCGCCTACTTCGCCATGGACATGTTCCCGTACCCCTCCGGCAAGGGTCTGCATGTGGGCCACCCGCTGGGTTATCTGGCCTCCGATGTGACGAGCCGCTACCACCGCATGAAGGGCGAGAACGTCCTGCACGCCATGGGCTATGACGCCTTCGGCCTGCCCGCGGAACAGTACGCGGTCCAGACCGGTCAGCATCCTCGCGTGACCACCGAGGCGAACATCGCCAACATGAGCCGCCAGCTGCACCGCATGGGCCTTGGCTTCGACAACCGCCGCACGTTCGCCACCATCGACCCCGGCTACATGCGTTGGACCCAGTGGATCTTCTCGCGCATCTACGATTCCTGGTACGACGAGGAGGCCACCAACCCGTCCGGCTCCAAGGGATCCGCGCGCCCCATCGCCGAGCTCGTCGCCAAATTCGAGTCCGGCGAGAAGGCCATTCCCGGGCATGAGTCCGACGGCGTGGCGTGGACCGATCTGACGAACGCCCAACAGCAGGATATCTTGAACGACTTCCGCCTGGCGTACATCTCCAAGTCCCCGGTCAATTGGTGCCCGGGCCTGGGCACCGTGCTGGCCAACGAAGAGGTCACCGCCGAAGGCAAGTCCGAACGCGGCAACTTCCCGGTCTTCCAGCGCGAGCTCCGTCAGTGGTCCATGCGCATCACCAAGTACGGCCACCGTCTGATCGCCGACCTCGACGGCATCGATTGGCCTGAGAAGGTCAAGCTCATGCAGCGCAACTGGATCGGTGAATCCCATGGTGCCTCCGTGCACTTCACCGTGGCCACTGCCGACGGTGACAAGGACATGGAAATCTACACCACCCGTCCCGACACGCTGTTCGGCACCACGTTCGCCGTTGTTTCCCCGGAACATCACCTGCTGGAGAACGTGCCCGCCGAATGGCCGGCCGATGTACCCGAAGACTGGAAGGGCGGCTATGTCAACCCGGTCGAGGCGGTGAAGGCCTACAGGCTCGCCGCCGAAGCCAAGACCGCCAAGGACCGCGTGGACGAGGGCGGTGAGAAGACAGGTCTGTTCACCGGCCTGTACGCCACCAACCCGATCACCGGCGCGAAGCTCCCGCTGTTCACCGCCGACTACGTGCTGATGGACTACGGCACCGGTGCCATTATGGCCGTGCCTGGTGGCGACCAGCGCGATTACGACTTTGCCGTGAAGTTCGGTCTGCCGGTCATCTACACCGTCAAGCCTCTGCCGGATTCCGGCGACGACTTGGCCAACTACGAGGGCAAGGCGCCGTTCGTTTCCCATGACGGCATCGTGATCAACTCCCACGTCGAATCCACGTACGCCAAGGGCGATGCGCTGTCGCTCGACGGCCTGCGCGTAGATGATGCCATCGCCAAGGTCAACGCCTGGCTGGAGGACGCCGGCGTCGGCAAGGGCACCGTGAGCTACCGTCTGCGCGACTGGCTGTTCTCCCGCCAGCGCTACTGGGGCGAACCCTTCCCGATCGTGTACGGCGAAGACGGCACCCCGCACCTGCTGCCGGATTCCGCCCTGCCGATCAGCCTGCCCGACGTGCCCGACTACGAGCCGCGCACCTTCGACCCGATGGACGCCGAATCCAATCCCGAGGCGCCGCTGAGCCGCAACGAGGACTGGGTCAAGGTCGAGCTCGACTTGGGCGACGGCAAGAAGACCTACTACCGCGACACCAACACCATGCCGAACTGGGCCGGATCCTGCTGGTACTACATGCGGTACATCGACCCGACCGACACCAAGCACATGGTGGAGAAGGACGAGTTCGACTACTGGATGGGCCCGAACCACAACAAGTACTCGGGTGATGAAGGCGGTGTGGACCTGTACATCGGCGGCGTCGAACACGCTGTGCTCCACCTGCTCTACTCCCGTTTCTGGCACAAGGTGCTCTTCGACCTCGGCTACGTGGATTCGGCCGAACCGTTCCACAAGCTGTTCAACCAGGGCATGATTCAGGCCTACGCCTACACCGACGACCGCGGCCAGTACGTGCCGGCGGACGAGGTCGTGGAAGGGCCGGCCGACGCCTCCGGCGAGCCGACGTTCACCTGGAACGGCGAACACGCCAACCGTGAGTTCGGCAAGATGGGCAAGTCCCTCAAGAACATCGTGACCCCGGACTACATGTACGAGAACTACGGTGCCGACACCTTCCGCCTGTACGAAATGAGCATGGGCCCGCTGGACGAGTCTCGCCCGTGGAACACCCGCAACGTGGTCGGTGGCATGCGCTTCCTGCAGCGTCTGTGGCGCAACGTGGTGGACGAGACCACCGGCCAGGCCCATGTGACCGAGGACGCGCCCGATGAGAAGACCCTGAAACTGCTCAACAACACGATTGCCGAAGTGACCGCGGAGATGGAGGGCATGCGTCCGAACACCGCCATCGCCAAGCTCATCGTGCTCAACAACCACCTGACCGGTCTGAAGGCCGTGCCGCGTGCCGCAGTGGAGCCGTTGGTCCTGATGCTCGCCCCGATCGCCCCGCACATCTGCGAGGAGATGTGGAGCAAGCTGGGCCACCCCGAGTCCCTGTCCGCCGAGCCGTGGCCGGTGGCCGACGAGCGTTACGTGGGCCACGATACCGTGACCGCCGTGGTGCAGATCAAGGGCAAGGTGCGTGCCAAGCTCGAAGTGCCGGTCGACATCGATCCGGCCGATCTCAAGAAGCAGGCGCTGGCCGCCGTCGCCGACCGTCTCGGCGGCAAAGAGCCGCGCAAGGTGATCGTCAAGGCCCCGAAGATCGTCTCCATCGTTCCCACGGAGTGACTTGTTGCGGGTTAGGCTCCCCTCTTTGAGGGGAGCCGCTCGCGTGGCGAGACTGAGGGGAGCGTCAACCGCCCCACCTCAATTGTGGATAACTTCATAAGCTAGAACCACATACCCCGTTTCAGCTGGACAAACGCCCATGAATCCATCAGCGTGGATGCATGGGCGTTTCTCATAACCATCGCGCAGACCATGCCGCCAACCGTTTGCGCGCATTCAGCAGGCAGAGCGAAGCCATGCCCCAACCGCGAGTGGAACGGCCCACGACGCCTCCGCCGCCTCCCGGCCATGCACGGATTCGTCCGGCCGGCCACCCACCCCAAAGGGCGCAGAGCGGCCTGCGGCAGGCGACCCGTGACAAACGTGCGTTATCGGATCTGATTGGCGTACGTTCCGCCGATGCCGTCGGAGAATCAGCCAGACTCACCCGGGATCAGCCGCGATTGTCGTTCACCATTGGGCATGCCTTGGCCGTGATATTGCTGCTGATCGTCGCCCTTGGCATCAGCTTGGCATTGCTGGTCCAGCAGTCGATGAATATGGCCATGCTGTCTCAACCGACCGCCATGCAGACCACGGGCGGCTCCGCTGGAGATCAGACGATGCCATCGCAGAACACCACGGACGAGAAACGCACGGATCCGCAGCAGTCGGAGCATTCCGATGCCACAGCGAACCCCGAATCGGATACCACGCAATCTCCGCACATGCAGACGGACGGCAGCGATGCCGGCGCTTCCACGCATGGTCTCATCAACCTCAACACGGCCACCGCTGAGGAATTGCAATCCATCAAAGGTATTGGGCCGGTTACCGCTCAACGGATCATTGATCATCGCACGGCGATTGGCGGGTATGCATCAGTCGATCAGCTGCTGGATGTCAAAGGCATCGGCTCCAAGACGTTGGAGACCATGCGAGGGCAGGTGACGGTCGGATGAGCAGGGATCGGATACTGCGCGAGCAGGGGAGCCGCGATTGGAGGATGCTGCCGATCGCCATAGTGATGTGGGCGGCGAGTCTGGGAGCGCACGCATTATTCGCATGGAGGATGTCTGATGGACTCGGCACCGGTCAGGCAAAGGCCGATGCCGGAGCTGGCATTGACGCCACCATAATCGGCATGGAATGGCCTGTCACACGAATATTACCTATAACAGTGGCGTCATGTGCTGCCGTGGCGGCGACGATCGTGGTGTCTTTCCGCCTGCGGATCAGGTGGACGGGAACATTGACCGTATGCGTCGCGGTGGCGTGCATCGGCAGTATGACGGCAATCGCGTCGGACACCATTGCCTGGCATGATCCTGCCTCCGCACAAGCTCGCCAATCCAGTTCATACCACGAAGTCATGGCCACGGTGACGACGCCCGTGATCGCTTCGGACCAACGCACATACGATTGTCAGACGGACATACGGCTGAGCGGCATCACTGTGGATGGCGCGGACGTACGTTCCACGGTCGCCGTGCGCGTATACGCCGATGAATCGTATTGTGGGCAGTTGCGTCGAGGCGCGGTCTATCTGTTGACGGGCGTATTGCAGCAAGCGCGATATGGACGCATACCGCTATGGCTGCTCTTGGAAGGAAAACAGCCGGTAGCGCAGGTGCGGGCTCCGCCGTGGCATCTCGCCGCGATTGCGCAGGTGCAGGAGGCGTTTTTCACCGTGACCGGACAATTGTCCGATCAGGGGCGTGTGTTGGTGCCGGGACTGACGATGGGTGTGCTTGGCCAGGATTATATCGGCGGCGATGCCGGTCCGATGCCGGTCAACAGCACGTATGCGCAAACGTTGGAAAATCAGTTCCGCCGGTCCGGCATCATGCACCTCATGGCCGTATCCGGCGGCCACTTCGTACTGGTGGCAGGACTGGTGCGTCGGTTATGCATGTGGATGCTGCTTGATCGGCGGCTGACGGCGTTGCTGGTCTCTGGAGTATATGCGCTGCTGGCATTGGCGATGTTCCCCAGTGATTCGGTCACCCGCGCGTTCATCATGGGATTGATAGGTGCGTTGGCGTATGCGATGGGACGGCGTACGCAAGCGTTGAGCGCCCTGTGCTGGACGATAATCGGTGTATTGGCGGTGAACCCGGATATGTCGGCCAGCTACGGATTCGCCTTGTCTTCGGCCGCCGTACTGGGTATCGTGCTGTTTGCGGGGCGGCTGGCCGGTGTCTTTGAGCGAGCGATGCCGCACAGCATCGCCGAAATGATGGCGATGACCGTGGCCGCGCAATTGTTCACCCTGCCGATTCAGGTGTTGATGGAACCGGAATTGCCGTTGCTGTCCGTGCCGGCGAACCTGCTGGTGTCACCGTTCGTGGGATTGGCCACGATGGTGGGATTGATGGCACTGGCCTGCGCATGGTGCACGCCATGGCTGGCCGGCGTATTCGCGTGGATATCGTCATGGGGCACGCTGGTGATGGAACGGGTGGCGTTGTGGCTGGGCGGCAGCACGATGGCCGTCATCCCATGGAAAGACGGCGTTACGGGTGCCGTGCTGATTGTGACGGCGGAAATCGGTATCGGCATGCTACTGGTGTTCGTCAGCCGTTGCCTCCAGCATGTCCGTCGTTATGAGGCCGGAATGTCTGGCGTGCGCTTCGGTTCCGCTTGGCGCGTCCGCCTCAGTCTCTGGTGTGAGGAGACGAGACGCCTCTTTACGTGGCGGCAAGCCGAATAGCCAATGCGGTATTCGGTGCAGCAACCATCGCAATCCCAGCCGAATACCACTATCTTGACGGCAGCGGCAAAATCGTGATGCCGGCAGGTCATTGTCCAACCTGTGTGGCGAGATGGGGGCATGGCGAAAACAGCAGCGAATGCACCGGTAACCGTGGTGCCCGGAGGCGACTCGTATTTGAACGACGCGCGCACCAAGGCACTGTGCGCGCAGGCGTTGAAGGCGCGGCCCGACGCCGACCTCATCGAACTCGACGCCACATCGGCCGACCAGTATGCCTTCGATGAAGCCGTCAGCCCATCGTTGCTTTCCGACGTTGCCGTGGTCAAACTCGTCAACCTGCAGAATGCCGACGACAAGCTCGCCGAAGCTCTGGTGGCGTACACCAAGCAGGCCGCCAAGGATCCGAACGGCTCCAGCGTGGTGATCTGCCAGCACGAGGGCGGCGTCAAAGGGCGCAAAATCATCGACCAACTGGTGAAAGCCGGCGCTCGCAAAGAGGACGTGCCGGATTTGAAGAAACCGGATGCACAGCTCAATTTCGTGCTCGGAGAATTCGAGAAACGTGGTCGTAGAGCCGAACCGATGGCCGCACAGCAGCTGGTATCCGTACTCGGCGGCAAAACCGGCGAACTCGCCGCCATGTGCGAGCAACTGTGTTTCGACTTTGACGATAATCCGATGGGCCTCGACCGTGTCAACCAGTATTTGACCGCCAATCCGCAGGTCACCGGTTTTGCCGTGGCAGACAAGGCCGTGGAAGGCAAAACCGCAGAAGCCATCGTCATGATGCGTGCAGCTGTGGAACAAGGGACCGATCCCATCGCGCTGATCGGCGCGTTGGCCATGAAGCTCCGTACCATTGCCAAAGCCTCGGCGGTACGGGCCGGCACGATTTCCCAGGCCGAAGCGAAAACCAATCCGTGGGTGCTGAAGAATGCGATGCGCCAACTTGGCGGCTGGACTTCGGCAGGACTCGCGCATTGCATCCGTATGCTCGCCTGGGCGGATGAGCAAAGCAAAACAAACGGTGGCGACCCGGTATATGCGCTGGAACGCTGCATTGAAGACATCAGTCATAAAGGTCGGTAAAAGTCGATAAAGGAGTATTTATGAGCGAACACACTATTGCGGCTCCCACCAGCGAGGCCATGCAGGAGCTCGGCCGTCGTGTGGCCGGAATGGTACACGGCGGCGATGTATTGCTGCTCTCAGGCCCTCTTGGTGCCGGCAAAACCACATTCGCCCAGGGCTTCGGGGCGGGGCTGGGCATTACCGAACCCATCGTGTCTCCTACATTCACCATTGCCCGCGAACTCGACGGGCATTTCGCCGACGGCACTCCGTCTCATCTGGTGCATGTGGATGCCTACCGTCTGGGCGGCTCAGCCTATGCGCCGGGGCAGGACGCCATCGGGCGTTTGTTGGACGAGCTGGAATCGCTGGGATTGGACGAAGAACTTGAAGACCCCGGCGAGAACACGGTGGTGCTTATGGAGTGGGGCGAACAAATGGCCACCGCCTTGGCGCCAGAACGACTTGAAATCCATATCGATCGACCTCTCGATTCCTCCGATGCCGCATCCGCTGGATCAGACGGCGAACTCACCAGCAACGGCACTCGTACCGTCGCATTCGTCCCAGTCGGCAAGCGATGGGCCGCGTTCGATCTGCAGTAAGCCATGCGCCTATAGACTCCTCGATGTACACTCTCTAGAGGCTTTACGACTAGGAGGATTCATGGGTTGCACGTTGGTGATTGACACCTCATTCGGCTCGACGGTCGGCATTGTGGGGCGCGAGCCCATTGTAGAGACCGATTCGCGCACCCATGTGGAGAAGCTGCAGGTCAATATCGCGCGTGCGGTCGAAGAAGCCGGGTTCCCAGCATCTGACATTGCAACAGTCATTGTGGGTACCGGTCCAGCCCCCTTTACTGGTCTGCGTGCCGGTATCGTTACGGCCAAGGCACTGGCTTTCGCAACGGGAGCGACGCTTATCGGCCATAATGTTCTTGAGTCTCAGGTGCAATGGAATCTCATTCGCCGTGGCAAAGCCGGCACTCTCGACGATACTCATAAATGCCATGTGCTCACTCTTGCCGTAAACGACGCACGCCGCAAGCAACTCTATTTTGCGTTGTACTCGGACCCGCTCGTTGGCGATCCCAATGGCGAAACCGTGGCGACGGCTCTGATTGACATGGACATCGATTACCCTGCATCCATCGCGCAGCGCGTGAATGATGCCGTTCATACGTACCGCGACGGACTTATGCCAGAAGACAGCAATGTGGATGTGGTCGTGGATGTTGTGGGTCATGGGGCCCGCAAATATGCGGATGCGCTGGGTGCAATCGAGCAGCTTGGCGACATCACCGATGAATCCGTATTGGACCAAGGGGAGCAAGGTCTCGCTATCTTTGCCACTGATGCGGAACTGGTTGCCAACCGTAATCCCGATACGCCGGTCGAACCGTTGTACCTGCGCCGTCCGGACGCCGAAGTGCCGAATCCGCTGAAGCACGTGCTCGGCCATGCCGGTGCCGATAAGGCGTGAAGTGGGTTGTGGTCCGATGATTGTTGACATCACTGCCGTAAGTCGTGATCTTGCGGTTTGCTCCATCGCACAGTTGGAAGGCGAACTGTTCGGCCTCGGCGCATGGAATGCGAACATGGTGCGAGAGGAACTGGACGCACCGGCCCGCACGTATCTGCTGGATGTGCTGGGAGAGGTGGAACAGGCGGTTGTCCGCGGCTACGCCGGCTTCTGGTATGACGGCGAGGACGCCGAGCTCATGACCATCGGCGTGGGCAAGGCATACCAGCGGCAAGGCATCGCCGCTGCGTTGCTTCAGGCACTGGTCGACGAGGCGAAGCGTCAGGGCGCCTCGCGCATGCTGCTCGAAGTGCGTGTGGATAACGACCCTGCGTTGGCCCTGTATCAGCGGTTCGGATTCGAACGCATGGGATTGCGCAAACGCTACTACCAGCCCGAAGGCATCGACGCATACACCATGAGCTTGGACCTGAAACCTAGGGTCGTGGGCTTTGCCGCCCCGCAGACGGCATCGGCGGACACTGAAGACATCACCAGCAAGCAAACGGAGAAGAACGGAGAAGCACGATGAGCGAACCGGTTGTACTGGGCATTGAATCCACCTGCGACGAAACCGCAGCCGCCATCGTACGCGGCCGCGAACTGCTCTCCAACGTCGTGGCCTCATCCATGGAGGAACACGCGCGATACGGCGGCGTGATCCCCGAAATCGCCTCCCGTGCGCACGCTGAGGCCTTCGTGCCATGCGTGTCCAAGGCGCTCGCCGACGCGAACATGACGTTGGCGGATGTGGACGCCATCGCCGTGTCCGCCGGTCCCGGACTGGCCGGTTGCCTGGCCGTGGGCGTGTCCGGCGCCAAGGCGCTGGCCTGGGCTGCGAACAAGCCGATTTACGGCATCAACCATGTGATCGGGCACATCGCCGTCACTCAGCTGCAGTTCGGCCCGTTCCCCAAGGACACGCTGGCTCTGATTGTCTCCGGCGGCCACACCTCGCTGCTGCATGTGGAGGACATGCCGCGCAAGATCGATGTGGTGGGCACCACGCTGGATGACGCGGCGGGGGAGTGCTTCGACAAAGTCGCCCGTCTGCTCGGCTTCCCGTATCCGGGCGGCCCGCGCATCGACCGCCACGGACAAAACGGCGACCCGCACGCCATCAAGGTGCCGATGGGTCTGACCCAAGGCAAGGCCGGTGCCGCGCACCCGTATGATTTCAGTTTCTCCGGTGTCAAGACCGCCGTGGCCCGTTGGGTGGGAAGCGAGCAGGCCGCCGGCCATGAGATTCCGGTGGACGACGTGTGCGCATCCCTGGCCGACTCCGTGGCCACCGTGCTAGCCCGTAAGTCCATGCGCGGCTGCCGGCAGTACGATTCCAACACGCTGATCGTGGGCGGCGGCTTCTCCGCCAACTCGCAGCTGCGCGCCAAACTGCTCGAATTCGGCGAGAGCTACGGCGTCGACGTCCGTATCCCGCAAATCAAGCTCTGCACCGACAACGGTGCCATGGTCGCCATGCTCGGCGTGAACCTGGTCGAAGCCGGCGTGGCCCCCAGCGCCCCCGACTTCCCGATCGACTCCGCCATGCCCCTGACCAAGGTCTCGATGTAAGATTTGCACGGTATTCCCAAACTGATACTGGGAATACCGTGCCTCTCATCGGTGAATTGACAGTGACCTGTCTGCCTGATGTGAGTAGTGGTGAGGTCTTCGCCATGGATTTCCCGGTTGATGATGGGGTGTCGTGTCTGGTCACCAATGCGATGAAAATAAAAAAGCCTCGGAGAACCGAGGCTTTCGATGGCTCCTGCGACTGGGCTTGAACCAGTGACCGTCCGATTAACAGTCGGATGCTCTGCCAACTGAGCTACGCAGGAATATTCAATTTTCATCCCGTCCGGAGTTACCCGTTCAGGTGAGCTCCTGCGACTGGGCTTGAACCAGTGACCGTCCGATATACGGTTCTGGCTTGCAGCCGTAGGGCTTCTTGCAACAGGTGTAGAGAATACACCTGCTTTGCTTGTCCTTCAAATCGGCGTGTCTCGACAATTCTTCTCGATGCACCCGGTTTTCCGAAGAGCTTCAGCCGTACGGAAGAGACCTTGAGAACCCGATGGTATCAAATCGTCCGTTTCTCCAAAATCGTGAACAAGAGCATCACGGACGTGACCGAAGACGACCTCATATTTTATCTTGCCGGCATGGGAACCGAAGGCAGACGCGGAGTGCGCAGCTGCGTCAAGGTCTTCTACCAATGGGGCATGAAACGAGGACTCGCTCGCTGCAACCCGACGGACGAAGTGCCCACCGTCCCCGTCACCCTTCCTTCCGGCCGCATCTGCCCGGAGGAGAACATCGAACAAGGGCTCGCATCACCCAGGGACGCTGCGGCGTCGATTACGTGGCGAGGAGGATCAAGACGGCAACCGGATACCCGTCGCACAGCCTGCGCATGCCATTGCAGACCCTGAAACCGCTGGGACGCCACCGGAACCGTTGGTAGACAGGAAACCCAAACATCGGCTGCTGCCCATCACACCCATCATCGACGATGAGCCGCCTCGTGATGCGCGGAACAATGACACTCCCGTCTCCGAGTCTGACAAGCAGACGGGATCAACGATAGACACACCGATGGGGATCGGAGAACATGCCGAGGATGATGCGTCCTTGGCGGAATTATCTGCCGACGAAGCGGATGAGGTAGCCGTTCATTGGCATATCCCTTTTATCCGCATCGCCGGCATCATGCTCATTCTGGCCATCGTAACGGGATCAGCCGCAGGCCTTGTCATGGCGAAGAAGAACTATGACCATCAGGAGGCGCTCACGTCATGCAATCAAGCAATCAAACAAACCGGCATAGTGCGGATTGCATGGAACAAAGCGTTGAAACAGGCGGAACCATATGCGAAGCTCCAGGATAAAGACGTGCAGGATCCCAAGTCTTTGGGACTGCTCAGCAAAATCATGCAATATCAGCCATCGGCCTCAACGGAGAATCGCGATCCGAGTCTGACGGCCGACCGTCTCGATCGCAATCGTGCAGAAATAGGGAGAGAGAATAACCAGCTCAGAACCCAGATCAGGAACCTGCATGACACAGTTGGCACGATCAAGGCGTCACAGGAACAACAACGGATCGACAACGCACAGAACGTACTGAGACAAACCATTGAAGACGCCGATAGGCTCTACAAAGAATCTGAGAACAAGGTCAGAGACGGCAACACCCGCGTACGGCTCAACGAGCAGATCGCCCATGCACGACTCATGATGCACGACCGTCAGAATCTTGATGCCTATAACGGAACCATTCAAGATCTCAACGAGGTCATGCAAATCGTTCGGGATTCCATGACGACTGTAGAGGATGAAGATGAAGATGTATCCGATACAGACTGTTCGGATGATTCCACACAGCCGGGCTCGGATCCTCAATCATCGAACCGACGACCCGCACCATCATCGGAAGGTTTATCCCAGCCAGTTACGCAAGGCAATCCCACCTGGGATGTGCCCGGGCAATCGGCAATCCCTTCATTCCCCGACCGGCTAGGATAATGTCACCTGCAGGAATGATCAGGAGATGGTGCGGCGGTATTCGTCGAGCTTTCGGGCCGGTCAATCTCGACGACGCCGAACGTATCAGGGAGTATGCGGTTGAACTCGACCAATCTGCCGTTGGCAGTCACGGCCGGGCTGACAGACCTGACCAGATTAAAGCGATTCTAAAGAACAAGAAGATAGGTGCTATCCCACGGAATATATGGGATAGCACCTATCTCATATATTGCGGTGATTGTATTTATTAAGAACGCTGTTCGCGTATTCAAGATGAGATTCAGCCTGTTGCTTCATGAGCTTATCGCTCGCTATGATATCGTTCTTCTCCTTTAGTAATTCCCACGGAAAAAAACTGTATTTATGAGACGGTTCGGTATATTCCGGAAGTTCAGGTCTTTCAAATTCAGTCAATCCGAATTCTCGTGAATTTGCCTTTTCGGTCTCCGCTGAGACCAAAGTCGCTAAATTCCAGACAACTTGATCTGCTTCCCACTGAGAATATGCAGCAGATACCTGGAACATCAGTATGCCTGTCATGCAGACATATATCAAGGCAATGACTGATATAGCCTGAACCCATCTGTTACTCTTCATGCCATTCAGGCTCATTTTCTCAGTCATAACGATATTGAAGCCCATACCAGGTCATATTATTTTTTCCTTGTTCATGGGCATGCTGCAGCGACTCCGTCAACGTGATTTGATGACGATTCTCTGTCTTCTGATCTATGACCGGATTGGCTTTGCCGTCCTTTACGACAACACCCACGACGAACATAGCGTGATCGATTTCATTATTTGAGGTCCAATCTACATACAATATGCTGCCTTGCCATGCTTTCCAAACATTATCCAAACTGTCATAACTATGCGAATAATGCTTCATGTACGAATAATTGCTATCCGCATTCATCCAAGCACGTGTCGTCAGCTTGTCCGGCAATACAGTAGAGTAATTCCACAGTCTGGTCAGAGTCATTCCACCTTCATGAAGAGCCTGCGAGACAAAGTTTGCACAGTTAGAGCCAAAAGACGGATACGCGGAATTCATTTTATGCTCATATCCAGGACTCGTCCATTTATTGGCATAATTCATAGCCTTAATATAATTTACTCCGACGGAGTTGTCCCCGAAGGCATATGTCTGAGCCTTGTTGAGTGCTTCACTTTCCAATGCGCCATTTTCATCCAAAGAAGCAGGTGTTTTGTCTTCGGTCGGCAATTTATCCGATGCGTCGGCATATTCCGGTGGATCTTGTTCATCAATCACTTTGTCGCTAATAATTGAATACCCTCGCTGCCTTCCCACATGGGCAAACTCCATGATATGCGTAGAAGTCCAACTCTGGTCAAGATGGTCCGTGCGCTTACCATTAACATAAATAACAGTATCCGAGTCTGCGTCCAGACTCACGTTCACGGTCATATCTGTATCAATCAGATACTCTCCGTCATCTGATGATTGAATGCTTCTAATTGTCGGTACGACTTCAACATTCTTGCTGATAAGACCCTCTTTGGCTTGTTCCTCAGCGGTAAGTGGGATATTCAGTTTGGACCTCGTACGCGGCGAATGATATTCGGCTAATAGTTCTTGTGAATACTGATGAAGCGTCTGCTGGATCTCTTGCATCTCCACATTGTCGCTTCCATACGCATATGCATTCGCAGGAAGCAACAAAGTCGGCACTAAAAGAGCAGTCAGCAGAGGAATAATCTTTTTTCTTGCATTTAACACATAATAGCATCGAATTCAGGAGACCTGAGTTCTAAATAGAAGCGCAACACCTGTCTATGGTTGGAAGTGTTCAAGTCCACAACCGAAGAGAAAGTGCTGCGCTCGATATGAAAGCTTATTCCCACCTGTCGGCAGAGGAACGGATCCGAATCGACGAATTGCGCAACAGGGACGGGCTCGGCGTGCGTCAGATCGCGCAGGCCCCTGCGCATGTCCTACTCCCCGTTGCTCGCATGGGTGATGGACGCGCTCAGGAAGGGGTGGACGCCGGAAAGGATCGAGGGGCGACTGAAGGTCGAATGGCCCGACGACCCGCGCATGCGGATAAGCCACGAGTGCCTCTACCGGTGGATCTACGCGAAACCGCAGAGGGCGCTGGACCTCAGGCAGTACCTGCCTCGCGGCAAGCGGCACCGCACGCGTTCGAAGGGCAGGAGGTCGAAGGGGCCGCGCATTCCGATGCGCGTGCCGATCACGGACCGGCCGAAGAAGGTGGACTCGCGCCATGAGTTCGGCCACTTCGAATCCGACACCGTGGTCGGCGCGTCCCCGTCCAAGCGGTGCATCGACACGCAGGTCGAACGCAAGAGCCGCCGCCTGTTCGCCCGCCTCATCCCCGACAAGGGCGCGCTGGCGACCGCGCGCGCCGAATACGACATCTACAAGGACATCCCCGCGCCCGCGCGCATCGACCGGACATGGGACAACGGCACGGAATCCTCCTGCCACGTGCTCGTGGACGAGGCCCTCGGCATGCTCACCTACTATGCGGACCCCTACTCCTCATACCAGCGCGGCACGAACGAGAACCGCAACGGGCGCATCCGCCGCTACCTGCCCAAGAGAACCAGCTTCGACGACCTCACGGACGAGGATCTGCAGGCCATCGTCGATGAGATCAACGACACCCCCATGAAGGTCCTGGACTGGGAAACGCCCAACGAGGTTTGGTACCGCGAGCTCGGCAAGGTAATGTCGAAGACAAGCCACCCAAAGACGGGTGTTGCACTTATAAATTGAATCCGGGGGGCCGGAACGCCCCGGGAAGTCAACGGCGACGACAGGGAGACGACGATGGAGCAGCCGACCACGATCATCGCCGGGGTGGACACGCACACCGGCATCCACACCCTCGCCCTGCTCGACATGAACGGCAGGGTCCTTTCCACGAACACCTTCGGAGCCGACCCGGACGGGTACGGGCATCTGATCGCCATGCTCGGCGACCCGGCCCGCTGCGCCGGGATCGGCGTGGAGGGCACGAACTCGTTCGGCGCGGCGCTGGCCCGGCGGCTCCAGGCCGCCGGTTTCCCCGTGTACGAGGTGCTCAGGCCGAAACGCGGCGTGCGCCGCAAGGACGGCAAATCCGATCCCATCGACGCGATCGCCGCCGCGCGCAGCGTGCTGGCCGGCGACGGAACGAGCCTGCCGAAAAGCTCGGACGGGTGGGTCGAGGCGCTGCGCCACCTGAACGCGGAACGATCCCAGCCGGTCACGGCGATGACCACGCCGGCCAACTCCACCGGCGGTCTGCCGGCCGCCGCGCCCGAACCGATCAGGGAGAAATACAGGGGACTGCGCACCGAGACGCGCATGAACCGTCTGGCCTCATGCCGCCCGTCCGGCGGCCTCGTCGCCCACAGCGTGCTCACCGCGCTCAAAGGCGCCGCCAAGGCATGGAGGGCGCTCAAGGAGCAGGCGGACCCGCTCGAGGAACGCATGCGGAGCATCCTCGACACCAACGCGCGTCCCCTGCTCGACATCTACCGCGCCGGCACCATCACCGCGGCCACGATCGCCATCGTCGCCGGGGACAACCCCGAACTCATCCGCGACGAGGCCGCGTTCGCCAAACTCTGCGGCGCGTGTCCCATCCCCGCATCCAGCGGCAAGACCAACCGTCACCGGCTCAACCGGGGCGGCAACCGGCAGGGCAACATGGCACTGCACCGCATCGCCATCGTCAGGCTCGGATACCACCAGCCGACCCGCGACTACGTGGCGAAGAAAACACGAGAGGGGAAAAGCAAGCTCGAGTTCATCCGCTGTCTCAAACGCCATATCGCCCGCGAGGCGTACAAGGCCCTCATCGCCATCCGCAACGGCGGCGCGGGACGGCAGACGCCGCAGGAACGCGGCGCGCTCCTACGACGCCTGCGCACGAGCCACGGGATCACGCAACAGCAGATCGGCGAGGCGCTGGCCGTGCCCTCCAGCAGGATCAGTGAAATCGAACGCGGGACCCGCGACCTGCCCGAACTCGAGCAACGCGCCACCCAATGGATCCACTCCATCACCACCCCGACGACACGACACTCCCAACCGCTTGACGATGAATAGGAGCATCAAAAAACACAGAAACGTATTAAAAACTCATTATTTTGATTTAAAATCAAATTACTTTTCCTTGCAAATAGCAATTAAAAAAAAATAAATGAAAAGAGTGAGAATGTTAATTATATTAGCATTGATACTTTTAATATCAAGTTATTACTTATATACGCTATATAATGAATCAAGAAAAGGAAATTTAGAATTAAATTATCAAGTAGGGATAAAAACTCGATGGACAATGTCGTCTGAAGAGGTATGGAATTATGTACACAAAAAATATTCATTTGTTTTTCTAATTAGCGGCATAATCGTTGCATTGATGGCTGCGATAGTCATAATCGGCGCATTTTTGTCAAAAAGCATAAACAATCTCAATAATATCTATTGGCTAGCAATGTTATTTATTACAGTATTGTTATTGCTATTTGTTATAGCAATAGGATTCTGCGCAAACAACGATGCAAAAAGTTATTTTCTTATGAAGGAAGAGAAGCAATGAGTAAGGTAAATGAAGAGAAGCAATGAGTAAGGTAAATGAAGAGATGACCGAAAATATTAACAATTTATGGTCTGAGTTGATTGAAAACCATGATAAAAAACAGGCTTTCATGAATCATCCTAACGAATTTTTAAAATCGGAAAAAATAAGCATATATCTAAAGACTGTCAATGGTAGACATTTCGAACTTGGAGAGTTCATCGGAGAATCACCGGCAAACGCCCGAATGGCAATATTAGAGTCGATTATCTCAATGATAACCAACACGGTTCCGACTTCCGAAGGTGAAGAACCTGAGAGGACGCCTTACTGGGGCGTTAACTTCAATGCAATTACAAATTTTAATGTGTGGTTTAACGCAAATGCTGTAGCGAATGCAAACGCAATGAGCAATGCGAATGTGGGCACAAACGCAAACGCGGGAATGAACGCAAATGCAAATACTGCCAAGAACGTAAATGTCAGTGGCGAAGGAAATCCGCAAATACAAAGTGAACACAAAAGGGACATCAATCTGACATATTCCGATAAGTATCTAAAATCCGAATTACACAAGTATTTTCAAAATCATAATTTAACTACACATCGCGAAAAAGTATTACTAGTATACCTTATTGAAAATTCCGGGAACAGAAAGAACATCGAATACTCGTTTCATGGACAGAGGATAAAAATAGATATTGAAATGGAGGGCAATATAGCTTTAATAGAAAATGGCGAGTTAATCAAGGAAAGGAAGTAAGTTCAATGAGCTGGAATTCGATAATTGAAGATCATTATATGGAAATGCTTTCGAATATCAGAGAGACAGCTATCGCTACAACCGACCAGTGTAATATTAAATATGAACATTGTCTGATGATGTCTGGCCCTTCGCGAAAAGAAAAACTGTCATATCTTTTAATGAAGCGCTTCATTGATTCATTAAGGGCAAAATCAAAGTTAAATACTGTTGTATTTACAGGGAGGCGAGTCAACCCTTTTAGGCGAGGATTTGCTTAGCATCATATCCTACTGTTCAAGCATTGGTCTAGGAACACGTTTGGTGACAAACGGCTCGTGGGCGATTAACAACTGTGCTACAGAGGATATGATCCTCTATTTATTGGAGTCCGGTCTCAATGAACTCAACATATCTACCGATGATTTTCATGCTAAAGAGGTTTCCTTAGATTGCGTTAGGAGGATCTGGAAATGCGCAAAAGGACGAGGATTTAGTGCGGTTATTTTGGGTGTATGTAGTGGTCCCGAGAGCAGAGTAACACCTCAGTTTTTAGAGACATTTTTAGGGGAAAAAATTCCTTATATATACGACGCAATGGGAAACAAACAAATCCCTGAGCCAAATCAGGACGGAACAGTATACGCAATTTCAAATACTGGCATAGCACCTTTGGGGAGAGGGCACCATTTAAAAGATGGCTGGTTTCGAAAAACTAGAAGAGTGGAGCATCCATTTATCGGAAGATGTCCAAACATATATAAACCCTTGACACTAATGGCAGATGGAACAATCGGCGCATGTTGTGGCATCAATTGTGAACGGACGTCGATTCTTTCCATTAAAAATATATACAACAACGAAAGCTATTTTTCCGACGGAAAACCTTCATATGAACAGCAAATAATTATCTGTGCACTTGATGTCTTAGGCCCAGCATATTTATACACTATTGCAACGGGAGATGCATGTGAACATATCAGAGGAATAAATATATCGTCGTGCCAGATATGTGAGTTTCTGTTCCGAGATAATTCTCTGACCAATAAATTATTCCGGTCAATAGATCAAATTGAATTTGACGTAATAAGTCAACTAGTATCTATTGATATATCTACCCCAATTCTTAACTAGGGGTTTTGGATGAATACTAGACTATTTTTTAATAGCGAATCTATTGATATTGACGATGGATATTTCTTACGCTTGGCATTATCTAATAGTGGATATCTAGATTTGTTGTCGGCTGTCCCTCCCGCGGCTGATGTAATTGGTACAATCAGCTCTATTTACGAGGAGTTACAAGAGCCTTTAAAGTACATTTGCGATCTGCTTCTTTTTGGAAAAACCGTTTGTATGGAAAAATTGCCTGAAGCTCTTGTTGAGTCTATATTAAAAATTAGAGAATCTGGGCTCATCGCATTGAGGGGAAATGCCGTTTCGTTAAATAATCTTTATTTACAGTTGGTCGATGGATTATTATATTTTTCGGAATTGCCTCATGGAAGACAAACTCTATATTATGGCACGGATTCTTACGCATTGGCCTGTCGTTTGGGGACCGCCCCTTCTAGGAATAATGTTCTCGACTACTGTGCCGGTCCAGGAATTCAAGGATTGCTATCTGCATCGCATGGCGCACACGTAACCGCTGTGGAGGTTAATCCTCTTGCATCGGAGCTCTCCTTATGCAATGCTAGATTGAATAAGCTAGATAACCTCTTTAATGTAATAAACAAATCGGTTATTGAATCCGAAACGGATTTGAAAAATTTAAGATTTGATTTTATCTGCGCGAATCCGCCACTTCTTCCAATTCCATTTAATCTTAATTATCCGTTTGTTGGAGATGGCGGCACAGATGGATTAAGCATTTTTCGACAAATAATGAATTATGGTATTCCTCATTTGTCGAGAAATGGCAAGATTGTAACTCTTGGACTTTCAGGTGGTAGCGAGGTTGGGCCAGATATTTACTGTCTAGCCGAGCAACTTCAGATGAAGTATCAGATGAAGTTTATTCTTATCATCCTATCTCGGGTTGAGATTACCCCCAGATCCCTATGGATTCAATATATGGCGGATACGATCAATATGTATTCTCTGGGTGAGAATACGGTCTCATGCAATGAAGTCTTTGAATCTTATCAGAATGAGGATATTAGCTTTGTCTACTCATACACACTCTCCGCTATCAATAATAAATGTTATGGCAGAGATTTTACAGTGATTGAATGTGACGACAAAAGTCAGCCGTTAACTCAATGGTGGATATCATAACATAGTTTTATTTCTTGAATGAGATAACACGAACGTCATATATCTCAGATATTTTCGTGGAATACCGAGTTTACTCTTTGCAAGGTTGATATATATGATTGCATCACCTATAGTATGTGACAAGAAACAGGGATCGCTGCTTGAGTCCTTACAAATATCGGTATGTAAACTTTTTAATATCGGTAAACTAAGGATGTTGATTATTATCAGTCTATCACTGGTGCGTGGTCTAATTCCAGGTATTCAGGTATTTCTGATTGGTCTTTTGATTGATGCCGCGGCTAATTCCTATTCATTTCAATATGTACTTAACTCCTCTTTCTATCTTGGTGGAACAATTATATCTGCTTATCTTTTTGATAATTTAATTATATATTTAAGTGATTCGATAACAATTGATCTTTCGAAGGATGTAGATTTTGATATAGTTGATAAACTATGCAATTTAGAGGTACAACAGTTCGAAACAGAAGAAACATATGATCTAATTCAACGAGCTGATAATTCAACGGGATTACATATTTTTGGCCTATTTGATTCTATACGATCCACTATTCAATCCGGAATAACTATATTCAGTATCACTCTAGTAATCTGGTCATGGAATCCGTTTGTTGCAATCATGTTAATAGTTGCACCGGTACCGTCCGCAATTGCTACTCTCAAAATACAGACAATGGCGTACACTATAGATTATAATAGGGCATCCGATCGACGAGTTGTATCATACTATAGATCACTATTAATGTCCGATAGCGCACGCAAGGAAATAATACTATTCAAATATGCGGATATTCTTCGTGAAAGGTACTCTGTTTTACAAAAGGAATTTCAGTTTCAAGATTTAAAAATTGCGAAATATAATTTCACAATAGCCGGATCGCTTGGATTTATTTCCATTATTGCAATTATTGTTGCAATTGTTTTGGGCGCTCGTTCTACTCTTGAATCCGGAAACGTTGGAGCGCTTGCTGGATACATAAGTGCTTCTACTTCTATAGGCCCTCTTATGCTCGCCGCGCTTGTTGGCTTCATGGGGCTACATCAACATCTTTTATATATATCAAATTGGGTTGCATTTTTGAAGTTAAATCCTAAGACCCCGAAATCAGGAGATATTCCCTATAAAGGTTCGGACCCCGCTTCAATTGAATTCCGCAATGTTTCTTTTACTTATCCAGGTACATCATATAAGGTGTTGAATAACATTTCTTTCAAACTTGAGGCAGGTAAAACAACTGCTTTGGTTGGTCTTAATGGCGCAGGGAAAACCACCATCATCAAACTTCTACTTAGGTTTTATGAACCTACTTCTGGAGCCATTTTTCTCGACGGAAGAGACATTTCCGAGTATTCTCGTGATACACTTTATCAGCATTTTTCTGCGCTCTTCCAAGACTTTGTCAAATATGATAGGTCATTAGCGGATAATGTCCTTTTTACCTCTTCAAGTGACGACCGTGATGTGGATAGAATTCTAAAAACCTTATCCATGGTAGGTTTAAAATATTTAGCTAATCTACTTCCCTATGGACTAGATACTATGCTTGGAAGGCGGTTTGAAAATGGGCAACAGTTGTCCATCGGACAATGGCAACGGCTTGCCATGGCGCGCGCATTATATAAGTCACCCTCACTTCTAATTCTTGATGAACCAACTGCGTCGGTTGATGCAATATCCGAGAATTCAATTTTTGATGCAATGTCTCAATTGAGTCGGAACATGACTACAGTAATTGTCGCTCACAGGTTCACAACCATTGCACATTCGGATAAAATCATTGTTATTAAGGATGGCACTGTTCATGCGATTGGAAGCCACACAGAGTTACTTGAACAATCGGAATTTTACCGAAAAATATTTTATGCACAGGTTCACTACCACGATTACTGAACGGTTTGTTTTCATTCCTTTTAGAAATGATTCCGAAGAGTCCTTCATATAGTTAATATCGGATATATTATATGAATACGTTGTTTTTATGTATTATTGACATATTTTCCTGATTCGAATGGCGGTATGCTTCTGAGTAGATAGATGCACTGGTCAGTGGGGATGCGTCCGAGTTCGTCGGGGGGGAGGAGTTTGCGGGCGTTCTTGCCTGTGCTGCGTGTCCAGCTGCCGTTGAGGCCTTTGGTCTCGCTGGTTTCGATGACGTCGATGGTTTGGTCGCCGAGTCGGTCGCTGATGTATTCGGTGGCGCTGGGTTCGTTGCCGCCGAGGAAGAGCTGGCTGTCGCAGTTGCCCGCGATGGTCTCCCAATCGTCCTTGTAGAGGCTTTTGCCTTGGCTGACGGTCTGGAGGATGATGCCGCAGCTGATGCGCCGGCTTCGTATGGTTGCGATGAGCCTTACGAAGTTGGGGATTTTGCCGATGTTGGCGAATTCGTCGAGCATGCAGTGCCCGTCGTGGTCGAGCACGCCGTCGGGTTTGGTGTCGGCTTTGCGTACGAGTGTTTCGAAGAGGCATTGGCAGAAGACGCTGGCGATGAAGGAGAATGTGGCGCTGGTGTCGGGCAGTTCGAGGTAGACGATCCGTTTGCCTTGGTCGAGGGTTTCGAGCCGGATGTCGTCGCCGTCGAGGATGACTTGGTTGAGGGTGGGGCTGCAACATCGTGCTCGTCAGCCGTATGCTCGGACACGTCAACATCGCCACCACCATGCGTTACATCGGACTCGTGCAGGACGAGATGCGCAACGCCGTGGAATCCACCACCCGCACGGACATGAGATTGACCATGCCCACGAACCAAATCGTCGGCACAAACGGCGTCGCCACGTACTCACTCAGCACCGCAAGAATAGGATAGACAAAAAAGGTATGCGCCGACATGCGCAAAGAAGCATGTCGGCGCATACCGGCACCGATATCAGAGGCGTCTGCCCTCGCCGGCGGAAGGCATCAGGCCGGACAACATGCCCATCGGATCATCAGTCATGGATGCGGAATCATAGGTTGGATCGATTTTCGTGTTCGCACTATCCACCAGCATGAGGATCCGGTCACGGATACGAGGCTCCACATCCGAATACGCCTCCTCGATGTTGGAGAGGACCAGACCGGCCATTCTCCTGGCCTGGCCGACGACCCGCTCGGGATCGAGGTTGTTTTCCGATGCCAGCTTCTCCCAATGACGGGGCGTCACATCCCTGGCACCGGTGACGCCGCCGATGCGCATAGGCAGCTTTCCCGTCAAGAGGAAGGGAAAGGCTTATGGGCATATCCACACCCTTGGCGTATTCGAGGGGAACATTCCCCTCGGAATCCTCCAGAAACACACCAACAGGAGAATCACCCATCCAGGCGTGCAGCTCCCTCACCGGGCACTCCCGAGACTGGAAAGCGGCAACGCGGCTATGTCTATTCCCAACACATCAGCTGCGGGGAACACCGCTTCAATCGGGGCTTCGCCCCGCTGGAGCAAATCATCGGCGAACCGAGGATCGATGCCGGCCCGGGAGGCGAGATCTCCGGCGCTCCAGGAACGGTTCGCCGCCTCTTCCCGGAAAGCGGCCGCGATATCCGATTCGGTGCGGGCGAAAAGAGTCCGGCGTCCACGCGGCGTTTGGAAACGGCTGAGGTAACGCGCGTACTCCAGTTGCGCCTTTGTCGGCTCAGGCGGTTTATAGTCCAGATTCGACATTGCAGGCCTCCTTAACACTTGATTACTCTAGCCTTTACAGATAAATCCAGTGATTATCTCGCCCTTCTCGTACAGGCTCGTATATTCGTCGCCCATGCGGTCGGCGAAGTCCCTTACCCTCATATCGATATCCCATTCGATGGGAGGACATCCGAACGCGAGTTCCACGTATCGGGGTCCCACCGACATGCCCTGATCGGTTTTCAGATCCTTCCAGAGCGGTCCACGGATTCCTTGCCGCCATCGTAGCGTCGGCCTGCGGCGTCGAACGGTTCGCCCACCCATGCCTGCAAGTCGGAGAGCACGTCGGCGGCGTTCTCCCGTTCGCACACGTCACCTCAGTAAACCGGAACCTCCATCGAGGCCATCGAGGGGACCACCGGGCACGATGCCCATCCCGTTCTCGGCATCATTCGTCGCCGCCGACCTTCACGCCGTATTCACGCAAGCGGCCGGCGTCGCGCACGAGGCCTTCGCCGATGATGCGGTTGTATTCGCGGATGTACTGCCAATCGACTGGATAGTCGATGTTCTCGAGCAGGAATCCCCACGCGCGCTTGATGTTGTTCACCGTGACTATATCGTCCACGCTCATACCCTCGGGCGCGCGCCCGTCGAAGATCTCCTGCGTGTCGGGGAAGGTGACGCCATCAACCTCGATCTTGGCGGTGCGCCAGATCGAATCGACCAGCAGCCGCTTCGCCAGTTCCACGGCCGTGCGCCTATCCGTCGTCGTATCGTTCCTCACCGGTTCCATCAAAGCTCCTTATCCGCTTCCGATAATTCTATCGAAGTGGCCGTGCCGGCAAAGGACGCCTGAGAGCGGGGGCATGGAGCTCGTGTTCGTGAGGTTGGACGACCATACGCCGCTGATCATTCATGCGAACAATCTGACCAAGGGATTCCGCGACGAGATAAGGAGGAACCGATGACTGGTCGCAGGTACATAGCCGAGAACGGCACCGAAATCACCGACGAGCTGGTCGACAGGTGGGCCGAGGAGGCCGAGAACGGTTTCCCCGGCGCCGAGGTCACCCCGTTCGAGGGGCGCGCGTGGGAGGCCGACACCGAGCCTCTGCGCCCGCGCACCATCCGTCTGAGCGATACCATGGGGCATCTCATCGAGGCGGATGCCAAGCGCAACCACATGAGCGTAAGCGCATGGACCAGAGCCGCGATGACCGAACGGCTCTCGCACCTCGTAGACGCCTGACGCATCAGACACAGCTAATACAGGCGCTGACAACGCACCGACGCATAAGAGAACTGGCGTGTGAGGTCTCATCAAGACTGCACACGCCAGTTCTCCAACGATGTATGAGGTTTGAGGTTATTTGTGGTCCTTGTCATGTGGATGCCACCATTTACACCACACCAACAAGTAGGCGACGAGTCCCCCTAGGAAAGGCAGGAAATTAACTAACTTCATGATTTACCTTCGCATGAATAAAAA
This sequence comes from Bifidobacterium longum subsp. infantis ATCC 15697 = JCM 1222 = DSM 20088, assembly GCF_000269965.1. Taxonomy (NCBI): domain Bacteria; kingdom Bacillati; phylum Actinomycetota; class Actinomycetes; order Bifidobacteriales; family Bifidobacteriaceae; genus Bifidobacterium; species Bifidobacterium longum. Next base: position 1,221,192 of record NC_017219.1, read on the forward strand.
CCTGTTCAGCAGTGACTTGAAACCCACGCCCAGAAGAACGCAAAACCAAGACCCACCAACACAGCGATGGCAGGATTCACCCCGACAAGGCTCAATGCGGCTTGCCATGCTGCGTCATGACCAAATCCTATGGCGGTGACAAGATACGGGCATACATCATGCGGCGTAATCCTCAACTGTGCCCTGTTCATAAGTTCCTGACGTTGTTCCGCAGGAATTTTCTCAAGCTCATTTGCTGCATTGGCGACTACCGCAGCTAGGGATTCAGTGCGAACAGCACCATTGAAATCCTTGACCGTAACGACTCCTGTGTCGTAGTTGATTGTTGCGGTCAACGTACCTTTACCATCCACTTCGACGGTCGAGGTATTTTCGCCGTGAAGCTCTCCTCCGAATGCCGCAGGTATGGACTCTTTTGGCATTCCGCTGATTGCGATCTCTGCCGCATTTGCTGATGTCATCGGCACGAGTCCCAAAACTAGTGCTAAGGAGAACGAGACTACTAGGGCAAGTATTCCACGTGCCGATTTCATAAGACGAGCCATTGATGCCTCCGATGCTTCATTGCCTTGGTAGGCGGTATACCCACTATTTGGTAGGCAAGTAGAAAATCGCTTGTCTAGTAAAAGAGTATATCATCAACAGAGCTCGTCTTTGGGTGGCTTGTCCTCGACATTACCTTGCCGGGCTCGCGGTACCAAACCTCGTTGGGCGTTTCCCAGCCCAGGACCTTCATGGGGGTGTCGTTGATCTCATCGACGATGGCCTGCAGATCCTCGTCCGTCAGGCCGTCGAAGCCGGTCCTCTCGGACAGGTAGCGGCGGATGCGCCCGTTGCGGTTCTCGTTGCCGCCCCTCCGGTATGAGGAGTACGGGTCCGCGAAATAGGCGAGCATGCCCAACGCCTCGTCCACGAGCAGGTGGCAGGAGGATTCGGTGCCGTTGTCCCAGGTGCGGTCGATCCTCGCCGGCGCGGGGATGCGGCTGTAGATGTCGTATTCGGCACGCGCGGTCGCCGGCGCGCTCTTGTCCTCGATGAAGCGGGCGAACAGGCGGCGGCTCTTGCGTTCGACCTGCGTGTCGCCGCACCGCTTCGACGGTGCCGAGCCGACGGCCGTGTCGGACTCATAATGGCCGAACTCGCGGCGCGGGCCCACGCGTTCGGGACGTTCGGCGATCGGCACGCGCATCGGGATGCGCGGCCCCTTCGACCTCCTGCCCTTGGCGCGCGTGCGATGCCGCTTGCCCCGAGGCAGGTACTGCCTGAGGTCCAATGCCCTGCGCGGCTTGGCGTAGATCCACCGGTGGAGGCATTCGCGGCCGATCCTCATATGCGGGTCGGCCGGCCATTCGACCTTCAGCCGTCCCTCGATGAGTTCGGGCGTCCATCCCTTGCGCAGCGCGTCCATGACCCACGCGAGCAGCGGTGAATGCGCCATGCGCAGGGGCTTGCGCGGCTGGCGGGCGCGCCGCTCGGCCTTGCGCTGCGCGGTCATCGCCGAGTAGAACGGCCTCGACGTCCACGCGCCCGCCTTCAGCCGTTTCGGCCGGTAGGGGCGATGGGACTCGTTCTCGCTGGACGTGAACCACAGGCCGCGTCCCGGCTCGCGGATGACGGTGGACTTGTCGCGGCCGATCCTCAGGACGATCTGGCGGACACCGAGCCCGTCACGGTTCCTCAACTCGTCGATCCGGACGCGTTCCTCGGCCGACAGGTGGGAATACACTTTCCTCATGAGCAACACCTTCTTGAGTTAGGACTTGAACACTTCCAACCATAGACAGGCGTTGCACTTCTATCTAGAACCCGGGACGCATATCTCTCATAGACGCCATGCGCCGCCGTGCCGGGCGTGCGGGCGGAGAATCATCGTATGATACCGAATATCGTCAGGGGTTCGGACCCGGCCGGCCTGGTGCGCTACCTGTTCGGCAAGGGACGGCGCAATGAACACACCGACCAGCATCTCGTGTGCGCGAGCGGCGACATGTTTCCCTCGTTTGACATGGATGGCAAGCCGGCGGCGTCGTATGCGGAGATAGGCCGCAGGTTCGACCGACGCTACCGCGTCAGGGGACGCAAGGGCGATCCGTTCCCGCCCGACATGCGAGGCAAGGACAATCCCGAACGAGAGCATGGCAGGAAGCGCGTGTGGCACTGCTCGCTTGCCATCAAGGCCGGCCAGGGCATACTGACCGATCAGGAATGGGAGTCGGTCATCCGCGATTATCTGATGCGCATGAACATCATCGACGGCGACGGCGATCAGGGCGTCACGTGGCTCGCGGTTCGTCACGGACTGTCCGCCAACGGCAATGACCACGTGCGCCAAGGCGTCGCGCAGCGAGGACGAGTTCATACGCCGCGTGCGCAGGGAAGGCTTCTCCATCGACCCCAGGCTGCGCAGGGGAACCGCCAAAGACTCGTTCACCGACCCCGGCCAGGTGGTCGGCTACCGGATCACGTGGCGCAGCGCGGACGGGTGGACGGAACGGTTCAACGCCTTCGAGCTCGGCGACGACATGCGATTGAAACGACTGCGCGACGGCTGGGCGGACGATGTCAGAAGCCGCAGCCTCGCCGTCCAGGAATGGCGCGCCGCGATGGAGAACCGCCCGCCCTTCCTCGATGACGGGCGAGAAAGACACCCGGAGAATCTGTCCACGCACGACATGGAACGCCTCGTATCCGAAGCGTTCGCCATCGCCGCCAACCTCAACAGCGCGGCGGACGACGACGAATACCGGGCAGCGATGCGCGAGGGCCTGCACACGTTCGACATGCTGCGCGAACGATACGGGCTTACGCAGGACGGCCTGTGGATAACGGCCACGGACATGGACGAAAGCCCTATACCAGCGCACGTAGGAAAAATTTGACAGCAGCCTCGAATCCCTACCTCCGTCGCATGTCGGTGCAAACTCAGAAGGAATGTCCTCCCGAGAGTACACATCCGCTCTCATTCATTGAGGTATCGCGCGTAACGAGTTTTCATTGTAAATGCCACGGTATGGTGACGGATTTTGGAGGACGATAATGACAATACAATATACAGCGCAGCCGGCTGATCCGGCGTCGAGTGCGGTGCTGACGCGCGGGCTGGTGAAGCGGTATGGGGATTTTCTCGCGGTGAACGGGTTGAATCTGAACGTGCCGGCGCATGGCGTGTATGGTTTGCTGGGGCCGAATGGCGCGGGCAAGTCCACGACGATGAAGCTGTTGCTTGGGTTGGCCTCGGCCACGAGCGGCGATATGTGGATGTTGGGGGAGAAGGTGGGTGGCCGGCACAGGTTGCAGGCGGGCCGGGTCGGTTCGATGATCGAGGGGCCGAGCTTCTACCCGGGGTTGAGCGGTCTGGATAATTGCCGTATGGTGGCCGATTACCTGAATCTGCCGGGTTCGGCCGCGCCCGCGATTTTGCGGCAGGTCGGTCTGGCCGGCCATGAGGGCAAGAAGGCGAGGGACTACTCGCTGGGGATGAAGCAGCGGCTGGGCATCGCGATGGCGTTGATCTCGCAGCCGGAGCTCCTGTTGCTGGACGAGCCGACGAACGGGCTGGACGCGGAGGCCGTGGTCGAGGTGCGCGAGATGATCATGGGTCTGAGCCGCGAACGGGGCATCACGGTGATCATCAGCTCGCATATCCTTTCCGAGATCGAGAAGATGGCGCCGGTCGTGGGCGTCATCGCGGCCGGCCGCCTGTTGTATCAGGGTTCGCTCGACAGTCTGCGCGAGGAGGGGCACATCGATTTGCGTGTCTCCGACCCGAAGCTCGCGGCGGCGATGCTGGGCTCGGACCGGATCGACTACCGGTGGCTGCCGGGCAGGGATGGCGGCGTGCTGCGCCTGCCGGAACTGCCGGACCAGCGAATCGGCACCCTGATCACGCAGCTCGTCGGCCAGGGCGTCGCGGTCTATCGCGTCGCCTCCGAGCGCAAGACGCTGGAGCAGGCGTTCCTCGAACTGATCGAAAGCCCGCAGAGCCGCGAGCCCACGCCTCATCAGGCGCAAAATGCCATGGATTCCGACGCCGCACGCGCATCCGCGCACGCATCCCCGCGTCGTCCGTTGCCGATCCGGCAGGCTGCGGGTCGGGCGGCGTTCGCGGCGGCGGACGGAGGCGCACGATGAGCGGCGCGGCAGTGTTCGCGGCGACGGGCCGCCGTCCGCCGCGCCCCCGCGCGAAGACCGGCAGCCCGTTCACGCTGGCGCGTCTGGAGTTGTTGAAGGTGCGGGGCTCGTCGTTCTGGTGGATGCTGCTGGGCATGATGCTGCTGGTTTCGGCGTGGGCGGGCATGGCGTTCATGAAACGCGCCGGCAGTCCCGTCCCGGCGTTGAGGTCGGCCGCGTTGGCCGATGGCGAGGTCTATCAGGTCGTGAGCCTGCTGGCCCCGATTCTGGCGGCCCTGTTGACCAGCCGCATCGCCGTGCTGGAGACCTCGGAGCGCATGAACCTCACATGGCTGTCGTTCGGCCAGTCGGACGCGGCCCGGTTCGTGGGCAAGCTCATCGTCGCCGGCACCGGCGTGGGGCTTTGCTTCCTGATCCCGTTGCTGTGGGTGCCGATCGCGGCGAAGGCCCTTGGCTTCACGGTGGCCGGCTCGTTCGCCGCGCTGGTGTGGGTGCCGGCCCTGACCGGCTTCCTGTCCGCGACGGCCACGAGCGCGGTCCAGCTGATGTTCTCGATGATGATCGACAAGCAGGCCATCGGCCTGGGTCTGGGCGTCATCGCCGGCGTGCTGGGCTCCGGCCTGGGTGCGATGAACAGACCCGCGCTTGGCTGGCTGTTCCCGGCCGGCCTGAGTTCGGCCGCGAGCCCGTTCGTCAGATCCGTGGATGCGGGCGGCAACGCCACGATGCTGCTCGCCGCGCGCCCGTGGATGGCCGTGGCCTCCGCGGCCATGGCGTTCCTCGGCTGGACGCTGGTCAGCATGGTCGTGGTCAAGGTGAAGGAGTCAAGACGATGACACACGCAAACGCAGTGAACCCGGCAACCAATCCGGCCGCCAATCCAGCTGCCGGCCCGAGCCATGCCGCGATGCCCCGCGCGCATGCGGCGGGACGCCGCAGGCCGTCCGTGTGGGCGGCGTTCCGCTGGGAGACGCGCAAGGCCGGCAACCTGTGGTACTGGATCGTGACCGTCTTGTTCGACGCGATCGGCATGTTCAACGGGTGGAGCCAGTACACCGGCTACCAGGCGGAGTTCGCCAGGCAGGGCGTGACCTGGGCCGCGATCTGGGGTCAGGCGATCCTCCTGCCGAGCATGGTGTTCATGCCGGTGCTTGTGGCCGCGTTCGCCGCGCAGGTCGAAGCCAACGAGCATCGAGGCCGCAACTGGCAGCGGCTGAACGCCGCCGGCACCGTGAACGCGGCGATCGCCGGCAAGATGCTGCACGGGCTCGCGGCTTCGGCGCTGACCGTCTTCGTGTTCGAGGCAGAGTTCATCCTCGTCGGACGCTTCGCCGCCGGATTCGACCTCGCGCAGCTCGGCCCGTTCCTGCTGCGCGGTATCCCGCTGACCCTGTCGGTATGGGCGATCATGACGCTCACGCAGGCCGTGAGCGCGAAGGCCGAATCGTTCGCGGGCACGATGAGCGTGATGATGGTCCTGACCATCGGCGGCTGCGCGCTGAGCCTGGCCGCCCCGGCCATCGCCGGGCCGTATCCGCTCGCCCTGATCACCAGCGCCTCCGCCGCCCGCGACCTCGCGAACATCGCCAGCCCGGCATCCATGCTCGCCTCCACGACCGCCGCCGCCATCTGGACCGCCATCAGCGCCCTGATCTTCCACCGGCTCGCCAAACAAGCCGTCTGAGCAACCGTCCACGGGCTCCCCTCACCTGCGGGAGCCCGCCACCCAACACCATGGAAAGGCTTCATCATGCACACCACCAGCCAACACAACGAACGACACGACGAACAACACAACGCGCCACACAACAGCGAACAGTCCATACGCCTGCCGCGCCGCGTCATCGCCGTGCTGATCGCCGCCCTCGCCGCGATCATCCTCACCGGCTGCTCGACCGGCATCGGCGTGGCCGGAGACAGGAACCTCCAAGGCATACGCACCCAAGACGGCGACTCCTACACGGGCGGCTACAAGGCCGACTACAGCAAGTTCACCGGCGAGGAGGCCGTATTCGGCGGCACCGGCAAGAAGGCCAGCATCCACCTGAACGGCACCATCACAGGCACACCCGGCACCGGCAGAATCCTCGTGACCAACGGCAGCGACACGAAACGACCCGTGCCCGCCACGAACGGCAAAATCGACCAGACCTACAACGTCACAGGCACCAGCTTCTACATCTACGTCACCGGCGACCAATTCACCGGCACCGTGAACCTCACATCCAAGGAGCAATGACCATGGCAAACACATCCCAATACCCAAACCAGCAACCGGCATATACGCCGGCACCGCCGGACGGCGGGCGGACATGGGGCGGCTGCGCCAGCCTCGCATTGGCCGTCCTTCCCCTTCTGTGCACGCTCGTGCCCCAGCTGCTCGGCATCCACCTCTACACGACGGGCTGGGTCAGGAACATCCTCGTCATCATCGACTTCGTATGCCTCATCGCTTCGCTCGTCATCGCGATCGTCACCTATCCCGAACAGGCGGGAGGACACAGAATCGTCAGTACAATCGCGATACTCCTATCCGCAGGCCTGACTGCCGCCGGCGGCATGCTCATCTTCCTCATGTTCATCAACCAGTAGGAATCCGACTGACAACGGAAAACTTCTTTGGAAGTTCATCTAACCGCATACACGCCATACGGCACAGGCCACATGCGATACGCTTCAACACGGATGGGGCAGCACCCAGGGAAGGAGAATCGCATGACCGCAAAAACCGGAAACGACAAGCGCCACGCGGTTACCGGCCTGATCGGCCACGTGGCCGCGTTCTGGCGGTCCAGCCCGGTCGCGCGCATGGTCGCGCCGATACTGTGCCTATGCTACGACGTGATGATGCTCACCAGAATCGTATTCACCCATGGCGGGGGCGATTCGGCAGCCATGAAACTGTTGGAGCATCAATGGGGAATCCCCGTACTCGCCATCCTATGTGCCTTATCTGTTGTGGCGCTGTTGTTCCGTATCAGAATGCCGTTCGCTATTTTGTGTGCCATATGCGGATTGTATCTATGCGCTTGCTTGCTTCAAGCGGAGCCATATCTGATGTTGCCTCTCTTGTTTGCCGTCTACACGTCTACAGCCTTGGCCGCGACCGCTGAACGTGCCATTGCGGGAATGGTTTTGTCGGGATTGTCAATCGTTTGCGGCCTCTGGATTGCGACCTTCCCCGCCTTGCAGACTGATATACTTCTGCCCGAGTCCCTCCTTGCGTCGATGACCGCTATTTTAGCTCTTTGGTCGCGCAACATCAGTCAGCGGCGGAAGGGAGCGGCCTTGGTGGAAGCTCAACAGCAACGAAGCCTGGAATTGGAACAGGAACGCGATGAAGAACGTCGGCGGGCGGACGTCGCAGCCGAACTGCATGACAGCGTGGGCCATAATCTCACCGCTATCATTGCACTTACTGAAGGCTTGGAGGGATTGACACAGGAGCCGGTGGAAGGCGCTATAAAGAGTATCAATAACTTAGCTCGGCAAAGTCTAGGTGATACACGCGAGGCGGTACGGAAACTTTCATCTCCGGTGACGTTACGGAAAACAAAAACAGGAACGGTGGAACTGTGCAGCTGGAATGATATAAACCCGATTCTTCAACATGCTCGTGATATTGGAATCGCCGCCATTCTGACCGAGACAGGAAGGCGTCCAGACGATCTAGCCCAAGCTGATTTATGCTTCCGAGTGAGTCGTGAGGCTGTCACAAACACAATGCGCCATGGGAAAAATATAACGCGAATTGTGGTTTCATGGGATCATCTGGATAATGGGGAACTCCATATAACAGTGCGTGATGATGGTAAGCCAACGCTGAACAAAGATAACCGCGCTAAGGGGACCGGTTTCGGGCTTGCTGGCCTAGTGACTGAAGTTACGCGGGTCGGCGGGCACCTTCACTATGGCTCATCATCAGGGCAGGGGTGGACTGTTTCAGCCATTATTCCACAGCAAAAATGTCCATATATTCCTGTGCAGGAGGGAAACGATGATTAACGTAATGATCGTGGACGATCAGCAGCCGACCAGAATGGGTTTTTCGCTCATGGTCATGAAAGATCCTGCGCTTCGCATGACGTTGCAGGCGGGGAATGGACAGGATGCCCTTGATATTCTTGCGGCACTGCAATTACATGGGCAGAGCCTCCCTGACGTCATTCTTATGGATGTTCGCATGCCTGTTATGGATGGGCTCGATGCCACGGCAAGAATCAAACAGTTATATCCTTCAATACGTATCCTGATTTTAACCACATACGATCAGGATAGCTATGCGTTTGGGGGATTGAGCGCCGGAGCTTCGGGATTCTTGCTTAAGGACGTTAAGACTAAGGACCTGTGTCGGGCCATTCACTCGGTGTACGATGGAGACGCCATACTCACACCACGGATTACAAAGGAAGTGATTCGCCGAGGAGTTCCCAACGTCAGCATCAATGCTGACACTCTGGCCATCAGAAGTAAATTCGATTCATTGGGACCTCGCGAATTCGAAGTCTCAGCACTGGTCAGCGAAGGAATGACTAACGCTGAAATTGCTCAGCGTCTCGGAATGCAACTGGAGGCAGTCAAAAAGGCGGTTAGTAGGTCTCTTGCCAAGCTCGATGTCAAAGAACGTGTTGGTATCGCGGTGCTCTGGTATAAGGCCGGAATGCCGAATCTGCAGAAGTGACAGATTCCGTAGAATAATGTAGGGTTTCTGAATCGTGAAGGGCTCGTAGCGGGCGAACCCGTGACGGTCCATGACTGTCCTCGTTTGAATGGCGATCGGCGCGCATCGTGGTACCGCCGACCGGTATCTTCTCACGTGAATGAAGCAGCTTCAGGGAATGAGTAACAGAAAAGCCACCGGCGACACGCCAATGGCTTCAGGTGAGCTCCTGCGACTGGGCTTGAACCAGTGACCGTCCGATTAACAGTCGGATGCTCTGCCAACTGAGCTACGCAGGAATATTCAATTTTCATCCCGTCCGGAGTTACCCGTTCAGGTGAGCTCCTGCGACTGGGCTTGAACCAGTGACCGTCCGATTAACAGTCGGATGCTCTGCCAACTGAGCTACGCAGGAATGTCTGCTGTGTTTGAGATTTCTCTCGCGCACAAGTCACACATCTTACATGCTTGCCACGAAAAAGCAAATTACATGCGTGTAGGGCATGTCGCGCCGAATTCCGCAGAATCGGACTCATCGAATACCCACTCATACAACATGATGACGATGCGGCGATACTGTCACGCGAAATTTCATTGTGGATAACTTCGGAAGCTGGAACCACATAGGTCGTTCTGGCTGGACATCCTGTTTCGGACCCCTCAAGGTGGGTATCACCGGCAAAGAAGCCGGAATCACATCACACTCACACTATGGGGAGGAATCTCATGAATGCACCACTGTTGTTTGATTGGCGTCGCGACGAAGCCCGACGTGCCAGCAGGCGGCGTCAGCAGGCGCGTCAGCGGGCTCAAGAACGGCAACGGCGTATGGATGCCATAATCGCGTTGGCCGCCGTTATCGGCCTGCTGCTTGCCTTGGGAGTAGGACTGGCATCCACGCCTCAGCATGTTGCGCATGCGGATACTGCGGTGACCGGAGATGCAGCATACACGGTGGAGGATTTCACCGATATGTCTGATTTGGCGTGGCGCAATGGCAATCAGTGCGAATCCCGGTTCGACTGGCCGGTCGACGATCCACAGGTCGAACAACAGTTCGAGCGGCCGATCAACCCGTGGGCACCAGGTCATCGTGGCGTGGATCTTGTTGCGGAGCAAGGTACCGTAATTCTGTCACCACAGGCAGGGACCGTGAGTTTTGCTGGCAAAGTAGCTGGCAAAGATGTGGTGAGTGTACGGCATCGTGGAGGTGTCACGTCAACATTCGAACCGGCTGTTACCGAGCTCTCGGTGGGGGATACGATCTCCCGCAGACAGCCCGTAGGCATCGTTGAGGGCAACTCGGACCATTGCGAAGACCGTTGCCTGCATTGGGGCCTCAAGCGAGGAACAGCCGACTATCTTGACCCACAGCAATATGCGGGGAGTCGAAAAATCGTACTGAAGCCGTCATGATTCAGCAATGTTTGTCGGCCGGAACAGGGCCGTACGGAAGAGGCATCGCAGGCGGCTAGCGGCGTGACGAGTATGAATCACAGACCGGCATCGGCCAAGGAGATATATCCGGGGGCGATCAGCGCGGACTTGAGATTGCTGGCGCTGACAGCCAGCAACGGTTCGTTGATGGTCGGGATCTTCTTCACGCCGCCTACCTCGGAGTTCCTGATTGAAGGCATGGAATTCAGCGCTTCGTTCTTGTTGAGCCTGGCGCAGGCCTGAGCGATATCCGTGGCGATGGTCTGTCTGTCTTCCATGCCGGTCATCCATTGCTTGCCATTGACGATGGATGGGATGTTCGAGACGTACGCGCCGTATCCGGTCACCAGAGGCCATTGCGAGTCACGGTCCTTGTCGGAAGCGGAGGTGTCCTTATCCGCATCGTCATCGGAACTGGATGAGTCGTTTGCGTTGTCGTTTTCAGGGGATTTGATCGGGTCCGGCACGGCGTCGCGGCTGAGATCCTTCTTGCCGGTGATATTGCCGACAATGCCCGAGATGGTGATCTGCGGATTGATATCGGCGGCAGAGCCGGTGTATCCCAGATCGTTCAATTCCTTGACGACCTCGGAGGCGATATAGTCGTTCATCGTGATGATGCCGTCAATACGGGTGAGTGTGGACTGCCCGTCGGTTTTTGCCAGACGCTTGTCAAGCACTTTCGCAGTGGAGCCTTCCTTGGCGGCATCGTAGGCCACGGCTTGCCAATCGTTTTCCGTGGATTTGCCGTCCAAGGTGCCTGAAGGGCTTTCCACGACGCCCTTCTGATAGTAGGAGCCCAGTACCTGCCAGATACCACGGAACGCCTCTTGGGCGAACGTGGAATCGTTGGCGTTGCCTTTTTCGTCCACGGCGGTGTATGGCAGCAGCACCTCAATGTATTTGGGGTTGTCTTTACTGGCCTTATCCAACTTGAGTTTGGACACCATCTTTTCCGCCTGTAGCTTGCCGATGGTCTGGGCGTCGGAGAACTTGACGAAGGCGTCCGGCTTATATCCCTCGATGCTGTTGCCGAGCAATACCACATGCATGCCGGATTCCTTGGCCAGCTTGAGCGATGAGACCAGCCGGTCCACGGCCTGCGCCTGCTCGTCCGATGCAGTGCCGTCGCTCTCAGTGTTGGACGAGTCATCTTTGGAAGAGCTGTCTTCGGAAGAATCACCGTCAGAAGTAGCTCCCTCATCCGTGGCATCGTTGGTGCTCAGGTTCTGGCTGACGTAATCGCCGTATTGGCGAGTGGAAGCGTCGGCCTCGACTACTGGAGCCACGAGCAATGTCATGTTGTCGGGCGCGATGGCAATGCCGGAATCGCCCGTGGTGTTATTCGAAAGATGATCGACCACAAAGTCTTGGATGGCGCGGCTTTGCTTGTCCAACGAGTCGGACGTCGTATGATCGATATCGCCTTTCTTGAAACCGGCGTCGACCAGAGCCTTGGTCAGGTCAGGCACCAGCTTCGCCCACTTGTTCAGTGGCGTCTGCTGGTTCAGCGTAATGCCGTCCGAAGGCGTGAACACGGCCACGCCGCCGGAAGAATTGGACGTCACCGTGGTTTGACCATCTACAACGGTCTTATTGTCTGAGGTGCACGCGGTCAGTGACAGCACCATCGCGCAGGATGTGATAATGGCGGCGAGCAGGGTGGTTGAGCGGCGTGCGAACACCATAAGCGGCGAAACCTCCTCAAGCGTGCGTGAAAACAAACTGAATCACGATTCTAGTAGGCCGTATACGAAAAAGTCCCGGACCAGTGGACAAATCGCCACATATCCGGGAACAATTAGGGGTATTGCGTGCGTGCATCGAACAACTGTCATGATTATCGTGCTGAGGAACATTCCGGATGAAGCACGACAATCATGACAGTTGGCGACATGACATGACCCATGTAGGTCCGTACGGTGTGTTCGATGATTTACTCGGCCAGAGCCTTGGCCAGGTTCTCGTCCAGCGCGTTCATGAAGCCGTCGGTGTCGAGCCACGGCTCGTCCGGGCCGATGAGCATGGCCAGATCCTTGGTCATCTGACCGCCTTCAACGGTGTCGACGATGACCTTCTCCAGCGTCTTGGCGAAGTGACGGACTTCGGGCGTGCCGTCCAGATCGGCGCGGTGCTTAAGGCCGCCGGTCCACGCGAAGATGGAGGCGATCGGGTTGGTGGAGGTCTTCTCGCCCTTCTGCCAGCGGCGGTAGTGACGGGTCACGGTGCCGTGCGCCGCTTCGGACTCGACGGTCTGGCCGTCCGGGGTCATGAGCACGGAGGTCATGAGGCCCAGCGAACCAAAGCCCTGGGCCACGGAGTCGGACTGCACATCGCCATCGTAGTTCTTGCAGGCCCAGATGTAACCGCCGTGCCACTTCAGGGAGCTGGCCACCATGTCGTCGATCAGGCGGTGCTCGTAAGTCAGGCCGGCCTCGGCGTACTTGTCCTTGTATTCGGTCTCGAACACCTCGGCAAAGATGTCCTTGAACTGGCCGTCGTAGGCCTTCAAAATCGTGTTCTTGGTGGACAAGTACACCGGGTAATGACGCATCAGGCCGTAGTTGAAGCAGGCGCGAGCGAAACCGCGGATCGAATCGTTGACGTTGTACTGCACTTGGGCCACGCCGCCGTCTTCGCCGTAGTTGTAGACCACGTGCTGAATCGGCTCGGAGCCATCGTCCGGAGTGAAGGTGACGGTCAGCTGGCCGGCTCCCGGAACCTTGAAATCGGTGGCCTTGTACTGGTCGCCGAATGCGTGACGGGCCACGACGATCGGCTTGGTCCAGCCGGGCACCAGACGAGGCACGTTGCTCATCACAATCGGCTCGCGGAAGATCGTGCCGCCCAGGATGTTGCGGATGGTGCCGTTGGGGGACTTCCACATCTTCTTGAGACCGAATTCCTTGACTCGGGCCTCATCGGGGGTGATGGTGGCGCACTTGACGCCGACATGGTGCTTCTGGATGGCGTGGGCGGCGTCGATGGTCACCTGGTCATCGGTCTCGTCGCGGTGCTCGATGCCCAGATCGTAGTAGTCGAGGTTCACGTCGAGGTACGGCAGGATCAGACGATCCTTGATGTCTTTCCAGATCACGCGGGTCATTTCGTCGCCGTCGAGTTCGACGACAGTGCCTTCGACCTTGATTTTGGCCATGCTTCCTCCTGATAGATGGTGTGAAGATGATTTAGTCATAGCGCATGTTTGTAACGACTTGAAGCAATCGTCCGGTCCGTGGGAAACGGCCTTGTTGGCGTCCCACCCGGGCAATAGGCTTACAACCATGTCTCAGGAAATTGAAATCGGTTTGGGCAAAAAGGGCCGTCTCGGCTACGCACTCGACGATGTGGCGATCGTCCCCTCCCGTCGCACCCGCGACCCCGAGGACGTCTCCACCTCTTGGCAGATCGACGCCTATGAGTTCGATGTGCCGGTGATCGGCGCCCCCATGGATTCGGTGACCAGCCCGGCCACCGCCATCGCCATGGGCAAGATGGGCGCGCTCGGCGTGCTCGATTTGGAAGGTCTGTGGACCCGTTACGAGGACCCGACCCCGCTGTTGGACGAAATCGCCGGGCTGCCGGCCGATCAGGCCACCGAACGTATCCAGCAGATCTATGCCGAGCCGGTCAAGCCGGAGCTCATCACGCAACGTCTGCACGAGATTCGCGCCGCCGGCGTCACCGTGGCCGGCGCGCTCTCCCCGCAGCGCACCCAGCAGTTCTACTCCACCGTGGTGGACGCGGGCGTGGACCTGTTCGTGATCCGCGGCACTGTGGTCTCCGCCGAGCACGTCTCTTCCGGCCAGGAACCGCTGAACCTCAAGAAGTTCATCTACGACCTTGACGTGCCCGTCATCGTCGGCGGCGCATCCAACTACACCGCCGCCCTGCACCTGATGCGCACCGGCGCGGCCGGCGTGCTCGTCGGCTTCGGCGGCGGCGCGGTCTCCGCCACTCGCCAGACCATCGGCGTGCAGGCCCCGATGGCCACCGCCATCGCCGACGTGGCCGAGGCCCGCCGCGACTACATGGACGAATCCGGCGGCCGCTACGTGCAGGTCATCGCCGACGGCGGCATGGGCGACTCCGGCAGCTTCGTCAAGGCCCTGGCCCTCGGCGCCGACGCGGTCATGCTCGGCGCGCCGCTGGCCCGCGCCACCGAGGCCCCCGGCAAGGGCACCCACTGGGGTTCCGAAGCCCGCCACCAGACGCTGCCGCGCGGCTCCCGCACCACGGTCGGCACGGTCGGCCCGCTCGAACAGGTGCTGTTCGGACCGAGCCACCAGGCGGACGGCAAGACCAACTTCATCGGCGCCCTCAAGCGCGCGATGGCCTCCACCGGCTACGTCGACGTGAAGAACTTCCAGCGTTGCGGCATGGTGGTCAACCCGTATTCCGCACGATAATCCCGATTACCCCCTGAAGATGGGGGTTTGCCCTCCATGCAGGAGGCTTAACTTGCCCGAAGGCGCGCTCAAGTCGTTTGACTTGGCGCGCCTTTCGTGATGTTGTAGTACAGACGCTCGCCGATGATGGTGAGTTGCAAGGGGGCTTGAAGGGGTCATCATGGAGTATTCGGGATTTTTCCACGGCACATATCAGTACGGGCCGTTGCCGAGTTATGACGGATTCATCGTTGTGGAGCTGTCGGATCGCCCGGTGCGGTATCACATCCAACCCACATTCATAGGCGGGCTGAATGCGAAGGAATGTCATTCCATGGCCATGGCTGCATGCCGCATCGCCTGCACATCGGCGGACGCGATACGTGGCAAACTCAGCGTCGCACATCTCAACAGAGCCATGACAAAACCATGCCTGGACCGGCTGCAAACCATGCAATACCTGCTCGGCACCCACATGGTCACTCATCCGGAGCTCAAAGCGAAATTCTGCTATCTGCCCACTGTCCCCACATTGATCGACGGCATGATCACCGGCAAGGACACGCTGGAAATGGCGGTATTCATGACCATCGGCCAGGAAAATCTGCGAGTCAACCTCAAACTGAAGTACATCGGTTCCCGATGGATGTGCATCTATGCCGATCTGGGCTGACCAGACGGCCCCGCCCGCACACCGATTCCTACGCTGGTAGCGGAAGACGGTTCTGCCGTGTCATAGGCTGGTTCGCCTATAGTAGTGATCATGCGTGAACATGTAGAAGAACCCAGATATGTCACCACCGATGACGACACCGTCTACTCGCTGCTGGCCAAACGAGCAGCTCGCACGCCGGATGACGTCATCGCGGAATGGCAGGATGACAACACCCACCAATGGCGCAGCGCCACAGCTACTGAAATGCTGTCCCGCGTACGCGAGGTGGCCAAGGGCCTGTTGGGACTTGGCGTCAAAGCCGGCACCATGGTGCTGATTTACTCGCCTACCTGCTATGAGTGGGGTGTGGCTGATTTCGCTTGCGCGGCAATCGGCGCTGTGGTTGTGCCCGTCTATGAGACCGATTCCGCCCGTCAGACCGCGGGCATCGTCGAGGAAGTCGATCCCGCCATCGCCTTTGCCGGCGACTTCCAGCGCGCACAGACGCTTGAGCAGATTCGTGTCAATCATCCGGGCATGAAATACGTGTTCAATTTCAAGGCCGATGGCCTTGACGCTGTCGCTGACTTCGGGCATGGCGTATCCGATGAGACGTTGGATGCGGCTATCGCTCGTATCAAAGCCGATGATCTGCTTACCGTGGTCTACACCTCCGGTTCCACCGGCAAGCCCAAGGGCGCGATGCTCTCCAACCGCAATTACACGCACATCGTGCTTAACGGCTACGAGATTCTGCGTGGCATGCTGTACGACGACAACCGTCTGCTGCTGTTCCTGCCACTGGCGCACTGCTTCGCCCGCTACATCCAGTACGTGTGCATCGGTGGCTGCGGCGTGGTCGGATACATTCCCGACGCCAAGCGACTGCTCGCCGATATCCGCAGCTTCAGGCCCACATACCTGCTCGGCGTGCCGCGTGTGTTCGAGAAGGTGTATAACGCGGCCTCGCAGAAGGCTGGTGCCGGCATCCAGGGGCATATCTTCGCCCAGTCGGTCAAGCACTTCGTCAAGTGGAGCAAGGATGAGCAGGCCGGCCGCGGCCATTCGTTCATCGAGCGCATGCGCCATTCGTTCTACATGGCCACGGTGGGCAAATCCATTCGTTCCGCTCTCGGACCGAACCTCAAATGGCTGGCCTGCGGTGGTGCGCCGCTCAACGTGGATTTGGCCCACTTCTTCAACGGCATGGATGACATCACCTTCATCCAGGGTTATGGCATGACCGAAACCGCCGCTCCGATGCTCGTCAATTGGGAGGATGACAACGAGGTCGGTTCGGTCGGCAAGCCTGGGCCTGGCATGGGCGTGCGTCTTGGCGAAGACGATGAAATTGAGCTGACCGGCCCGAACGTGTTCCTTGGCTACTACAAGCAGCCCGAACTCACCGCACAGACGATGACTGCCGACGGCTGGATCAAAACCGGCGATCTGGGTCGTATCGACGACCGCGGCTTCACCTTCATCACCGGACGCAAGAAGGATATCATCATCACCGCCGGCGGCAAGAACATCAGCCCCGCCCCGATGGAGGATGTCATCGACACCTGCCCGATCGTGGCTCATGCAGTAGTAGTCGGCGACGGCAAGCCGTTCGTATCCGCACTTATCGAGCTCGACCCCGAAATGCTGCATTCCTGGCTGGAAGGTCAGGGCCTCAATGCCGACATGACACTCGCCGAGGCCAGCGGCAACGACGCGGTGCGCGCCTTTATCCAGCAGTACATCGACCAGGCCAACGCCAATGTCTCCCGCGCTGAGTCCGTGCGCAAATTCGCGGTGCTGGATGAGGAATTCAGTCAGGATCACGGCACGCTCACCCCGAGCATGAAAGTGGTGCGTCCCAAGGTGTTGCAGCGCTACGCCACCGTCATCGAAGAGGATCTGTACGCGCCCAAGCCATCCAACAAGCCGTTGCCCGCCACTGCCAAGATCATCGACAGCACGCTGGAGACCGTCAAGAAATCCTCCGAATCGGTCAAGCAGGCGTCCGAACAGGTCAAACAGGCCTCGGAACAGATGAAAACCAGCGTGTCTGATTCGATTGCTAGCGTGTCGGAGAAGATCAAGAAGTCGAAGGCCGAACCCGAAGAGGGCGAGACCGGCGATTCCGCCGACAATGCCGACAATGCCGCTGACACCGGCAGCAAGCTGGACCAGCCGGCTGACGAGAAGAACGAGGAGTAACGATAGTGGCCATCCGTGAGATTAGGGTCGTGCCCGACCCAGTCCTGCGCACCCCCTGCGATGAGATCAAGGAGATCACCCCGGCCGTGCGCCGCCTGGTTGACGACCTGTTGGAAACCGTGGACGATCCGGGCCGAGCGGGCCTGTCCGCCAACCAGATCGGCGTGAGCCTGAGGGCCTTCTCCTACAACATCGACGGCAAGGTCGGCTACGTTCTGAACCCCGTACTCGAGGAGAAGTCCGGCGAGCAGTACGGCGATGAAGGTTGTCTGTCTGTGCCCGGCTTATGGTACAAGACCCGTCGTGCCGACTACGCGCGCGTGCGTGGCATCGACCTGGACGGCAACGAGGTCGTGCTCGAGGGCTCCGGGCTGATGGGCCGTATGCTTCAGCACGAATGCGACCACCTCGACGGCCACGTGTATTTGGATCGCCTGGAAAAGGAAGAACGCCGCGAAGCCCTGCGCTACATGCGCAATCGTCAGGCGAAGTAGTCCATAATCGGCTCCCGCTGGCGGGAGCCGTCGAACATAGTGAGACTGAGGGTGGGTCTGCAGGTACCGCCCGCAACTCCCCTCAGTCGCCTACGGCGACAGCTCCCCTCAGAGAGGGGAGCCTTTTTAGTACCGGCTCCGTGCTATTCTCGAAACTTGTGTGCCACCCGGCAACGGACGCAGTCGCTGGCGTACAGAGCCACCCAATATTGTCAACCGGCACACAACAAATTCGCGTCATGCTCGCGACGGCTTGTGTCGGTCGGCTGCACAACTCGTGAAACCGGGGGAGCAGCTGCACGCAGGTGCGCATGACCAGGCAAGAACCGACAATGAAAGGTAGTAATACCATGGCTCAGATCACTATGAGCGATATGCTGAAGGCTGGCCTGCACTTCGGCCACCAGACCCGTCGTTGGAACCCGAAGATGAAGCAGTTCATCCTCACCCAGCGCAACGGCATCCACATCATCAACCTGTTCAAGTCGCTCGACATGATCGACAAGGCGTACGACTTCATCAAGACCACCGTGGCCCACAACGGCACCGTGCTCTTCGTCGGCACCAAGAAGCAGGCTCAGGAAGCTATCGCCAACCAGGCCACCCGCGTGAACATGCCTTACGTCTCCGAGCGTTGGCTCGGCGGCATGCTGACCAACTTCCAGACCGTCTCCAAGCGCGTCAACCGCCTCAAGGAACTTGAGGAAATGGACTTCACCGACGTGCACGGCTCCGGCCTGACCAAGAAGGAGCTCCTCCTGCTTGAGCGCGAGAAGGACAAGCTCAACAAGCAGCTGGGCGGTATCCGCAACATGAACCGCACCCCGTCCGCGATGTTCGTCGTTGACATCACCAAGGAAACCCTGGCTGTTGAGGAAGCTCACAAGCTGGGTATCCCGGTTGTCGCCATCGTCGACACCAACGCCGATCCGGACACCGTTGAGTACCCGATCCCGGCCAACGATGACGCCATCCGCGGCATCGAACTGCTGACCAGCCTGATGGCTGACGCCGTCGCCGAAGGTCTGCTGGAGCGCTCCGGCGCCAACAAGACCGAGGGCGAGGCCGCCGAGCAGCCGATGGCCGCTTGGGAGAAGGAACTCCTGACCAACGAGGCTCCTGCCGAGGCTTCCGCTGAAGCCGCCGCTCCGGCTGCCGCCGAGGGCGAAACCGCCGAGGCCCCCAAGGCCGAGTGATGCTCTACGATGGGAAGTGCCTGAATAAGCGCTTCCCATCGTTCATGGGTAAGCAAAATTTCTCAAGGAGAATAATCAATGGCAGCAATTACCGCCGCACTGATCAAGCAGGTTCGTGAAGACACCGGCGCCGGCATGCTCGACGTCAAGAAGGCTCTGACCGAAGCCGAAGGCGACGTCGCCCGCGCCAAGGAAATCATCCGCGCCAAGGGCATCGCCGCAGCCGGCAAGCGTGAAGGCCGCAAGGCCCAGGAAGGCACCATTGCCTCCAAGGTCGTCGAGACCGCCAATGGCGAGACCGGCTACGCCGTCGAACTGAATTCCGAAACCGACTTCGTGGCCAAGACCCCGAAGTTCGTCGAGTTCAGCGAGGAAGTTCTCGGCTACGCCGTGGACGCCGAAGCCAACTCCGCCGACGAACTGCTCGAAGCCAAGGCCGGGGACTCCACCGTCAAACTCGCCGTCGAAGAGGCCGCGGCCCTGTTCGGCGAGCACGTCAAGGTCGGTCAGTTCGCCAAGATCTCCGGCGAGCACGTCGAGGTCTACGCCCACAAGAAGTCCGCCGAGATGCCGCCGAGCATCGTGGCCATGATCGCCACCGACAAGGCCGGTGCCGCCGTGGCCCACGAAGCCGCCCTGCAGATCTCCGCCATGGGAGCCAAGTGGCTGACCCGCGAGGACGTTCCGGCCGATGTGGTCGAGTCCGAGCGTCGCGTGGCCACCGAGAAATCCCTGGCCGAGGGCAAGCCCGAGAAGATCGTTCCGAAGATCGTCGAAGGCCGTCTCAACGCGTTCTTCAAGGAAGTCGTGCTGCTCGAACAGCCGTTCGTCAAGGATCCGTCCAAGACCGTCGGCGACCTGTTCAAGGAAGTCGGTGGCGCCGCCACCGCGTTCGCCCGCGTCGAGGTCGGCAAGGGCGAAGAGGAGTGAGCCCGAGGCCCACTTCGCGCGATTAGCGTAGGATTCCGCGAAACGCCATCCGTCTGCACGTCAAACGGATGGCGTTTCGTCGTAAGGGCCCGCGGATCGTCGATGGCGTGTTCCGAGGGTGTCGTTGCCCAAGGGTGTCGTTGTAAACCGATACGCTGGTCTACGGATAATTTCACATGTTCGGTTCTGAGGAAGGCATGATATGACTGATAGCGACAAGCCGCGCAGGGTTCTGCTCAAACTGTCCGGTGAGGCGTTCGGTGGCGGTAAGGTCGGCATCGACACCCATGTGATCCGCCGCATCGCCGAGGAGATCGTCCCGGCCGTGCGGCAGGGCGTGCAGGTGGCCATCGTCGTCGGCGGCGGTAACTTCTTCCGCGGCGCCGAACTCCAGCAGGCCGGCATCGACCGCTCCCGCGGCGATTACATGGGCATGCTCGGCACGGTGATGAACTGCCTCGCTCTGCAGGACTTCCTGGAGCAGGAGGGGCAGGCCACCCGCGTGCAGACCGCCATCACAATGGGACAGGTCGCCGAGCCGTATATTCCGCTCAAGGCCATCCGCCACCTCGAAAAGGGCCGTGTGGTGATCTTCGGCGCGGGTGCCGGCATGCCGTATTTCTCCACCGATACGGTCTCCATCCAGCGCTCCCTCGAAATCCATTGCGACGAGGTGCTGATGGGCAAGAACGGCGTCGACGGCGTCTACACCGCCGATCCGAACAAGGACGCGAACGCCAAGCGTTTCGAAACCCTGAGCTACAATCGCGCCCTCGTGGACAATCTGGCGGTCATGGACGCCTCGGCGTTGTCCATGGCCCGCGACAACAAGAAGCGCATCCGCGTCTTCGGCCTCGAAGGGGCGGGCAACGTGACCCGCGCGCTGGTCGGGGACGAGATCGGCACGCTGGTCTCCACCGCCGAATCGCGCGTGGCCGAATAGCATATGGACGTCCCGGATCGGGCGTTCGCTGACGAACAACATCGACAATCATCACATATAAGGAGTGAACATGTCCCTCATTGATCAGGCCAGGGAACAGATGGCCAAGACCGTGGAAAACACCAAGGAGAACTTCTCCGGCATCCGAACCGGCCGCGCCAACCCGGCCCTGCTCAACGGCATCACCGTGGACTACTACGGCGCCCCGACCCCGATCAAGGCCGTGGCCTCCATCGGCGTGCCCGAGCCCCGCACCCTGTCCGTCACTCCGTTCGACGCCTCCCAGGCCGGCGCCGTCGAAAAGGCCCTGCGCAATTCCGACCTCGGCGTCAGCCCGAACCGTGACGGCAACGTCATCCGTCTGACCATGCCGGAACTCACCGAGGAACGCCGCAAGGAATACGTCAAGCTCGCCAAGGGCAAGGCCGAGGACGGCAAGGTGGCCGTGCGCAATATTCGCCGCAAGACCAAGGAAGCCCTCGACAAGGCCGTCAAGGACGGCGAGATGGGCGAGGACGAAGGCGATCGTCTGCTGAAGGATCTCGACAAGGTCACCAAGTCCGTCACCGATGAGATCGACGCCTTGCTGGAAAGCAAGCAGAAGGAGATCATGGAGGTCTGATTCGGACCTGGTACGGAGCATTATGGAACGCAACGAACAACTCCACGAGGAGGCCGAGGAGGCGCTCGACCAGATCAACAAGAAGACCGGCCGCAACATGCCGCAGGCCATCGCCACCGGTGCGGCGCTGGTCATCCTGATCGTCGGGTGTCTGCTGCTGAGCGTCGATCTGTTCGTGTTGCTGGTGGTCGTGTTCATGATCCTGGCGTTGTGGGAGCTCAGGGTGGACTTCGCCACCGTGGGCCTGCATATCCCGGTGATCATGCTGTGGCTGTGCTCGTCCTTCACCCTCATCGCCACGTATTATTCCCCGTACCATCTCATCACGATGTCCCTGAGCATCATCGTGTCGATCATCCTGGTCGCCATCGCGTCCAGCGCGAAGATCAACGTCGGCAACCGCCTCCCACTGGCGGTCGCCGGCAAACTCTCCAGCACGGACGCCAGCGCCCGCCTCGAGTCATCGTTCAACCACGAGGGCGGTGAGCAGCACCATTCCCGGCTCAGCCATGTGGCTGTGTCCGTGCTTACCGTGTTGTACATTCCGTTGTTGGCCAGCTGCATCATCATCTCACTGACTTTTAATGGGCATCCGATTGCACACGCCATCATGCTGGTGTTCCTTCCTGCCCTATCCGATACGGGCGGTTTGTTTGCCGGTGCCTGGCTTGGCAAACACAAGCTCAGCCCGCGTATCTCGCCGAAGAAGTCCGTTGAGGGCCTTATCGGCTCGATGCTCTTCGCTATGGCTGGCGCGTTCGCCGTATTCGCATGCACGTATGATGCCTCGAAATGGGCCACTCGTTGGTGGATGCCGATCGTGGCGGGTATTCTCATCGGTGCCGTGGGCACGTTCGGTGATTTGTGTGCTTCCATGCTCAAGCGCGATATCGGTATCAAAGACATGGGCCATCTGCTCAAGGGGCACGGCGGTGTGATGGATCGTGTGGATTCCATTTTGATGAGTGCACCATTCACCTGCGCCTTGCTGTGGGTCACCGGACTGTGATTCGCATGCCTCGTGCATGAAACAATGTGGCATCGTGTGTATATCGCACGGTGCCACATGTCATATATGGGGGAAATCATCGTTCAATATGCGTTCGCCATGGGCTAAGACATGGACCATCTGATTCGTATGCGGCACGCCGTATGGTGGATTCTGATATTTCTATTGCATGTTTGACCATTTTCTGATATTGAGAGCGAAGCGAACCCATCATGACCACACAGCATCCTGACACTCCGGAAACCGGCATTACTCCCGGCGGCACATCAGGTGCCTTCCGTGACGTGCTATCCAAGGACCATGCCCGCCGTGGTAAGCCGCCGCTGCACTTTGTGGATATGACGCCCGAGCAGCGCATCGAGAAAGCGGCCGAACTCGGATTGCCGAAGTTCCGAGTCAAGCAGCTCGCCAACCATTACTTTGGCCATTTCGATGTAAATGCCGCTGAATTCACTGATTTTCCGGCAGCCAAGCGCAGCGAGGCCGCCGCCGCGTTCTTCCCGCAGCTCATCACCGAGGTGACCCGCCAAGTGGCGGACGAAGGCACCACCATCAAGACCTTGTGGAAGCTGTTCGACGGCTCCCTCATCGAATCGGTGCTTATGCGATACCCGACCCGCACCACGCTGTGCATCTCCTCGCAGGTCGGCTGCGGCATGGGCTGCCCGTTCTGCGCCACCGGCAAGCTTGGCCTGACCCGTAACATGTCCACCGGTGAAATAATCGAACAGGTGCGTGTGGCCGCCAAAATGATGCGCGACGGCGAAGTGGCCGGGGGAGCGGGCCGACTGAGCAACATCGTGTTCATGGGCATGGGCGAGCCGATGGGCAACTACAACTCCGTGCTGTCCGCCGTACGACAGATTTCCGCCATGCCTCCCGAAGGCTTCGGCATTTCCGCGCGCAACATCACCGTATCCACGGTGGGCGTGGTCCCCGGCATCAAGAAGCTCACTGCCGAAGGCATTCCCGTGCGTCTGGCCGTTTCCCTGCATGCCCCCAGCGACGAACTGCGTGACGAGCTGGTGCCGATGAACAAGCGTTTCAACACCACGCAGGTGTTGGATGCCGCGCACGATTATTGGCTGGCCTCCAAGCGCCGCGTCAGTATCGAATACGCGCTGATGCGCGGCATCAACGACCAGGCCGAGCATGCGCAGTTGCTGGCCAAGAGGCTTAACCATTACGGCGACAACTGGGCCCACGTCAACCCGATTCCGCTCAACCCCATCGAGGGCTCGAAGTGGACCGCCTCCAAGCCGGAAGACGAACAGCGGTTCCTGGAGATCCTGCACCGCGCGGGCATCACCGCCACACTGCGTGACACCCGCGGCCAGGATATTGACGGTGCCTGCGGGCAGTTGGCCGCCAAGGAGCGGTAGTTTCGGTGACGGAATCGCCTGCGGCCGATTCCGTCACTTCAGCGCATCCTTGATTGCGCCCACGAAGTAGTCCAGATCGTCGGGCTTGCGGGACGTGATGAGCTTGAAGCCGTTGGCGTCGTCCACGTGCAGCTGCTCGTCGACGTAATGACCGCCCGCGTTCTCGATATCAGCGGCGATATAGCGGCAGGGCGCGGCGGTCTTGCCAGCCACCAGACCCGCGTTGACCAGCAGCCACGCG
Source organism: Bifidobacterium longum subsp. infantis ATCC 15697 = JCM 1222 = DSM 20088 (assembly GCF_000269965.1). Classification (NCBI taxonomy): domain Bacteria; kingdom Bacillati; phylum Actinomycetota; class Actinomycetes; order Bifidobacteriales; family Bifidobacteriaceae; genus Bifidobacterium; species Bifidobacterium longum. The sequence continues at coordinate 1,245,485 of NC_017219.1, forward strand.
CCATGGCAGGGCGCGGCGATCGGTTTGCCTTCGTGCGTGAACTCCTGCGCCAGCGTGATCGCATCCTCATTGACGCGGATACGATCCACATTGCAGGTGCCGCCGGGCACCACCAGCAGGTCGTAGTCGGCAGCCTGCACATCGGACAGGCGCGCGTCCGGGGTCAGCGTTGCACCTTCGTAGCGGTCGTGCTGCACCGTCTCACACGGGTCCAAGGTAGTGGCGGCAAGCGTCACCTTGGCGCCGGCGGCCTTGAGATCGCGCAGCGGGCGCGTCAGCTCGGATTCTCATATTCCAGAAACTGGTGCGGCGCATGTAACGGGCGGTAGGTAGTCTGAAGGACAGTAATGCAAAGCCGAACAGGGGAGTGAAGCATGTCGTTGGCGGTACGAGTCATCCCGTGCCTGGACGTTGACGCCGGTCGAGTGGTGAAGGGTGTGCATTTCGAGAACCTCAAGGACGCGGGTGACCCGGTGGAGCTGGCGGCCGAATACTACCGTCAGGGAGCCGACGAGATCACCTTCCTGGATGTGACCGCATCCAGCTCCCACCGCAACACGATGATTGACGTGGTCTCCCGCACCGCCGAACAGGTGTTCATTCCGATGACCGTGGGCGGCGGCGTACGCACGCCCGAGGACGTCGACTCACTGCTGCGCTGCGGTGCAGACAAGGTCGGTGTCAACACGGCGGCCATCAACGACCCGTCGCTTATCAGCCGTGTGGCCGATCGTTTCGGCAACCAGGTGCTGGTGCTCTCCGTGGATGCCCGCCGCGAAAAGGGTGAGCAGCACACGCAGTCGGGTTTTGAGGTCACCACGATGGGCGGCCGCAAATCCACCGGTATTGATGCCATCTGGTGGGTCAAGCGCGCCGAGCAGCTTGGCGCCGGCGAGATTCTGCTTAACTCGATGGACGCCGACGGCACCAAGGAAGGCTTTGACCTCGAGATGATTCGCGCCGTGCGCAAGGAAGTCAAGATTCCGATCATCGCCTCCGGCGGTGCCGGCAAGGTCGAGGACTTCCCGCCCGCCATCGAAGCAGGTGCCGACGCGGTGCTGGCTGCATCCGTATTCCATTACGGCATCCTGACTATCGCCGATGTCAAGGCGGAACTCAAGAAGCACGGCTACACCGTTCGCTAAACGAATACACCTTGCTCCCGCTGGGCGAACAATCCAGTGGATTGTTCGTGGCAGTGCGCTATGCGCACGTCGCACATAATCCGGGAGCTGTCAGCGAAGCTGACTGGGGGGTGGCCCACAAAAAGAAGATAGGTATGACAGACACTACATACGACAATTCCACTGAACTCGATCCCCGTATTGCCGCGCGCCTGAAGCGTGACGTCAAGGGTCTGGTCGCCGCCGTCATCCAGCAGTACGACACACACGAGGTGCTGATGGTCGGCTACATGAACGACGAGGCATTACGCCGCACGCTGACCACCGGCCGCGTGACCTTCTGGTCCCGGTCCCGTCAGGAATACTGGCGCAAGGGTGATACCTCCGGCCATGTGCAATACGTCAAGGGCGTGTCCCTGGATTGCGACGGCGACGCACTGCTCGTCGAAGTCGACCAAGTCGGCGCCGCATGCCACACCGGCAAGCGCAGCTGCTTCCTCGAAGGCGGCCCCCTGCCCGTGGTCGAAGGCCATCGCCCGGCCGAGCAGCAGAACGGGCTTTCCTGACTGAGGGAAGCCGAGCGACCGCGTACCATGAAGCAAGACATCGAGTTTGTAGGTAAAGGAGCGAATATGAGCGAATGCAGCGTCAAACACCTGAAGTGGGGCGCCACCTGGCCCAGTCGCGAACAGTTCCACGAACTGGCCGACGCCGGCTACCGTGTGATTCCGATCGTGCGCCGTCTGCTCGCCGACTCGCTCACCCCGGTCGGCTTCTACGAGCGTCTCGCCGGCGGCCGATCCGGCACCTTCATCCTCGAATCGGCGGAATACGGCGGCACGTGGAGCCGTTACAGCTTCATCGGCGTCAACTCGATGGCCCAACTGCGCTCCAACAACGGTCAGGCCGACTGGCTGGGCAAGGTCCCGGTCGGCGTGCCCGTCACCGGTGACGTGGTCGAAGTCGCTCACGCCACGTTGAAGACTCTGAAGGCCCCGCATGTGGAAGGCCTGCCGAACCTGACCAGCGGTCTGATCGGCACGGTCGGCTGGGATGCCATCCGCCACTGGGAACCGACCCTGCGCGCCGAAGCTCCGGACGAGACCGGACAGCCTGAGACCGTGCTTGCCCTGGCCACCGATATCGCCGTGGTCGACCACGTATCCGGTTCGGTATGGCTCATCGCCAATGCGGTGAATGTGGATGATAAATCCACTCGCGCCGACGCCGCCTACAACGAGGCCGTCGCTCGACTCGACCAGATGCAGCGCGATGCCGCCACCCCGGCTCCGGACGAGTCCCGCGTCAACATTCTGGACGAAACGGTCACCCAACCCGAGCTGCGCTTCCGCACCGAGAAGAGCCACTACGAGCAGGCCGTCAAACGCGCCAAGCAGCACATCGTCGACGGCGACGTGTTCCAGGTGGTCATCTCCCAGCGCCTCGACATCGATTCGCCTGCTGACCCGTTCGACGTGTACCGTGTGTTGCGCACGCTGAACCCGAGCCCGTACATGTATTTCATGGCGTTGACCGACGCTCAGGGCCGCGACTTCAACGTGATCGGCTCCAGCCCGGAAACCCTCATCAAGGTGGACAACGGCCACGCGATGACCTTCCCGATTGCTGGATCCCGCCCTCGCGGCGCCACCCCTGAGGAAGACGAGAAATTCGCCAAGGAGCTGCTTGCCGATCCGAAGGAACGCAGCGAGCACATCATGCTCGTCGACCTGTCTCGCAACGACCTGAGTAAGGTGTGCGTGCCGCAGTCCGTGGAAGTCGTGCAGCTCATGGACATCAAGCGTTTCAGCCACATCATGCACATCTGCTCGACGGTCACCGGCAAGGTCGACCCCTCGCTGACTGCATTCGATGTGTTCAAGTCCGCGTTCCCGGCCGGCACGCTGTCTGGCGCTCCTAAGCCGCGCGCAGTCGAAATCATCGACGAGTTGGAACCGGCCGACCGCGGCATCTACGGCGGCACCGTCGGCTACTTCGATTTCTCCGGCAACATGGACATGGCCATCGCCATCCGCACCGCGTTCCTGCGTGACCATGAGGCGAGCGTGCAGGCCGGTGCCGGCATTGTGCTCGACTCCGTGCCCGCCACCGAATGGCAGGAGACGCGCAACAAGGCCGAGGCCAGCGTCGAATCCATCCAGATCGCCGCCCAGCTGCGCGAACTGTAACGTTCAACGCATAGCGATGCCCCCGCCGACAGAAGTTGTCAGTGGGGGCATCGCTGTCTGTATGTCAGTGGGTTGCGCCCAGGATGTCGGTGGCGTCGGTTTCGGTGCTCACAGCGGCTTCGATGGCGGCTTCGATACCGCGCGCCATGGTCGCGATCTCCATGGTCGGCGTGCCGTTCGGCTTGCCCACGCCCTGCGCGGTCGCATACGGCACATGAATGAAACCGCCCTTGACGCCGGGGAATTTGCGGTCAATCAGATACAACACGTTATACATGATGCTGTTGCACACATACGTGCCTGCCGTATACGACATGAATGCGGGAATCCCGTGGTCATTGATGTTCCTGACCATGGCCTTGACCGGCAACGTGGCGAAATACGCGGTGCCACCATCCTCCCGTAGCGGCATATCGAACGGCTGCTCGCCATCATTATCGGGAATACGCGCCTCGGCCAAATTAATGGCCACTTTCTCCACGGTCAGAGCCGACCGGCCACCAGCCTGACCAATGCACAGCACATAGTCAGGCTGCTCGCGCACCATGGCTTCCTCAACCACGGTCGCACTGCGCGTGAACACCGTCGGAATCTCCAGTTTCACCACTGTCGCACCGGCGATTTCATCCGGCAACAGCTTGACTGCCTCGAATGCGGGGTTAACCGGCTCGCCGCCGAACGGATCGAATCCGGTCACCAGAATCTTGCTCATCATTAGCTCCTTATTTCACGGATTGTTGTGGTATCTGGACAACGAGGTTATTGCGCGATCAGCATATAGACGATCTGCACCACAATCATCACCAATGCAGGCAGCACCTGCTTCTTAACCACGCCCATGCGGTCCTTCATATCGAGCATCGCGACGGGCACGATGTTGAAGTTGGCGGCCATCGGCGTGCACAGCGTGCCGCAGTAGCCACAGGTCAGCGCCAGAATGCCAATCACCGCCGGGTCCGCACCGTAGGCGAGCACGAATGGCGCGCCAATGCCCACGGTCATTACGGTAATTGCGGCGAAGGCATTGCCCATGATCATCGTGAACAGCATCATGCCCACACCGAATACGATGATGCCCAGCGTGACGTTGCCCTTCGGAATAATGCCGCCGACCAGCGTGGCGATCACGTCGCCGACACCTGCGGCTGTGAAAATCGCGCCGAGACTGGCCAGCAGCATCGGCAGCATGCAGAGCGCACCCATGGCAGACAACAGGCGTTCCGAATCGTTGAGGAATACGACCGGCTTGTTGTCATGCGAGAACGCGAACAGAATCACGGCGGCAATCATCACACCGATGCAGCAGCCGGTCAGGGCGCTGACGCTGGGAATCAGGGCGCCGATAATGGCGAACACGCCCAGGCACAGGGCGGGAATGAAGATGCGCATGCCGATGCGCTGGAAGTTCGCGGCCACTTCGGCGGTGCTGGGAGCGCTCGAATCGGACGCCGATCCCTTACGCACTTGGCGGAAGATGGCGGGAATGACCATGATGATAATGAGCACACCGTCCGCAATGGCCGGAATCCAACGGCCGAACGCGATGACGATACCGAGCGCCGTCCAGAACACGAAAGTGCCGTAGCGGGCCTTGTTGGTTTTATCGAGTAGGTTGCGTACGCCCGCATACACGGACATGAAACCCATGAAAATATAGAAGAGCTCGAGGATCTTGGTGCCAACGGTCACGCTGGGGTCCATGAAGAACGACATATCAGGCCTCCTTGCCGGTGGTGGTAGCGGTAGTGGCCTGAGCGGCGGCTTCGGCACCGTAGTACTTCTTACGCAGTCGTGTGTCCTTGATGATGTAATAGACGGCGGTGACCGCCACGGCAATCACCGCGACCGGGATCTCGATAATGGCCATGCGCAATAGTTCGACGTCATAACCCAGCGGCTTCAATGTGGACTGCACGAGCAGCGCACCGGCCGTACCTACGAACAGCACCTGGCCAAAGAACCATGCGACGTTCTCCATACCGGAAGCCATGCCCTTGAGCTCTTCCACATACTCGTCGTTCGGCTCGTGACCGGACGCTTCAATCGCGCCCACCGCCATCGGCATAATGACCGGACGCACGAACCCGGCCACGCCACCAAAACTCACGTTGAACGCGGCGAACACGAGACGCATCACACCATACAGGGCGATCACCATACCGGGCGTCGCATTCTTCACCCTGCCGATCAGCTGCGCGGCTGCGGTTTTCAGACCGTTGCGCTCCAATGTGCCGGTGACCAGCAACACGATGATGAAAATTGCCATGCTGCGGTTCGAGACGAACGACGTACCCAACGTGGTCAGGAAGCCGTCGACGCCAATGCCGCCGACCAGCGCAGTCACCAAAGCCGCCACGATAATGATCAGAATCGCATCAAGTCTGAGGGCGAAACCCACAATCACAATCACGATTCCCAATAACACGAGATAATTTGGTTCCATGCGGCAAATCCCTTCCACAGTACGTGCGCATTGCGCCGCAAGCGTATTCGAATACCAGATAGTGTACGACGCGAATCATGCTTCGGCGGCCTCTTCGCGCACATCGTGGGTATTGCATGGGCGTCGCGCGCCTCGCGCACGGCTGCGGCCGGGACGGTCGGCATGGTGTTCGCTATGATGTACAGTCGGACTTTGGTAAGAGACAGTATTCGTAACAGGCAAGTAGGTTATTCATGGCTATTGAGGTGCAGGGACTTGAAATTCAGATCGGCGCGCGCACGCTGCTTCACCCCACCAACTTCCATGTGGCCAAGGGAGACAAGATCGGTCTGGTGGGCCGCAACGGCGCCGGCAAGACAACGCTGACCCGCGTGATCACCGGCGACATGCTGCCCACCGCCGGCAAGGTGCGCGTCTCCGGCAAGTTCGGCTACCTGCCGCAAGACACGCACGCCTCCGATCCCACGCAGACCGCGCTCGACCGCATGATGAGCGCGCGTGACATCGCCACCATCATCAGCCGCATTCGCAAGGCCGAAAAGGATATGACCGACCCGGATCCGGACGTGATGAGCAAGGCCATGACCCGGTACGACAAGGCCATGCAGGACTTCGACAAGGCCGGCGGATACGCGGCCCAGTCCGAGGCGATTTCCATGGCCGCCTCGCTCGGCCTGCCGCAGGAGGTCATGGAGCAGCAGCTCGGCACGCTCTCCGGTGGCCAGCGCCGCCGCATCGAGCTGGCGCGCATCCTGTTCTCCAATGCCGACACCCTGATCCTCGACGAGCCGACCAACCACTTGGATGCCGATTCCATCGAATGGCTGCGCGGCTACTTGAAGAAGTACGAGGGCGGCTTCCTGGTCATCTCCCACTCCACCGAACTGCTGGACGAAGTGGTGAACAAGGTCTGGCATCTGGACGCGCAGCTCGGCCAGATCGACATGTATTCGCTCGGCTGGAAGGCCTACCTGCACCAGCGCGTGGTGGACGAGGAGCGCCGCCGCCGCGAACGCGAAGTGGCCGAGAAGAAGGCCGACCGTCTCATGAAGCAGGGCATCCGACTGCACGCCAAGGCCGCCAAGGCCGTGGCCGCGCAGAACATGATGCGCCGCGCCGAAAAGCTGCTGGAAAACACCTCCGAGGCGCAGAAGGCCGAGAAGGTGGCGGACATCCGTTTCCCCGAGCCCGCGCCCTGCGGCCGCACGCCGATCATGGCCAAGGACATCTCCAAGGCCTACGGTTCCAACATCGTGTTCGCCGGCGTGAACCTGGCCATCGACAAGGGCTCGCGTGTGGTGATCCTCGGCTACAACGGTGCCGGCAAGACCACCACGCTGCGCCTGCTGGCCCACATCGAGGAGCCGGACACCGGTTCCGTGGAATACGGTCACGGCTGCAAGATCGGCTACTTCGCGCAGGAGCACGACACCTTGGATCTGAACGCCACCGTGTTGGAGAACCTGCAGCATGTGGCGCCCGAGCTCGACAACACGCAGGCCCGTTCCATTCTTGGCTCGTTCCTGTTCTCCGGCGATGACGCGATGAAACCGGCCCATGTGCTTTCCGGCGGTGAGAAGACCCGTCTGGCCTTGGCCACGCTGGTCACCTCGCGAGCCAATGTGCTGCTGCTCGACGAGCCCACCAACAACCTCGATCCCGCCTCCCGTGAGGAGATTCTGAAGGCCATTGCCAAGTATGAGGGCGCCATTGTGCTCGTCACCCACGATGAGGGCGCCGTCGAGGCGCTCGACCCCGAGCGCGTGCTCCTCATGCCCGACGGCGACGAAGACCTCTGGAATGATTCGTACCTCGAACTCGTAGCTGAAGAATAGTCCTACCTTTTGGTTCCTCTCGCTGAGGGGAGCTGTCAGCAAAGAGCGGGTTAACCCTAGGTTCCCCTCGCTGAGGGGAGCTGGCCGCCGTAGGCGGCCTGAGGGGAGTCTCGCAAGCATGCAAAGGAAACAACCATGCCAACCACAACAGGTAAGAAAATCGCCATCGTCACCGGCAGCGCGCTGGGTTTGGGCTACGAGCTCGCCAGCCAACTCATCGCCAAGGGCTGGCTGGTGGCCGGCATCGACTTCAACGCCGAACGTCAGGCCGAGCTGAGCACGCAGTGGCCCGCCGAATCCTACCGCGCCTTCGTAGGCGACATCACTGACGAAGCGTTCGTCAAGGAATCCGTGGCGAGCATCGCTGCGCTTGGTCACATCGACCTGCTCATCAACAACGCCGGCCAGCCCTCGTTCAAGGTGCCCACCGCCTATGAGGCCGCCGATGTCGACACATGCCTCAAAGGTCTCAAAGGCATGATCCTGTGGACGGTGGAAACCCTCAAGACCTGTGGCGAGCGTGACGTGAAAATCGCCCAGATCATGAGCACCGCCGCCACGCGGGGCAACGCGAACGAAAGCGTGTACTGCGCCACCAAGTGGGGCGAGAAGGGCTACACCAAGAGCCTGCAGGCCGCATACAAGGGCACCAGCGTCAAGGTGGTCGCCGTCTATCCGGGCGGCATCGACACCGCCTTCTACCGTGATAGCCATGACTACGTCTCCGAAGCCAAGCAGCACACCTTCATGCAGCCCGGTCCGCTGGCCGAGGTCATCCTCTTCAACCTGATCAACGAGGCCAACCTCACCGTCACCGACATCGAGATCAACCGCAACAGCTGAGCTGGCAGGTTATACACATATCCACCGATTCGGCCGAGCTGGTTGCGCGCAGAAGTTGGTTATGCCATCGTGAGTTGTATCCGTGAATAACGCGGTTCACGGATACAACCATCAGGGGGATGGCATGGAGTCCTATGCATACAACACGTTCTTCACACTTGATGAGGCGCGAGACCTCGCCCAGAAAACACTGGAACAATGCCGTGCCAGATCGATGCGCACTTCACAGGAGCTTTGCTTCAGCCATGGCACCAGGCTACAGCTTGCTGGCATGACGGCCACGCTGAATTACAAGCCCAACTATGACCCCAACAAACTGCACGTTACGGTGTCCGGGGCTGAAAGATTGTCGAATCTTACCGAAACGCAATGCCATTATTGGGGTCATGGCATTGACCAGACGATGATTGATGATCTTATCGCCGTGGTTTCAGTGGAACAGGCGCTGTGTCAGATCGCACAGTTCGTCGATGTGGAAAGTATGGTCATTGCCTTGGATTGGGCCACCTGCCGTAATGAGCATCTGAAACAGACAACGAAAGACAAGATATCGTTGTTCCTCGCCGATATAGGTAGATTCCCAGGTATCAGATTATTTCGCAAAGCGCTCTCGTTGTGCAGAGAGAACACCGATTCGCCGCAGGAAAGCATCCTTCGCCTTGAATCGGTAAAACGTGGATTACCCGAATTGGAGGTGAATGCTCCGATATACCTCCCGTTGCAGAACAAAGAGGTGGTTGTGGACATGGTGTATCCGAATGATCATGTGATTCTGGAATACGACGGACGGTACCACTATGACCGAAACCGATGGGAAGGAGATATCGAGAAAAGGAACAACCTCTCCTTCGCGGGCTATAAGACTTTTCCCGCCACAAGAAGAACGTTCGCTACCACGCAGAATCTGGATGAATACTTCAGAATCGTTGGAAGTGCAATTGCGGAATACCGCAATACCGGGTCATTTTCACAATGAGATATGACCGGACGCATTCATTAGGTCGATTCTTCATTCATTAGGTCGGTGAGCTCTGACAGTCACCACTGGAATGGTGCCATTCCAACACCGACAATCGCAGCCTCATGACCTAATGAATGAAGAATCGACCTAATGAATGATTGGAAGCGTTCCGCGCAACGTTATGGCACCCGCAAGAAGCCGGAACCCGGAATATGTCTGTTATCGTGGGAGCCAAGCAACAGGTGAAGGATTGAGTATGCACATCAGTGACGATGAGTTTGGACGGGCCATTGAACAGGTGTTGGATGATTTGCCTGAACGGTTTGCGCGGGTGCTGGAGAATGTCGGCATCGTCGTTGCGGACGAACCCAATGAGCGCGAACTGGTCACAATGAGCAATCCGTGCGGTGAGCTGCTCGGACTGTATGAGGGCATACCCATCACAAAGCGAACTACGGGCTGCAGCGGCGTGATGCCGGGACGCCATCACCCTGTTCAAGGGACCGCATGAACGCGTATGCTCGACACAGGCCGAGCTGCGCCAACAGATCCGCAAAACCGTGTTGCACGAGATCGGCCATTATTCCGGCTTCGATGATGAGTATCTGCACTCGCACGGCTACTGAAGCGATGCTGTTTCACTAGCGGGGAGCCGTCATACTGCCGTATGTTGCCAGATTTACTGCAAGTGGTGCAACGCACGGATGATGGCGCAACGGTCCTCGACGGTTCCCTCGTTGGAGCACATGGCGGCGTACCAACACGGATTGCGCAAGGTCTCGGCGCCGGTGGCCTCATCCGTGGCGACGAGCGTGTGCAGATCGTTGGCGTACTGGAAATGCAGGTGGCTGAGCAGCCCGCCCTCGGCGAACGCCTTGCGCGAAGGCAGAGGGTTGATGGCCAGCAGCCAGCGGAACGGGCTGTCTTCGGCGGCCGGATCAGCGGTGCGGAACACGAAGGTGGGGGAGTCTTCGAGACCGTGCTCGATGACATGGTCGATGGTGTATTCGTAGGCGTCGAGGCTGGTGTCGTCCTCGGCGAACCATTCGATGGCGAGCGAGAGGCATTGTCCGTGGAGCCGGATTCGGCGGCCGGGCTTGAAGCCAGGGCCGCAATCCGGTGCCGATACGGTTCCAAGTCAAACGCCCGCAATCCCATGGCGGCCACGCAGCCGGGGGAGAGGGACAGGAATTCATCGGCCTCGTAATCCTGCACGATATGTCCGCCGTCGAATACCACGTACCGGTCGGCCACGCCGTTGAGCCATGCGAGTCGGTGATGAAACAGGGCAGCATCATCGTGACGCCCACGGCCAGCGCGGAGACCACATGCAGCCACGGCAGTCCCAGGGCATCGGGGTCGAGCATTCCCAGCGCGGTGAGTACGGCATAGGTCACGCCGAAGTTCAACGCGGTTCGCCATCGGGCGGCCGCCAGCAGGGGCAACAGGAACAGCACGACCATGACGATTTGCGTGGCGAGCCCTACATGGAAGAACAGCATGAGGTTCGCCACCAGCAGAAGGAAGAGTCTCGCGCGCGGATCGAGCGTCCGGCGGGCAGGATTCATCAGGCGATACCGGCCTTGATGAAATGCTTCTTCATCATGCGCTGGCCGAACCAGCCGCCGAGAACCGCGCACACCAGAATCGCGATCATCGAGATGAAGAACGTGCCGGTGTTGATGTAGGCGATGAACGAAAGCACGAAATGCCCGGAGATGAACAGGAACCGTCCGATGATCACGCCCATGACGGTGATGCCGCCGAATTTGCCGAGGCGTGCGGCCAGCAGCATGTACACGCAGCCGGAGATGAGGGCCGCGATGGCGATCCGGCAATGGCAGCGCTCGCGCGGCCTGACCGGCGACGCGGTCACCGGCACATTCGACCCGAATACGGTGGCCCTGGCCGCAGCCGCACCAATCCGCATCACGGCGGTGAACGCGAAACTCGGCCAATCGCAGGTCAGCCCGGCAAGCTATACGGGCGTCACCCTGCATGCGCAGGCCACGTTGACCGCCACAAAGGCGGCGACGTTCAAAGCCGGAGACAAGGCGCAGGTCGTGCTGCCGGACAACACCACCGTCGAAACGACGCTCGCCTCGGTCGGTCAGGGCGGGCAGAAGACCGGCGACACCGGGCAAGCCACACAGCCATCGGCGCGCATCGACTTCCCGGACCAGTCGTAGGTGGCGGCTTTCGGGCCGACGGCCGTGCAAGTCATCATCCCGAACGCCGATGCCTCGACCGGGGAGACACTGATCGTGCCGGTGACCGCACTGATCGCCAGCGCCGGCAGCGCGTATGCGGTCGAAGCGGTACGCGGCGGCAAGTTGGTGCGTGTGCCGGTGTCAATCGGGCTGGTGTCCGACGCGCAAGTGCAAATCACCAAGTCCGACGGCCTCAAGGCGGGAGACAAGGTGGTGGTCTCATGA